>JAGBUB010000007.1 GCA_017631035.1 Alistipes sp.
GCTTCTTCTTGAACACCAAAACCTTATCGTCCTTGAGGTGCTTCAAGATCTTACACTTAACTGAGGCGCCTTCTACTACAGGTGCACCTACCTTTACCTGACCGTCGTTGTCTACAAGCAGGACTTTGTCGAAGCTCACTGACGACTCTACGTCGTTCTGAAGACGGTGAACATAGAGCTTACGACCCTTCTCAGCCTTAAACTGCTGACCTGCGATCTCTACTATAACGTACATTATTCTTAAAATAAATTACATTTTTGCCGAAATTCGGCCTGCAAATATACAAAAAATATTCTCAAAACAAGCGTAAACCCACTTTTTTTTCAACTATTTAGCATTTGGCACATTTTTCGAACACTCAAAGCGGCAAACATTCCGAAAATGAGTCACCAAACAATTGTCATATACTCCGAGCATAGCTCCACGGCAAGCCTCATAGCGGCCATCCTCAGCACCACTTCGGCACGCATCGTATGTTGCTCGTCATCCGAGCAGGCCATCGTTGCCTGCCTGAGGGAGCACCCTTCGATAATTATTGCATTATCGGTGACACCATTTATCGACGGCACGGAGTTTATATCGCTCGTCCGCTCTCGAGGCAAGAGTTCACCTGCGGTGTATGTCGTGGCGTGGCACCAATCCGAGCAAACGGTATTGAGCCTGTTGGAGTGCGGTGTCGACCAATATATGACCTTTCCGATATGTATGGGTCGGCTGAGGATGAAGGCTGAGGCACAACTTAATACCCGGAGCCGTCTATGAATCTGCTGTTCTTCATATATGCATCGCTGACTCTAGCAATAATCTTGTGTCTGACAGTCTCTACCCACAAGACGCGGTCGGCTCGTCACAATCCCTCGCCACGCGACCTCTACATCAGGCAGATAACCACCCTGCTTGCCCACGACAACGACTCCGGTGAGAGGATACGTGCACGCTCCGCGCGCTCGCGGCTGGCCTTGGCCGAGGCCATACACCTGGTAGTGAGTCACACCTATGGCAACCAGACCGAAGAGCTGATGGCCCTGGTCGAGCGACTGCGACTCGACAGGTTTCTGATGCGACGCATACGCCTTTGCAGAGGGTCTCGGCGGGCACATCTGCTCCTGATTATGAGTGCCCTGCCAACACGACACTACTCCTCACAACACTTTATGCGTTATGCAAACTCCTCGAACAGCGACATACGTAACAGTGCACTGCTAGCCATAATGGCAATAAACCCCATATCGGCCATACAGACCATAGCTTCGCTCCAATACGAGCTTTCGCCATTCGATATTGCCCGCATACTCACGCTCCTGCGCCGAGGGGTGCTGCCTATAGCCTATGAGCCACTGCTGGGTAACGACAACCGCAACCTGCGTATGCTGGGGCTTGCCATAGTACGCACATTCGGCATAGAGATTGCCGAGAAACGCTTGCACAATATAATACTTTCGGAGAGTCGTCACCCGATAATAAGCGAAACTATCTACACCCTTGCCTCGCTCGGGCGACCCCTTCACCACGCACGCATACGTCAATGCTTAGGCCAGATGTCGGAGTGCGACCGTCGTTCACTGTGCCGCCACCTCTCCAGAGAGGGTTACTCGCTAGGTGCCGTGAAGGCAATATTTTCGCAAACGGAGAGCCGTTACGCCGAGACACTCATAAACTCATATAAACGTGCGCTGGTGCGCACCTCCGCTTCGCAATGATTGCATATATATTAATATACTCGCTGCTCCTGCTCCTAATAGCCATCGTGCTCTTTCGCACCATTAAAATCGTGCGTGCCATAGAGCATCAGACTCTGCTGGGGGATGACATCACGGGGTGCGGCGAGTCGCTGGGATTTATAGGTTGCTCGGTGGTCTGCACCTCGGTGAGCGATCTGCAGCAGGTATCGCGCCTACTCGGACAGGAGTATGGACGTTACGAGGTCATAGTAGTACTCGACTCTTCGCTTCACGCCGAGGCCTTTGATTCGCTTGTTCGCCACTTTAGGATGGTGAGGGTGAACTGCACATCAACGCAGGAGTTGCCTTCGGTACATATTGAAAATCTCTATCGCTCACGCCAGCGCAGTTATCGCCGTCTGATACTTGTCGATGCGCCCTACCGCTCGGTCTACGACGACCTGAATGCAGGTGTTGTGGTCGCATCGTACGACCACATTCTACCCATCGGCAGCTCCGCCACACTACGCCCGCGAGCCATCGAAAATCTCGCCATCATACTATGCTCGTCCAAGGCCCGTAACTGTGCGTGGATACGCTCGCGCTCGTCGCACGACTGCCTTTTTCTGCGCAATGCCATAATCGATGCTGGAGGTTTTTCTTGCGATGTTCTACAACGTTGCGCAGAGGGATACTACACCTACTCCCCCATAGCCGACCACACACAAACGCGAAGGGTAAAATTTTCTCTGCGCACAACAATTATATGCGCATCATTTACGTTACTATTGGTGAGTAGTGCCACGCTCGATGTGCTTGTGACCATCTCCATTCTGCTCGCTGCAGGGGTTGCGTGGACAAGTGCAAAATATGTGGCCACGATTGCCAAAGAGACAAATTGTTCTGCGTGGGATATAATATATCTCTTTCGTAAAATAGTCGATATTTTTCCTGCCAGAAAATTCTCGGTTTCATAAATTATGTGTAACTTTACAATGAAATAAAACTGACCTTAATAATGACATCTCAAGACCAAAAAGTTATAGTGGCTCAAATCCGCGAGCATCTGTTGCCCCAATGTTTCAATGCTGCCGTGAAGGCCGGAGCCGCAATAATGAACATCTACAACAACTATGACGATTATGATGTGACGATGAAGAGTGACCACACTCCCATCACACTGGCCGACAGAATGGCTCACAATACCATTAAGGAGTATCTGGGCCCCACGCGAGTTCCCATCCTGAGCGAGGAGGGTCGCGAAATTCTTTTCGACGAGCGTCGTAATTGGGAACTCTTCCTGTTGGTTGACCCACTGGACGGCACCGTGGAGTTTATCAAGCGCAACAACGAGTTCACCGTTAACATAGCCCTTTTGGCCGACAACGTGTGCATAGGCTCAATCCTATATGTCCCCTACCTTAAGAAGATGTATGTTGCAGCCAAGGGTAAGGGTGCATACCTTATTCGCGACATTGAGCCTTGCGACAACCCGCAGTATGAGGGCAAGCAGATTGAGGCTATGTTGGAGCGTCTGCCGCTCGAGAGCAGTAAGCACGAGGGCTTCCGTATGGCCGTATCGCGTTCGCACCAGACCCCCGAGACCATCGAGCGCGTGGAGCAGATGCGAAAACTGTATCCCGATATGGAAGTAATAGAGCAGGGAAGCTCCTACAAGTTCTGCCTACTTGCCGAGGGTGAGGTGGATTACTACGTGCGCACAACCAACACCTACGAGTGGGACACCGCCGCTGGCGAATTGATTCTGAGCGAGGCGGGCGGCACCACCAAATCCTACCCCGAGGGTGAGGTGCTGGCCTACAACAAAGCCGACTTAAAGAATCCCTGGTTTGAAGCCACGGGAGCAAAGTATGAATAAAGTGATAAATGCCCGAAAAATCGGGCATTTATTATTTTGTATGGCAAGTTTGGTTCATTTCAAGAAAAAAGCGGTAACTTTGTCACAAAATAAAATACTCACCTATAACTAACTATGAAAATGAGCCGCTTTATATTAACATTTGCGATTATGACACTTTCACTCTTTTCGCTCTACTCTTGTGGTAGCAAATCCACCGAGGCCGAGACCAATACTACGGAGGCTATGCCGTGGATTATTGATAAATTTGACGACATCAAGGTGCTTCGTTACGAGGTACCGGGTTTCGAGAAGTTGCCCCTGCAGCAGAAGACTCTGATTTACTATCTGGCACAGGCTACAAAGGCTGGTCGTGACATTTTGTTCGACCAGAACTTTAAGTATAACCTCACCATCCGCCGCACACTGGAGTCAATCTATACCAAGTACGACGGCGACCGCGCGGAGGCCAACTTCGTGGCTATGGAGAAGTACCTGAAGAAGGTGTGGTTTGCCAATGGTATCCACCACCACTACTCTAACGACAAGTTCCGTCCCGAGTTCTCACGCGAGTGGTTCGAGCAGATGGTGGGTAAGTATGTCGATCCGCAGACTCTCTCAATCGAGAAGACGCTTCTGCTCGACATTATCTTCGACCCCGCACTCTATGCCAAGCGTCTTAACCAGGACGACGGTGTGGATATGGTAACCGAGTCGGCCTGCAACTATTACGAGGGCGTAACGATGAAGGAGGTAGAGGCATTCTATGCTGCTATGCGCGACGACAACGACCCCACTCCCATCTCTTATGGTCTTAACTCGAAGCTCATCAAGGACGAGAACGGACAGATTGTGGAGAAGACCTGGAAGTTGGGCGGAATGTACTCAGAGGCCATCGCTCAGATTGTATTCTGGTTGGAGAAGGCTGCACAGGTAGCCGAGGAGCCCCAGAAGAGCATCATCAACGCACTTGTGAACTACTATCGCACAGGTAATCTGCGTGAGTTCGACCGCTACAACATCCTTTGGGTGGGCGACAACGAGTCGAATGTCGATTTCGTGAACGGCTTTATTGAGGATTATGGCGATCCCCTCGGTCGCAAGGCTTCGTGGGAGGGCACTGTGAACTTTATCGACAGCGCCGCTTGCCGCCGTACGCAGATCCTCTCGGCCAACGCACAGTGGTTCGAGGATAACGCACCCATCGATCCCAAGTTCCGCAAGAAGGAGGTTAAGGGTGTATCGGCAAAGGTTATTACCGTAGCAATGCTCGGCGGCGACTGCTTCCCTGCAACACCCATCGGCATCAACCTTCCCAACGCCGACTGGATTCGCAAAGAGTATGGTTCGAAGTCTGTAACCATCGATAACATCACCTACGCCTACGACAAGGCTGCACAGGGCAACGGCTTCAACGAGGAGTTTATGCTCCGCGCGGAGGACCGCGAGCGCATCGCACAGCACGGCAAGCTATCGGACGACCTGCACACCGACCTGCACGAGTGCTTGGGTCACGGATCAGGTCAGTTGGCCGAGGGCGTTAAGGGTGGCGAGCTCAAGAGCTACACCTCGACTTTGGAGGAGACACGCGCCGACCTCTTCGGTCTTTACTACTTGGGTGATCCCAAGATGGTGGAGATTGGTCTTATCCCCTCGCTCGATGTAGCCAAGGCACAGTATGCCGACTATATTATGAATGGTATGATGACTCAGTTTGCTCGTATCGAGCTTGGCAAGAATGTCGAGGAGGCACATATGCGTAACCGCAAGCTCATCGCCGAGTGGTGCTACGAGATGGGAAAGAAGGATAACGTAATCGAGTGGGTTAAGCAGGATGGCAAGTCGTACATCGTCGTTAACGATTTCGAGGCTCTGCGTCGTCTGTTCGGCGAACTCTTGAAGGAGGTACAGCGCATCAAGTCTACTGGCGACTACGAGGCTGGCCGTAAGCTCGTGGAAGATTACGCAGTGAAGATCGACTACGACCTGCACAAGGAGGTATTGGAGCGTTACGCCAAGCTGGGCATCGAGCCTTACAGCGGCTTTGTAAACCCCGACTACGAGCTCGTAGAGCAGGATGGCAAGATTGTGGATGTGAAGCTTATCTACAAGACCGATTTCACCGAGCAGATGCTCCACTACTCGAAGGAGTGGTCGTTCCTCCCCTCGCTGAACTAGTAAAAAGAGCTATATTTTCGAAAAAAGTCCTCCCGTTGGGGGACTTTTTTTGTTATGTAATGTTTTTATCGCAGGATGAAATTTTTAATTCCGATATTATTATATAACTTTGTCGCAGTTTTATAGCACTGACTAATGAAAACTTTCAGTAAAGTAAGCGACCTCAAAGAGGAGTTGGCCCTGCTCGATAAGTCGAGCATCGGCTTCGTACCCACAATGGGTGCCCTACACGCAGGACATCGCTCGTTGGTTGAGAAGGCTCGCCGCGAGTGTAAGACAGTGGTGGTAAGTGTATTTGTAAACCCCACTCAGTTTAACGACAAGAACGACCTGAGAAACTACCCCCGCACGCCTGAGGCTGATGCCGCCGTGTTGGAGGCTGCCGGCGCAGACTATGTGCTGATGCCCTCGGTCGAGGAGATATATCCCGAGCCCGATACTCGAGAGTTCGACTTCGGACAAGTTGACAAGGTAATGGAGGGTGCCACACGCCCCGGCCACTTCAATGGCGTGGCACAGGTTGTAAGCCGTCTGTTTGCAATCGTCGAGCCCTCGAAGGCATACTTCGGAGAGAAGGACTTCCAGCAGATTGCAGTAATCAAGGCTATGGTCGAGCAGTTGGGTTTGGATGTAGAGATTGTAGAGTGTCCCATCATTCGCGATGTGGACGGCTTGGCCCTCTCTTCACGCAACACGCTCCTTACGCCTGAGTATCGTGCCGCAGCACCCCACATCTACGAGGTTATCTCGCAGTGTGAGGCCAAGTCGGCTGAGCTCTCGCCCGCCGAGCTTACACGCTGGGTTGTGGAGCAGGTGGAGGCCGATGGATTATTGAAGGTAATCTACTTCCAGGCTGTGGATGCTCTCTCGCTGCAGCAGGTTGAGAGCTGGGATGAGAGCCCCCGCATTCAGGGTTGCATTGCCGTGCAGGCCGGAGAGATAAGATTGATTGATAACGTAAAAATCAAATAACGATGATGATCGAAGTATTAAAATCGAAGATTCACCGAGTAAGAGTTACACAGGCTAACCTGAACTATGTGGGCAGCATTACCATCGACGAGGATTTGATGGATGCAGCAAATATGATTGAGGGTGAGAAGGTGCAGATTCTCGACATTAACAATGGTGAGCGTCTGGAGACCTACATCATCAAGGGCGAGCGTGGCAGTGGTGCCATCTGCCTCAATGGTGCGGCAGCACGCAAGGTGGCCGTTGACGATTTGGTGATTATCGTGTCGTATGCCCTGATGGATTTCGAGGAGGCGAAGTCGTTCAAGCCCTCGGTAATCTTCCCCGACTCGGTAACAAACCATTTGGTAAAGTAATCAAGGCACAAAACGTGTAGATGTTTATTAAGAGAGTGTCCTGATGGGCACTCTCTTACTTTATAAAGTTGCGTATGGAGACCTTTCTTGTAATAATAGCCCTATTGTGTGGCATAGTAGGAGTTATCGGCTCGATACTTCCCATTCTGCCCGGTCCTGCTCTTGCGTTCATAGGACTTGTGTGCGCCTACTTTGGCTCGGCAGGCTCTATTAGTGTATCCATGCTGTGGGTGTGGGGCATCGTAACCATTGCAGTGTGCATTATGGATTACATCCTGCCCGCCTACTTCAGTCGTATGTTCGGAGGCTCGAAGGCGGGTATGACGGGCGCTACGATAGGCATCTTCGCGGGTATGTTTATGGGACCCATCGGAGTAATTGTAGGGCCCTTTGCCGGAGCCGTGCTAGGCGAGATGATTAGCGAACACCGCACGCTCAGCGAGGCTACAAAGGTGGGCTTCGGTTCGTTCCTTTCGTTCATAGTGGGTACGGGCATAAAACTCGTCGTCGCGATAATGATGACCTACTACATAGCCCGCGACCTGATTCATCAGGCAGCAGATTTATTCTAATAAAAAAGTCCCCGAAGAGTAATTCTCTCGGGGACTTTCTTATTTATGCGGTGGGATTACTTGCTTGCAACCTCCTTAACCTCGGCATTAACCTTAACCTTCTTGAAGGCCTTAACCAAAGTCTCGTCGTTGGTCTTCGATGTGTCGTAGGTAACGGTTACGGTCTGAGTCGATACATCGACCTTAACCTCCTTAACGCCCTTCTGGTAAGGGATTGAGTTATCGACCTTCTTTGCGCAGTTCTCGCAATCTACATCGGTCTGGAAAACAGTAGTCTTAAGATCTACCTGCTTCTTCTGTGCCATAGCACCTGTTACGCCAAAGCCGATAACGGCCATAAGGCAAAGCATAATCATTTTTTTCATAGCGGTAAAGTTTTAAGTATTTTTATTCTTTTATCAATCTCTTTTACGCATCCACCTCTAAAGTGCTGTATTGCTAAAAATGGATAGAAAGACTCTATTTCAAGGCCTGCGCAGATGATTAAACCGCAGCATACTCGGGCGTATGTAAGAATTTAATCAGCAAGCATAACGCCGAAAGAGAGTTTTTATCTACATTTTAATAGAGGTTAAAGCGAGCGCCGATATAGAACTTGCGTCCCATCAACGGGCCCCACACGCTCGACGAGTTAAATGCGGGCGAGAAGGGATTTGACTCGTCCATCAGGATAGGATCCTTCTGAATGTAGTCGGCAATGTTCTCACAACCAACATACACCTCCCAGTTACGAATCTTGCGGCTCACCTGCGCATAGAACATAGGATATGCGGGCGAGAGCTCCGAGCGAGTGATGTCGCCATCGAGCGAGGGACGACGCATCGGGCCATTGTACTGAGCCGTCACGTCAAACACCCAACGACGGTAAGGTGTCGCATACTGAATGTTGAGCAATGTCTTGAAGCGGCTGGTCAACGGACGCTCCACCAAGTGTGTTGTGCCGTTGCGCTCGATGCTAACCTTGGCGTTGGTATAACGGTAGGTAGCAAAGATATCCAGACCACGAGCGGCAGTCCACTGGAAATCCACCTGATATGTGTCAGTGAAGGCACGGCCATCTGTGTTGTAAATCCAAATCTCATCATCGGGAGTACCACCAGCATTACCCAACTCCTGATCAGCGAGAACAGTGTTATAGAGCTGTGTGCGGAAGTAGTCGAAGCTGATTGTAGCATCGTCATAGCCACCCAGCTTGATATACTGCGTCAGGCTGACACCTGCCGTAAGAGCCTTTTCGATATCGTTGTCAAGACCCTTCACAAGCGCCTTGCGACCTGTTGCTAACATCCAGATGTTGTCGGTGAAGATGCTTGCACGGCGATAGCCCAAACCTGCCGAAGCACGCAACACGGTCGAGGGAGTGATATCCCAGCGGATGTGCGAGCGGGGTGTGATAACAAAACTCTCCTTGGGAGCGTAGTGGGCCTCACCTGAATCGGCTACGATATTCGAAGCTCCCATCCAGTCACCACGAAGACCCAACACCAAAGAGAACTTCTCGGGGATGTTGTAAGTATACTCGGCATAAACGCCCGGCTCAACATAGCGCAGACGATTGCGAGTGGCGCTCTCCCACATAGTGGGCAACTGACCCTCTACCTTGGGGCTCTCATACATCTTATTGAGAATTCTCTCGTCGCTATTGGTAATCGAGGCCGAAGCACCCATTGCAAGGAAAGAGCGAGCGGTAAAATAGTGAGTGTATGAGAAGTTCATCCACCAAGCGTGGTCGTGACCATTGTAGTCGTTAAGACCAAAGTAGGCATCCTCCTTAAAGTAGTTGTAATCGGCCACGAAGACCAGATTTGAGCGATACTCCTCCTCGGTCTCGGGGTCGTATACGGCAGCACCTACGGGAGTACCAATCTTAAGATAGGCATTCACGCCAGAGTTATCCATATTCGAGCCGTAGGTTGTAAGGCTCTGCTCCATCTGCTCACGCATCGAGTGCTTATAGTCGTTCTCACCGCTGAGGCGGTTCTCGTTGACATACTTCCAACCCCAACGAATCTGCGTACCACCTGTCGACTGCCACAACCAACGATTGGCAATGTTTATCTGGTGAGTCTCGGGCAAATCGCGGAAACCATCGTGGTTTCTATCGTGTGACTGCGTATCCATCGAGCCGTGGGCAAGGATAACAGTCGAAAGACGCTTATCTTTGGTAAGAGGAATAGCGGTCGAGAGGTTGAACTCGGGACGCATCTCGCTATCGAAGTATAGGTTAAGGAACAGACGCTCCTCGTCGGTTGGCTTGCGGTACTCCATATTAATCTGGCCTGTGATAGCCTCGTGACCAGCCGTAACCGACGACACGCCCTTTGACACCTGGATTGAGTTGAGCCACATACCGGGTGTGTAGTTCAAACCATAGGGGGCACTCAAGCCTCGCATAATGGGGCGATTCTCATCCAAAATCTGGGTATATGTACCTGTAAGGCCCAACATCTTAATCTGACGTGCGCCCGAGATAGCATCGCTATAACCCACCGTAACCGAAGCCGAGTTCTCGAAACTCTCGGCCAAAGTACAGCAGGCCATCTTGCAGAGTCCGGCAAAGGAAATTGACTCACTCTTCAATATACCGTCGCGCTTAACATAGTTACCGAGGTTACCCTCAACCACCACGGCCTCAATTTCGTTGTCGTTCTTAAGGATGAACTCTACGTTGGTGACGCCCTCAGCCACGGTGATGGTATCGCTCTTGTAACCTACGTAGGCGGCAACGAGCTTGTCGTAACCCTTCACACGATAGACATCGAACTTACCCTCAAGATCGCTGGCCATACCAATATTAGTGCCCAGCCAATATACCGACGCACCAATCAGGGGCTCGTTGATATCGGCACCACGCACAACACCCTTAACATTCTGTGCCGAAGCACCAATGCTCAAAAGCGACAAAATGCCGCAAAGTATAAAGTTTCTGATTTTCATTTCGTTTTCAAATTTGTATAATTACTCAATAGGCGCAGACGTTCGACACACCTGCTTTAGGGTACTATACAAACGCAGGAGGGGCTCGCAACGAGCACCCAGAAGTATGGCCGGCCAATAGCGATGGCGGCAGATAAAGTCCATACTTAGTATGTGATGGGGTATCCTGCCCAGCGTCGACAAAGTTAAGCACATCGATCACTACACCAAGCAGTATGCTCTGACGCTCCGAACTATCGTCGTCGGCCGTGCGAGGCTGGATGTAGAGTGCTATCGATGTCGAATGATTATGATTGCAACAACTGCTGTCGGCAATACTCTGACCACACTCTGTATCAGCGCAATCGTGACAATCGTGTGAGTGATGCGCATCGCCGTGCTCGCAGACGTGGATATGGTCAAAGGCGGTGTGAACGTCGGCCTTATGGTGACGACACTCGCAAGTGAGCGCAACGACATTGCCTGCTGCAAACACCGAAGCATAGAGCAGAAGCATTACAAATGCCGCAAATATTTTAAACGCCTTGTTTGTCATCTTCACTCAACCTTTTCTTTCACGTTCTATCCATACGTCCACCCATATCTGGGCGTCGCGCAAAGACAAGTTCTTGCCTTCAATCTCAGACGTCTTGCACTCGGGCTTGATTACGATTGCAATTTTCGCCTTTTTATCCGCTACAAATATACATAAAATTTAGCAATGGGCACTTTTTTTTCTTAATTTTGCACTCAATGAGTGAATATCAAAGCAAAATAGCCGATAATTTGCTCCCCACACTGGCGAAGTATTGGGGTTACAAGCAGTTCCGTCTCGGACAGGAGGCCATAATCCGCTCCATAATCGAGGGGCGGGACACCCTTGCTTTGATGCCTACGGGAGGAGGTAAATCGATCACCTATCAGCTGCCTACTCTGGCACGCGATGGGTTGTGCATTGTAATCACTCCCCTAATCGCCCTGATGAAGGATCAGGTCGACCGTCTGCGCAAGATGGGCATTGCCGCCACGGCCATACACTCGGGACTGTCGTACACCCAGATCGACATTGCGCTCGACAACTGCGTATATGGCGATATGAAATTCCTCTACATCGCACCCGAGCGTCTTGCAACCGAGGCTTTCCGTCTGCGTGTGCAGCGAATGAAGGTATCGCTTATGGCCGTTGACGAGGCGCACTGCATTTCACAGTGGGGCTACGACTTCCGCCCATCGTATCTGCGTATTGCCGAGATTCGCCGAATGTTGCCCGATGTACCCGTGCTGGCGCTAACGGCTTCAGCTACGGAACTCGTTGCCAAAGATATTATGCACCATCTGGGATTTGCCCAACCCAATATCATTCGAAGTAGTTTTGCACGCCCCAACCTATCCTATGCCGTGCGCCACACCGACGACAAGAACGAGCAGCTGTTGCGCGTGATTGAGAACGTGGCAGGTTCGGGCATAGTCTATATGCGTTCACGCGAGGGGTGCGAACAGTTGGCCGAGACGCTACGTACGCAGGGCATATCGGCCTCGTTCTACCACGCAGGCCTGCCCCACACCGAGCGAGCCATACGTCAGGAGGAGTGGACACAGGGCAAGGTGAGGGTTATGGTGGCAACAAATGCCTTTGGTATGGGTATCGACAAGGCTGATGTTCGTTTTGTGGTACACTACACTATGTGCGACTCGCTGGAGAGCTACTATCAGGAGGCGGGACGTGCGGGTCGTGACGGAGTACGCAGTTATGCCGTACTGCTATCCTCATCCGACGACGAGGGTAAGATAACCAAACGCTTCGATGCCGAGTTTCCGCCACTCGACGAGATCAAGAGCATCTACGACAAGGTGTGCGACTACCTGCAGATAGCCGTCGGCGATGGGCAATATGCTTCGCTCATCTTTAACATACACGATTTCTGCCGACGAGAGCATATCTATGTGGGCAAAGTGCGGGCCGCACTTAACTTGCTGGAGCAGAACGGATATATGACTCTCACCGAAGAGATGGAGAACCCTGCCCGCATTATATTCTGCATAAGTCGCGACGACCTGTATCGTATCCGTGTAGGAAACTACGATATGGACCAGGTTATCCGCACCCTGCTACGTCTATACAACGGAGTATTCACCGAATTCCGCGCTATCGACGAACACGCCATTGCCACCAACAGCGGTTACACGGTCGAGAAGGTTAAGGAGATTCTCAAACGTATGTGGCAGATGCGTATAATTCGTTACGTGCCCTCCAACACATCGCCTATGCTCTTTATGGACGAGGAGCGCCTACCATCGAAGGATTTGTATATATCGCCCGACACCTATCTGCATCGCAAGCGCCTTATGCAGGAGCGTTTCAGCAATATGCTCAACTATGCCCGATGCGATACGGAGTGCCGCAGCGTAACATTGCAGCGCTACTTTGGCGATACAGAGGCTACACCGTGCGGAGTGTGCGATGTGTGCCTTGCACGCAAGCGCCAACAAAAAGACGATGCGTCACTTTGCCAGGAGATACTCTCACTTCTAGGCGAGGAGTCACTCTCGACACGTGAGTTGTGCCACAAAATGAAGCACAATCCCGAACGTGTGGCTACGATAATCGACAAGATGCTCACCGAAGGTAAAATTTCGGCCACTATAAGCGGTAAACTCATAATTATTGAGTAACTTTGCCCCTCAATAATTACGAGAATGGCATTATATCAATCTACAATCACCAACGAACAGACAGCCGAGCTTCCCTCGGCTCGTTTCGACGGGCATATCATCGTGGTTGAGCGCGAGGATCAGATTGAAAATATGTGCCGCGACCTATCGGCCCAATCCATCATCGGATTCGACACCGAAACCCGCCCTTCGTTCAAGGCAGGAGTGAGTAACAAGGTGGCTTTGTTGCAGTTATCCACCCACCAAAGATGTTATCTCATTCGTCTGTGTCGCACCAAGTTGCACAATGCCATACTCAAGATTTTGAGCAACCCCAACATTATCAAGATTGGTGCCGATGTGGCTGGCGATTTGCGTTCATTGCACGCCCTGCGTCACTTCCACGAGCGTGGATTCATCGACCTGCAGCACATAGCCTCAGCTTGGGGAATCGAGGAGAAGAGCCTACGCAAGATGTCGGCTATAGTCTTGGGGCAGCGCGTATCGAAGGCTCAGCGTCTGAGCAACTGGGAGGCTTCGACCCTAACACCACAGCAACAGATGTATGCCGCAACGGATGCGTGGGTCTGCATAAGCATCTACGAGCACTTGCTCAAATCGGAGCCTCTGACCGAGCCTAAAATCGAGGAGGTGATAAGCGAAGCGGGTGCCGTCAAGCGTGATGCCACCACCCACAAGCGCGAAACAACAAAGGCAAAGCGGGAGCCTCACACCACCAGGGTGCAGGCCACCGCAAAGAGCGAGGAGCATAATCCCAAACGTGCGGAGTATCGTCGCCGCCGCCATTATCGCAAACCAAAAGATAGAACAGATAAAGAACAATAATATGAGAGCAGAGATTTATCTTCGTCGAGGTAAGGAGGAGTCTCTCCTGCGTCGTCACCCGTGGATTTTTTCCGGAGCCATCGAGCGAGTAAAGAGCGATGGCGAACTACGCGAAGGAGAGGTTGTTGATGTATTCACCCGTTCGGGCGACTTCATCGCACGTGGCCACTATCAGATTGGTTCCATTGCCGTGCGTGTGCTCACCTTCGAGCAGGAGGAGCAGATCGACCAGCCATGGTGGAATCACCGCATAGCCGTAGCAATGGATGTGCGTCGTGCACTCTCGCTTACCGACAACGAGCAGACCAACTGCTACCGTTTAGTACACGGCGAGGGCGACTCACTACCCGGCCTTGTGATCGACATCTATGGCTCGACAGCCGTTGTGCAGTGCCACTCGGTGGGTATGTATCTCTCGCGTATGGCCATTGCCGAGGCTCTGCGTGAGGCCTTTGGCGAGCGCCTGACGGCTATCTACGACAAGAGTTCGCAGACCGTGCCCTTCAAGGCTGGTCTGAACGCTGTGGATGGTTACCTGTGGGGCCGTGCTGCAAGCAAGAATAATGTTGTGCTGGAGAATGGCGAGAAGTTCCTCGTAAATTGGGAGGAGGGACAGAAGACAGGCTTCTTCCTCGACCAGCGCCGCAACCGCGAGCTGGTACGCCACTACGCCAAGGGTCGCACCGTACTCAACACATTCTGCTACACGGGAGGTTTCTCGGTATATGCCGCATCGGGAGGTGCCGTGGAGGTGTGCTCGGTGGACGCATCGGAGCGAGCCGTACGTTTGGCCGATGAGAATATGCGCCTTAACTTTGGCGAGGAGTATCCCCACCAGGCTGTTGCTGCCGACGCAGTGGAGTATCTCAAGCACATTGGCGACAAGTACGACCTCATCATCCTCGATCCGCCGGCCTTTGCCAAGCACCACAAGGTGTTGGGCAACGCTATGCAGGGCTACAAGCGAATCAATGCTCGCGCTCTCTCGCAGATTAAGAGTGGTGGTATCCTCTTCACCTTCTCGTGCTCGCAGGCCGTAAGCAAGGAGTTGTTCCGCACCACCGTATTCTCGGCTGCCGCCATAGCCGGCCGCAAGGTACGCATCCTGCACCAGCTCACACAGCCTGCCGACCACCCCATCAACATCTACCACCCCGAGGGTGAGTATCTGAAGGGTTTGGTGCTCTACGTCGAGTAAACCATCACATAACATAGCAAAAGGCTGTCCCGAAGGACAGCCTTTTCTATTTTCAAAAATTGTATAATAATAGGAATTTCAAGGCTTGCGAAGATTTCAAAAGCGGAGCATACTCAAACGTATGTGAGCATTTTGAAATCAAGCGTAACGCAGAAATTACATTATTAGTCAGTTTTTAGCGGATACGCTCCTTATACTCACGTGTGCGGCTATCAACGCGGATCTTGTCGCCAGTGTTTACGAACAAGGGAACGCGAACAGTAGCACCTGTGTTAACAGTTGCGGGCTTGAGTGAGTTTGTTGAAGCAGTATCACCCTTGATACCGGGCTCGGTGTAAGTTACCTCCATATCGAGTACGGGAGGAAGCTCAGCTGAAAGAACAGCCTCCTTCTCAGTGTGGAACATAACCTCAACGATCTGGCCGTCAGCCATCAAGTCGTAGTTCTCGATAAGGTTCTTGTCGATATTGATCTCCTCGAAAGTCTCGGTGTGCATAAAGTGTGCGCCCAAATCATCCTCGTAGGTGAACTGATAGGGACGACGCTCAACACGAACCTGCTCGAGCTTCTGGCTTACTGAAGAGAAGGTCTTCTCGAGTACATAACCATTCTCCAAGTTCTTGAGCTTTGAACGTACGAAAGCGGGACCCTTACCGGGCTTGCAGTGCTGGAAATCAACAACGAGGAAAGTCTTGTTGTCCATCTCGATGCACATACCAATCTTGATATCAGATGCTGTGATAGTCATA
>JAGBUB010000008.1 GCA_017631035.1 Alistipes sp.
AGGCCGAGCGAAATGGTCATCTTTTGGTCGAAGAGGCTCTTCTTAAGGAATAGATTCATATCGCCCGTTGCGGCCATCTCGATGTTACCCATCAGCGAGCTGGTCGTATAGTAACTCTCGAAATCGATTCAATATCAAAGGTGACCTTCGGGCCGCCTTTTTTGTTCTCGCACTTGTGACATATTGACATAAACTTAAAAAGCCTGCCTAACCGAAAAGTTAGGCAGGCTTAAATTCTGTTATTTGTCGTTGATTAAAACTCCGAAGTGAAGTAGAATCGAATGTCCTTGAAGTTCTCCTGAGCCAGAGCCAATGCGTAGCTTGTGTCGGCGAGGAATACGTCGCGGCCGTGCTTGTCGACAGCCATATTTGAATGCTTGCGACGCTTGAAATCGGCCAGCTGCTCCTGGTTGTCGCTCTCAATCCAGCACGCCTTGTGAATCGATATAGGCTCCCAGCGACACTTCGCGCCATACTCGTGCTCCAAGCGGTACTGAATAACCTCAAACTGAAGCTGTCCTACGGTACCGATAATCTTGCGACCGTTGAGGCTTGATGTGAAGAGCTGCGCCACACCCTCATCCATAAGCTGATCGACACCCTTTGCCAACTGCTTGAACTTCATAGGGTCGGCATTCTCGATGTAGCGGAAGAGCTCGGGCGAGAACGAGGGGATACCCGTAAACTTGAGCTTTTCACCCTCGGTGAATGTATCACCAATCTTGAATGTACCCGTGTCGTGCAGACCCACGATGTCGCCAGGGTAGGCGAAGTCGATAACCGACTTCTTCTCGGCCATAAAGGCGGTGGGCGACGAGAATTTGAGCTGCTTGCCACTGCGAACGTGCAGGTAGTTCTTGTTACGCTCGAATGTACCCGAACATATCTTCATAAAGGCGATACGGTCGCGGTGGTTGGGATCCATATTGGCGTGAATCTTAAATACGAAACCAGTCATCTTCTGCTCGTCGGGTGTAACGTTACGAGTCTCGGTAGTCGAGGGACGGGGCGAGGGAGCGATGCGGATAAAGCACTCCAAAAGCTCACGTACACCAAAGTTATTTACTGCCGAACCAAAGAACACGGGAGCGAGCTTACCCTCGAGGTATGCCTCGCGGTCGAAGTCGTCGTAAACGGCCTCTACCAAGTCGAGATTCTCGCGCAGCTGTGTGGCGAACTTGGGTGTGATATAGTTGTCCAACTCGGGGCTAGAGATGTCGCTGAAGTCTACGGTCTCGGCATCGGCTGTCTGGCGCTCATCGGTAGTGAAGAGCGAGAGGTTCTGCTCGTAGATGTTGTACACACCCTTGAACGTATCGCCACTCGAGATGGGGAACGCCAGCGGACGCACACGAATCTGCAACTCGCGCTCCACCTCGTCAAGCAAATCGAAGGGATCCTTGCAGGGACGGTCCAACTTATTGATAAAGACCATAACGGGAGTATTGCGCATACGGCAGACATTCATCAACTTGCGAGTCTGTGCCTCCACACCCTTTGCGCCATCGATTACGATGATTACTGAGTCTACGGCTGTGAGGGTGCGATAGGTATCCTCGGCGAAGTCCTCGTGACCGGGGGTGTCGAGGATGTTGATCTTCACATCCTTGTAGTTGAAACCCATAACCGAAGTAGCCACCGAGATTCCTCGCTGACGCTCAATCTCCATAAAGTCGGAGGTTGCTCCTTTTTTAATCTTGTTGCTCTTAACGGCTCCTGCCACGTGGATAGCACCACCAAAGAGGAGCAGTTTCTCCGTTAGCGTCGTCTTACCCGCGTCGGGGTGTGCAATAACGGCAAATGTTCTGCGCTTGGTAATTTCGTCGATTAACGCCATACTCTTTATCCTTTTTAACGGCTGCAAAGATAGTGTTTTTACCTTAAATATAAAAGGAGAATAAAAAAGTGCTATAAGAATTATCCTATAGCACTTGTGTTTGAGTTATTTTTGCTCTATTAGTACAATCCTTTAAGCATCAACTCGAAGTAGATGGGCTTCAGAGCATATACCTTCAGTAGCCACGCTACCCACTGCTCCTTCGACATATCCAAGAGCGAGAGCGGGAAGGTAATCTGCTCCTTCTTGTCGTAGTCGAACTCGCACATCAGCACCTTGCCATACTCTGTCACGATAGGGCAGGCGGCATAGCCGTTGTAGATAGCCTCGGGCGCACGACCCTCCATCAGCGAAATGAGGTTTGCCGTAGCGATAGGCAACTGCTTGCGGATGGCAGCCGAAGTCTTTGAGGTGGGTATGCCTGCGCAGTCGCCCAAGCAGATAATGTTGGGATAGGTCATATGCACAAGAGTCTCCTTGTCAGTCATTGCCCAGCCATCGGCCGCCAACGACCCTTCGGTCCAGCTCAGGCCCGATTCACGCACAAAGTCGGGTGCGCACTGGGGCACCATAAAGTGCATAAAGTCGTACTCGGCCTCGATTTTCTTTACGTCGGATGTGCCGTCGGCAAGTTTGATAGTCTGGTCGAAATATGCCTTTTTAGCGTGTGTGTCAATTGCTCGTAACTTGCACTGCGTCTCTACGGGGATGTTGCGCTCGCGGTAGATCTCCTCCAGACGGGGTGTGAAGTGAGGCACGTTGTAGAGCGACGAACTGCCTGTGTAGTAGTGCATATCGATGCGGTCGGTGGTGCCCTCCTTGCGGGCGTTGTCCCACGTGAGCAATGAAATCTTCTTGGGCGCACCGCCACACTTATGCTTGGTGTAGGTGTCGCAGAACACGCCTCGGCCACCCTTGCGGGCAAACTCCTGCATTGCGGGCCAGGTCATCTGCGCACCGCGCCAGTCGTAGATGGTGTGGGCATTGCCCTCGCCAATGGTCTGATAGGTGATACCCTCGATGCGGCTCCAGTCGTACTTCACACCCGGCGCAAGCACCATAAAGTCGTAGTCGAATGAGCCACTCTTGGCCGTATCGACGCGGTTGAGTGTGGGGTGAATGAGCGTTACCACATCCTTAACCCACTTTACCCCCGAAGGCATACAATCCTCCTGGCGGCGCCACACATCATCCTTGCCATATACGCCACCGCCAATGAGCGTAAAGCCGGGCTGGTAGAAGTGTTTCTCGCTGGGGTCGATGATGGTGATATCGGGATTCTTAAGCGCACGCTTCAGGCGCGAAGCCATACTAATACCTGCTGCACCGCCACCCACGATCACAATGCGACCGTTTGCGTTGCTCTTTGCGGCGTAGGCCTTGTCGGTTCCCAGTGCAACGAAAGCACCCGCCACTGCCATTAGCTGCAGGAATTGTTTACGTGTGATTACTCCGTCACGCTCCATTTTGCGCAACTGCTTTTCGAATTCGAGTTCTGCCATAAATCTGAGGGTGTAATAGTTTATTCGGTTGTAAATTTTGCCTTTTTGAGCGGTGCAAAGATACTCGAATAAAGAATAAAAAACAACCCCCGACAGTAATTTGTCGGGGGTAATTATGAGCGCTCGCTTGGCCTATCTCACGGGTGAGATAATGAAGCGGAATGTGTAGTCCTTATACTCGACCATATACTTCTCAAGAGGCAATGCACCCCACGAGTTGATACAACCCAAGCCCATCTGCTCAAGATCGAAGCAGAGGTAGGTGTTGTTGTCGGCCTTCAAATCGCCCGAGTGGCGCTGCAAGGGACCTACCGATACATCCATAGCCTCCTGCGAGTAGGGCAGAGCCGATGCTGAGAAGGGATTCTCGGCAATGATGCGGATACCTGCACCGGCCGTATTCTTGAGCTCGTAGTAACGCAGGTCAGAGCGTGTGCCCGACTCCTGCGGACGAGCCATCTTCTCGTTGTACTGCTCCGAAACGCTCTGCTTGTAGAGACCAATGTCGGCAGCACTCTTTCTATCGGCATAGTTCTCTACCTCGCCACGACCGTAGTACTCAACAACATTATATGCTGCGGGCAACTCGGCACGCATACCGAAGCGGAACATATTCGAAATCTTTGCACCAGCGGTGGTGGTCATCGCCTGCTCGACAGAGATGGCACCCTCGCCGTTGATTGTGTAGGTCATACGCAGGGTAGCCTGCACGGCGACAATCTCGTAGTCGGCAACTACCTTCGCTACGCCATCCTCTACCTTGGCATCGAACTTCTTGAGCGCGATAGCGGGGTTGCGCCATACGCCATAACGAACGTCGAGCTTCGCACCCAGGTCGTTCTCGGTGGGAGCACGCCAGAAGTTGGGACGCAGAGCCGAGTCTTTAGAGATGATCGTCATTGCGCCATACTCAATCTGGTTGATAAAGCCCTCGCGGTTGAAGCCGATAACCCAATCGTAGCCCTCGACCTGAGTCGACTTCTCGAACTTGGTAACCTTTACGGGGCGAGCCGACTCAGCGAGCGTGAACTCAGCCTTGGTGTCGTACTCCTTGATGATGTGCTGCTGCTCGGCTACTACGTGACCGATGTTCAGCATAGGCTGCTTCTGAGTGAGGATGTAACGCACGTTGAGCGTAACCTCCTTAGCCTCGGGGCAGATATCCTTTGATGAGTAGCCCAGCGTGTACTGCTTGCGCTGCTGGGGAGCAACCTCCAGCTTGTCGATGCGGCCAGCCTTGGTTACAACACCATCCTGCTGCAACTCCCACTCCATAGCGTAGGGCTCAAGGCCTGCGAAGAAGTTTTCGTTGTAGATCTCCACCTTGCCCGAAAGCAGGTCAACGGGTGAGGTCCAGATTGACTGATACTCGCGCTTAACCTCGTAGGCGTGAGCCTGCGGTGTGCGGTCGGCGGCGATGATACCGTTGTTGTTGAATGAGTTATCCGTTGCATCGTAGTTGTTGAAGTCGCCACCGTAGTAGAACGACACCTTGCCGTCGGCCTCATACATTGCCAGACCCTGGTCTACAAAGTCCCAAATGAAACCACCCTGATAGTGAGGGTACTTGCGAATCAAGTCCCAATACTCCTTGAAGCCACCCATCGAGTTGCCCATTGCGTGGGCGTACTCGCACTGGATAAGGGGCTTCGAGGGCGAGTTCTTAACATAGTTCTCGCTCCACTCCAAATTGGCGTACATAGGACACATAATATCGGTGAAGTCGTTACCCTCGGCACGCTCGTAGTGTACGGGACGTGAGGGGTCCTCCTGCTTAATCCAACGGTAGCAAGCCTCGAAGTTGGGACCGAAACCTGCCTCGTTACCCATACTCCAGATGATGATGGAAGCGTGGTTTCTGTCGCGCTGTACCATACGGCTGTTGCGCTCGAGGTGAGCCTTGGCAAAGAGAGGATTCTTGGCCAAAGTCTTCTCGCCGTAGTACATACCGTGAGACTCAATGTTAGCCTCGTCGATAACATACAGGCCATACTCGTCGCACAGGTCATACCACTCGGGAGTATCGGGGTAGTGGCTTGTACGCACGGCGTTGATGTTAAACTCCTTCATCAGGCGAATATCCTGAATCATACGCTCGCGCGACATCACAAAACCCTTCAAGGGGTCAACCTCGTGGCGGTTTACACCCTTGATAAGAATGGGCTGACCGTTTACAAGCAGCTGACCACCCTTAATCTCCGAAGAGCGGAAGCCTACACGCTGCGCGTAAGACTCTGTAGCAGTTGTAACAACCACCTTGTAGAGGTTGGGTGTCTCGGCAGTCCACTTGGCGGGATCCTTCACCTCCAATGAGAGTGAAGCCTTACCCTTGACGGGCGTTACCTTAGCCTCGGCCACACTCTTGCCAGCGGCGTCGAGAAGCACTACGTCAGCCGACTTTACGCCTGCGGTGAAGGCCATCTCGATATTCAAACGACCATCGGTGTAGTTATTTTCAAGCGAGGGTGTGATAACCAAATCCTCGATACGGGCCTTGGGACGAGCCACAAGCTCCACATCGCGTGAGATACCGCTCAGACGCCACAGGTCCTGATCCTCGAGATATGTGCCGTCGCACCAGCGGAAAATCTGCAAGGCGATAAGGTTCTCGCCTGTCTTTACGAACTTCGTTACGTCGAATGCAGTGCCAAGATGGCTATCCTCAGAGTAACCTACAAACTTGCCGTTTACCCATACATATACGTTCGATGTTGCAGCACCGATGTTGAGGATAATGTCGCGGCCCGACCACGATGCGGGCACCTCAAAAGTACGACGATATGAGCCTACGTGATTCTGCTCGATGGGCACAACGGGCGGATTGTTCTGGAAATTGCCACGCCACGCATAGCCGATGTTTACATAGATGGGATCGCCATAGCCGTTGAGCTCCCACATAGCGGGCACCTCCATAGTATCCCAACCCTTATCGTTATAGCCAACTCCAAAGAAGTCGGTAGGACGCTGGTCGGCATTCTCAACCCAGTTAAAACGCCACGTGCCGTTGAGCGATAGGCGGTAGGGGCTTGACTGGTCGCAGTATGCACCCTCAGCCTCGGCCTTGCTAAGGAAGGTCTTGTAGGTGGTGTGCATCGTCTGGCGGTTGACCTCATTTACGTTGGGATCGCGCCACTCGTTAAATGTCTGCGCCTGTAAGGTGACAATGGACAGCAGAGCAACGAGAGTAGTTGTTATTTTCTTCATATTTAGTAGTATTTATGTTATCAGGTTATGCAATCAAAGGCTTTATCACGCCAAAGAGCAGGTATGCCACGATGAGTGTAACTACGATGTTGAAGCCCTGAGCCGTAAGGAATGCCCACAACGGACGGCGGTTCTCCTTCGAGAAGATATCGGCAAAGCGGGTCTCCAGACCTACGCACACAAAGGCGATGCTGAACAGGGTGTTGGTGAAGCCCTTGGTAATCTTACCTACGGCCTTTGCGCTCTCCACGTCAAGCAGGAAGCTGAAAACGAGCGATGCTACAACAAAACCAACGACGAATTTCGGGAAGCGGTCCCAGATAACACCCAGCGTGGGTTTCTCCTCGTGCTGTTCGCCCTTGTAAGTCCACATCAGTGAAATGACAAACGCTGCCAGACCCAGCAGTACGTTCTGTGATGACTTAACGATAATAGCAGTCTGTGCTGCAGCCTCACCCAGCATTGTGCCCGATGCGGCTACGGCGCCTGTGGTGTCGATAGTGCCACCCAGCCAAGCTCCTGCTACCTCCTCGCTAAGTCCCAATAGATCGGCTACCCACGGCATTATGTACATCATCGGGATGGCGCACACCAGCACCAGCGAAATGATGTAGGAGAGTTTCTTGTTGTCACCCTTGATTACGCCGGCCGTAGCGATGGCGGCCGATACGCCACAGATTGATACTGACGAAGCAAGCATTGTTGACATCTCGCGATCTACACCAAAGCGACGAGAGATGTAGAAAGCGAAGTACCACACAGTGAAGACCACGATGAGTGCCTGTGCCAAGCCGAATACACCCGACTTCATCACCTCGCCAAAGAGGATTGTCGAGCCCAGGCATACGATACCGATCTTGATGTAGAACTCGCTCTGTATGGCGGGCTTCAACCACTCGGGCACACGGAAGATGTTACTTACGATAAGACCGAAGATTACAGAGAAGAATACCGACTCCAAGCCCCACTCCTTGATGATGGGGATGTTGGCCACGACCTGCGCTCCGAGCGAGAGCAGGAAGATAACAAGCAGCGAGAGGAAGATGCCTACCATCTTACGGCGTAGAACAGCCTGACAGATGTAGGTCAAACCCAGGATAGAGGCAAACATAGTGGCTGCCTTAAGCCACGACTCAGCCGACCCCAACTCCTTTGGCATTGTGGGCATAGCACCAGGAAAGAGCGTTGCAAGCAGTAGTACGATGGCACCGGCATAGACTATTACCCAGTCTTCATTTTTTAAGGTTGCAATAAGTTTCTTCATTTTAGTTTTATGTTTGTTCAATTAAAATCGTATGGTGGTCATCAGACTCATCATATTGACGTTGTCCTGATCGGTATGCTCATATCGCTTGTGCGTATAATTAAGCTGTAGGAACAACATAGGCCACGGCTTGTAGTTCAATCCCACGACATAATGCTGCTCATCGGCACGCGTGTATACATCGTCATCGAAGTAGTCGAGTCGGGTAGCTATCGACACATTCTTCATAAAGGCATACTGCGCCA
Source organism: Alistipes sp. (assembly GCA_017631035.1). GTDB lineage: Bacteria > Bacteroidota > Bacteroidia > Bacteroidales > Rikenellaceae > Alistipes. The sequence continues at coordinate 8,053 of JAGBUB010000008.1, forward strand.
ACAGGTATCCACCCTCGGAGTGAAGTTGTCCGGTCTGCGCACGTATGTACTCTGCTCGCAGGCTCAGGCGCTCTCCTGCATAGTGTGCTCCACCTCCATAGCGCCTGGTGGGCGTATGCTTTGGGGTTGAGACATTGCCAAACTGCTCCATTTGTTCGGGAGTGGAGAAGTTGGCCTCGCCGCGCAGGTAGTAGCCTGTCATAGTGAGTCGCTTTGATGGACGTAAAATCAATCTTGCTACCACATCCTTGCTCTTGTTGTTGTCGCGGGTGTTTATTCCGTTTCCGTTCAACAATGCAAGGTTATAACTCAGTATACTATATCCGTTGCCAGGAATAATGTCTCCATAGAACTGTAATCCTATGTCGCGTCCCGACGATGCAATTCCCGTTATGTCACCCGTTCCAACACGCTGCAGTCGCAGAATGGCAAGAGCAAAATCAATTACCTCTACCTCGTAGTTGTCGGTGAACTCCATCATCAACGGGAACTTGAATTGGCCTAATTGCACGCCAAAGGCCTTGGTGGGTCGATAGCGTACCCATAAATCGACCAGTTTTGGCGTTCCCGCAAACTCGGTCTGAATACGAAATTCAGCCTTTGCGCCCTTTTTGCCATTGTAAATATCGCCCCCGATGAATAATCGCGCACGGTGCAACTGAAAAGTCGAGACGTTGTGATCATCGAGCGAATAAATCATCTGGGTCCATCCCGATAGCTTTATCTTATCCAGAACCGAAGCCTTATTTTCAAGGTTTGAAAGACGCTCGGCCAATGTTGGAGTATCGTCGTAATAATACTCCTGCGCCGAAATAGTCAATGTACACAATAAGGCTACGATGAACGCAAAACACTTTCTCATATTCTCTCTCTCTCTGGTTTGGGTTGGGGCTTTATTGGTTTTATCACTGAAGAGTCAGCGCCTTATCCACCTCGTTAAGAGCAAAGGCGTAGGCTCCCAGCGATATAGCCTTGCTGGCGCCAATTTTTGAGATCATCACGCCGATGCGTTTCTGCGGGTCGTAGGTTATGGTCTTATCCGTTCCATAGACCTTCAGCTCGCGCGATGCGCCACGGGCAAACTGCTCGAACTCCTCATCGCAGTCCAGGTCGTAAACCTTCATCTGCACGCGGTCGAACTCCTCGCCCGATATCGAGTGCATCTGCGAGCGGAGCTCCTTCAAAAGGGCGGGCATAATATATTTCTTTGCTGCGGTGATACCTCCACCGATAACAATCACACCGTCGATGAGCGTTACGGCCGTAGCCATTGCATCGCCCGCAACCTCGCCCATCGTGGCGAAGGCCTTGCGTGCGGCCTCCTGATCACCCTCGCGACTGCCCTCGGCGATATCGAAAATATCCTTTGGCTCGAGCGTGGGATCGTCAATGCCCGACGCCTCGCGATACACACGCTTCACGGCACGCACGGCCACACCATCCTCCACCATCACATCGGGCATATGCTTATGTCTGAGGCAGAAGGTCTCGATGCACGAGTTGTCGCCCGTGTGCAACTCTCCATTGCTCACAAAGCCAAAGCCAAAACCTGTGCCGAAGGTGTAGCCCAGAAGAGTCTGGCAACGCTTCACACTACCCAATGCCTCGAGGCGCTCGTTAATCTGGGGCAGTGCACCTGCCAGAGCCTCGCCATAGGCGTAGAGGTCGGCGTCGTTGTTGATATATACGGGAATTCCGAACTTCTGCTCAAGGTAGGGACCAAGTGCCACGCCATCGCGGAACGAGGGGAAGTTGGGCAGATAGAAACCACCCACAATGCCACGTGCGTAGTCGGCAGGTCCGGGGAATGCAAAACTGATAGCCACGGGCGGCTGGTCGAGTTGTGAGATTACACGCTCGAAACCCTCTACCATAGTAGCCATACAGCGGTCTAAATCGTCGGCATTCGAGGGCAAAGTGATGGGGGCAACTATAAACTCGTTGGCTCTGATGGCGCCAAATACGAAGTTGGTGCCTCCTGCGTCAAGTGTGATGACGGTTCGTTGGTCGTTTCTATACATAGGTATAAAAGTTTTCTACAATTATTCAAAGATAGGCAAAAAGTGTGAGATTTCAGTATAAAAAGTGTATTTTTGCAGTATAAACAACCGTAAAGCAAAAATAAAATGAAGAGGAACTTATTCTTTTTGCAGATTTTAGCGACACTTTGTGTCGCACTCTTCGCCACATCGTGTGGCCAAACAGCATCAAGCGATGCTGATTCAGGTAATCGCGTAGAAAAGATTCTACAGCATTTGCACAATCCGCAGTCAAAGTATGTGATCGTGGTGAGCCATCGTGGCGACTGGCGCGACTATCCCGAAAACTCTATCCCCGCCATCGAGTCGGTAATCAAGATGGGTGTCGATATGGTTGAGCTGGATATCGCTATGACCAAGGATAGCGTTTTGGTGCTCTCGCACGACCGCACACTCGATCGCTGCACAACGGGAAAGGGACGTATCAGCGAAATGACCTACGACTCGTTGCAGAGTTTTACGCTTAAGTCGGCACACGGCGGACATTTTGGTTACGAACTTAAAATACCTACGCTGCGTGAGGCGCTGGAGGTGTGTAAAGATCGCATCTTGATTAATATTGACAAAGGTTATGACTACTACGATCAGGTATTGGCGCTGACCGAAGAGTTGGGCGTAACTCATCAGATTCTGATCAAGGGCGGTATGCCTTTGGCCGATGTAAAGGCGAAGATGGCAGCGTATAAGAATAATCTGCTCTATATGCCCATTATTACTCCGGCCAACAAGTCGCATCAGCCTCTGCTTGAGGAGTATCTTGCAGGTGAGCCCCAGCTCGCTTACGAGATTTGCTGGAGCGAGTTAACTCCCGTGGTGGAGTCTGCGATTGAGCGCGTGAAGGCTAGTGGTTCGAAGTTGTGGGTAAATACGCTGTGGAACTCGCTCAACGGTGGATTGAGTGATGATAAGGCGTTTATGACATCGCCCGATGAGGTATACGGTAAACTTGTGGATATGGGAACTACGATGATTCAGACCGACCGCCCCGAGTTCCTTATCGAGTATCTCAACACGCGTGGTCTGCACACCTTGTAGAAGAGTCTTTTAAGCGTGATATAATGATAAGAGGTTGCCCGACAAAGTAAAGTTGGCAACCTCTTAATATTTTATGAATCATTACATTTTATAGATATAACATCGATAAGGTAGTAAGCAGAAATCCTCCCACAAAACTTACCAGCAACTGCAGGCTGCGGTTGCGACCGAGATACAACCTTATCGAGGCCGACAGACCTGCCGCAAGAAGTGTCCACTGCAGAATCCAGAAGACGGCTTGCTCGCCGGCAATGTTGAGCATCACGAAGAATGCCACAGCTGCACCCATAGCCGTGAGGTGGCTGCTTGAGCGTGTAAAACGCGATAGGATGATGCAGAACATAGTGCATAGCAGGGCCGATGAGGCCATCTTGCGGAAGATGATAAGCGATGGGGCTCGCATCATCGTAATGGCAAAGAGCAGATAGCATACCGCACACACAAACATCATTATCGTCATCTTGTGGCGTCGTTGTATCTCGCGTCCACGCAGACGTTGTATGCGCTTGAGCAGAGCCATCGTAAGCAGAGGCAATACGGCCGAGTAGAGCCCTACGGCCCATATGAGATAGACCTTGAGCCGCATCGGGTAGAGCGTATATATCGAGCCCGAGAACAGCAGCAAGGCCTCCACATAGATAGGTATGAGGAAGGGGTGCAGTAAGTTTGATAGTATTTTTGCTATGCTCTTCATTGCTTAAATCTGTTTACGCAAACGTGCTACGGGTATATCCAGCATCTCGCGATACTTGGCCACCGTGCGGCGTGCTATGCAGTAGCCCTTGGCGTTGAGGATGTTCATCAGCGTCTCGTCGGTGAGCGGGTGGCGCTTATCCTCCTCATCGATGCAGCTCTGCAATATGTTCTTTATCTCGTAACTCGACACTATTTCGCCACTCTCGGTCTGCATAGCCTCCGAGAAGAGCGACTTGAGCAGAATAATACCAAAGTGAGTCTGTGCATATTTGCTATTCACTACGCGCGAGATAGTCGATACGTCCAATCCTGTGCGGTCGGCTATATCCTTGAGAATCATCGGGCGCAGGCGGCTCTTGTCGCCATCCTTGAAGTACTCCTGCTGGAAGTTAAGTATCTCCTGCATTGTGCGCATCAGCGTGTCGTGGCGCTGTTTGATGGCCGATATAAACCACTTGGCCGAGTCGATTTTGCTCTTCACGAACTGCACCGCCTCGCGATTCTTCTCATCCACAGTACCCTTTGGAGTGACCATATCACGAATCATATCGACATAGTGGCGATTAATCTTTAACTCAGGTATGTTGTACGAATTGAGCGACAGATCGAATTGTCCGTCGTGGTAGTCGATGTGGAAGTCGGGAATGATGTATGGCGATGCATCCTGAGCGCCATCCGAGTAGAGGTTGGCCGGCTTGGGCGAGAGGCGTTTAATCTCGTCGATAGCATCGCGGAACTCATCCTCGCTTACGCCGAGGCGCGAGATAAGTTTCTCGTAATGTTTCTTTGTGAATTCGTCGAAGTATGAGGTGAGAATCTTCTTGGCGAGGCGTTTTGCCGGGCTATCGGCACGGCGCTGATTCATCTGCAAGAGCAAGCACTCCTGCAGGTTGCGAGCACCTATGCCTGCGGGCTCCAACTGATGGACGATACCCAGCAGACGCTCCAACTCCTCGGTTGAGGTCTCAATGCCGAGCGAGAAGACCACATCGTCGGAGATAGACTCCAGATCGCGACGCAGATAGCCGTCCTCGTCGATGCTACCCACCAAGAACTCGGCCACGGCAAGCTCCTGCTCGCTGAGGTTACGAAACGATAGTTGCTCGACCAGATACTCCTGCATCGAGCGACCTTCGGTTATGTTTACGGGGCGTTGTTTGTCGTCCTTCGAGAAGTTGTTTATGCGACTCTTGTAACTCGGGGTATCATCCTCGCGGATATAGTCTTCGACCGAGAGCGACTCCTCGTCCTCCTCCGAGCGGTTATTCTCCTCGAGTACGATGTTCTCCTCAATCTCCTGCTTGATGCGTTGTTCGAGTTGCAGGGTTGGCAACTCCAGCAACTTGATCATCTGAATCTGCTGCGGAGAGAGAGTCTGTAATTGATTTTGAATCTGACGTTGTGAAATAGCCATTGTTGTTGATATTAAGTTCCACTTCGACAGGTTCCTTCACGAGAGCCGAAGAACGGGTGGGCCTACTGGTGGGCACTCTTTGCTATCTTGGCGATAGCCACAGCCCAGAAGTGTGCCAGTCTCTTTGCTCCCGATTCGTTGGGGTGGAGATAGAATACTCCTGCCTTGCCATTCTCGGCGAACATAAACTTGCGATGCTTGGCCTGGAAGAAGTCGAAAGCATCGTTGTCGCCAAAGTATATATCGTTATTCTTGCGAGCAAGGTCGATCAATACGTCGGTATAGCCGACCATACGCTTTTGACCGGCAACCAGATACTGCGAGTTGTTGTGAGTGTTGGGGCTATACCAGATGGGACGTTGCAATACGAAGATTGCACCGGGGCACAACTCGCGTATGCGCTCAATCATAGTCATCAGGTTGCGCTCATAATCCTGGTTCGATACCGGAGAACCATTCGGCCCGAAGTTGGCCGAATCGTTGGTTCCCAGCATAATCGAAAAGATAATAGGCTCGTAGCTGATGGCCTGAATATCCTTAATAGCCTTCTCCACGCGCACGAAGTCGCGCTCCTGCGAGGGTAGAAAATCTACCGTCGTGGCGCCCGAACGACCGCAGTTGCGGAAGTTGATGTCAGTCGAGAGCATCTTGCCGACCATCTCGGCTGCCAGCACGGGTGGGGCAGTCTTGGTCTTGTCGGCGTGGAGTACACCCTCGGTGATGCTGTTGCCGATAAAAATTAGGTTGCAGGTGGTGTCCTTGCGACCCTGCGCCATCACACCGTTAAGCGCAAAGGCAACAATCAACAGACATAACAATCTCTTCATAAAGCGTGGATTTTAGGTTTGTTAACAAATTAAAACTCGGCGTTGTTCGGTGTGCGGGGGAAGGGAATCACATCGCGGATGTTAGCCATACCCGTTACGAACAACAGCAAGCGCTCGAAGCCCAAGCCGAAGCCTGAGTGAGGTGCCGAACCCCAACGGCGTGTATCGAGATACCACCAGATGTCGGCCTCGTTCATTCCGAGCTCCTGCACTCTTGCAGAAAGCTTGCCATAGTCGGCCTCACGCTCCGAACCACCGATAATCTCGCCGATTTTGGGGAACAATACGTCCATTGCGCGTACGGTCTTGCCATCCTCGTTCTGCTTCATATAGAATGCCTTGATCTCCTTGGGATAGTTAATCAAGATTACGGGACGCTTGAAGTGCTCCTCAACCAGGTAACGCTCGTGCTCCGACTGAAGGTCGCAACCCCACTCGCAGGGGAACTCGAACTTGCGGCCTGAAGCCTTCAGGATGTTGATACCCTCGGTGTAGTCCAAGCGAACGAAGTCGTTTGCAAGAACAAACTCCAGGCGCTCGATAAGCTCCTTGTCCCACATCTTGTTCATAAACTCCAAATCCTCGCGGCAGTTCTCGAGTGCGTAGCGGATGAGGTACTTAAGGAAGTCCTCAGCCAGCTCCATATTGTCCTCCAACTCGTAGAACGACATCTCGGGCTCAATCATCCAGAACTCGGCCAAGTGGCGGGGAGTGTTTGAGTTCTCGGCACGGAAAGTGGGGCCAAAGGTGTAGATACGACCCAATGACAAAGCACCCAACTCGCCCTCCAACTGACCCGATACGGTCAAGTTACAAGGTTTGCCGAAGAAGTCTTGTGAGTAATCAACCTTACCCTCCTCAGTGCGTGGAGGATTAGCGATATCGAGAGTTGTTACATTGAACATAGCACCTGCACCCTCGCAGTCAGAGCCTGTGATAAGCGGAGTGTGGAGGTAGTAGAAGCCATTGTCGTTGAAATATTTGTGGATAGCAAACGCCATGGCGTGGCGGATGCGCAATATAGCGCCAAAGGTGTTGGTGCGAGGACGAAGATATGCGATGTCACGCAAGAACTCCAACGAGTGACCCTTCTTCTGCAAGGGGTAGCTCTCGGGGTCGGCAGTGCCATAAATCTCGATCTTTTCAGCCTGCACCTCCACGCCCTGACCCGATGCGGGTGACTCGACCAACTTACCATCAACACGAATACATGCTCCTGTGGTGATGAGTTTAAGCTGCTCCTCGTTAAATGATGCCAAGTCTACAACAATCTGTATGTTTGCAACACAAGAACCATCGTTCAATGCAATAAATGCAACATTCTTGTTGCCACGCTTTGTGCGAACCCAACCCTTTACGGTGATATCGCAACCTGTGGTGCTTGATTTTAGAATCTCTGCAATTCTTAAAGTTTTCATGATTATAATCGTTTTATTTGCTATTTGTCAATAGTTGTAATAGTGTTTCTCAAACCACAAAGGTAGACATTTATTTGCTATTTGTCAAAAAAAAAGTACCTTTGCAAACGGTACATAGTACCGTTGGGCGGCAAACGCCCGTTTACTACTAAAAAAGAGTCTTATGAAAAAGTTTTTATTGGCAAGTTAGCCCTTGTTTTTATCATATCGGCCCAT
>JAGBUB010000009.1 GCA_017631035.1 Alistipes sp.
AGCAGTTAGTAGTACAAGATGCGTTAGAAACGATTGTCTGACCAGCGTAAGTGCTAGTGTTAACACCGCATACGAACATAGGAGTCTTATCCTTTGCAGGAGCTGACATAACTACATACTTAGCACCAGCCTTGATGTGAGCCTCAGCCTTCTCAGCAGTGAGGAACAAACCAGTTGACTCAACTACGTACTCAGCCTCAACCTCGTTCCACTTCAAATCCTCGGGGTTGCGCTCTGCAGTTACGCGGATAGACTTACCGTTTACGATAAGGAGGTTCTTCTCAGTGCAATAGTCGATAGTGCCATCGAACTGACCGTGCATTGTGTCATACTTAAGCATGTAAGCCAAGTACTCTACGGGGCAAAGGTCGTTAATACCTACTACATCGTACTTCTCAGTCTGTGTGCAAGCTGCACGGAATACCATACGGCCGATACGTCCGAAACCGTTGATACCAATCTTAATCTGTGCCATAATTTGTTTAAATGTTATATTAAGTAAAAATTTGTTACTCTTTTATCACCACAAAATTATATACTTTAAGAATACTACGCAAATTTCGGGCGCGAAAAAAGTAAATTTTCGCAATAACTTAACATAGAATTTACTTTGCAAAGCCACTCTGCGATATAAAACCTGTCGCAAGGTCGCATTTTAGACCCTCAATGCGTAATTTGATTTTTTAGTGACTAAAATCCGCCACGGGCACGCTTGGCCATCGCCGAAGCGAAGACAAAGTCGTTGAGCTCGCGGTTATCCGAGTACAGAATATCATCCTTCGAGCCTTCCCACCCCTTGTTACCCTCGTAGATGAAGACAATCTTTTCGCCAATCTCCATCACCGAATTCATATCGTGAGTATTGATAATGGTAGTGATGTTATACTCCTTGGTGATATCATAAATAAGGTTATCGATCACAATCGAGGTCTGCGGGTCGAGTCCCGAGTTGGGCTCGTCGCAGAACAGGTAGCGCGGATTCATCACAATTGCGCGCGCAATAGCCGCACGCTTGACCATACCACCGCTAAGCTCTGAAGGGTAGAGGTGATGGGCATTATCCAGATTAACTCGCTTCAGGCAGAGATTCACACGCTCCATCTTCTCCTCCTCCGACTGCTCGGTAAAGAGATCGAGCGGAAGCTTCACATTCTCCGCTACGGTAGAGGCGTCGAGCAGAGCTCCACCCTGAAAAATCATACCCACTTCGCGGCGGATAGCCTTGCGACTCTTGAAGTCGAGTGTCGAGAAACACACATCGTCGTAATAGATTGCTCCCTCGTCCACATCGTGCAGACCCACCAGCGACTTCAGCAACACGGTCTTACCCGAGCCACTGCGGCCGATAATCAGATTGGTCTGTCCGGTACCGAACTCGGTGGAGATATTCTTTAGTACGGGGCGTCCTTCGAATGACTTTACTATGTTTTCGGCTTTTATCACGTGCGTATAAGTTGAGTTAATATAAGATTGCAAACCATAATGACAATTGAGCTGACAACTACAGCCTTGGTCGAAGCCTTACCCACCTCCAGAGAGTTACCCTTGGTGTAGTAACCACAGTAGGCCGAGATGCTGGTGATAAAGAAGGCAAAGAATGCCATCTTAACCAGAGCATACCATATTTCGCTCACGTAGAAATAGTATCTCAGGCCATCGACATACTCCGAAGGATTCATAATGCCCGTAATGGCCGCCATACCATAGCCGCCGGCAATACCGATGAGCATACTGAAGATAGCCAGGAAGGGGAAGAAGAAGACCGTAGATACGATTTTGGGCAGAATCAGATACGAGGCCGAGTTCACACCCATAATCTCCAGGGCGTCAATCTGCTCGGTGATACGCATCGTGCCTATCTCGGAGGCGATGTTAGAGCCCACCTTACCTGCCAAAATCAGCGACACAACGGTCGATGAAAACTCCAAAATCATAACCTCACGAGTGGCGTAGCCAATCATAAATTGCGGGATGAATGGCGACTCCAACGTGATGGCCATCTGCAAGGTCACAACCGAGCCGATGAACACCGAAATGATAGCTGTCAAGCCGATTGAGTTCAAGCCCAGAGCCTCCATCTCGTACATAATGCGCGAGTAGTAGATGCTTCCCTTCTCGGGACGCGAAAATACCTTCTGCAACAGCAGGGTGTACTTTCCTATGGCTTCAAATATTTTCAATTATTCCAGTTTTTAGATTTAGCACTTCATTTGCCGAGCAGGATTACTTTTTCTCCTTTACCTCCTCGAAATCGACATAGTCGCCAACGTTGTCATTCACCCTTTTCTGCGGCTGGCTCGAGGTGGAGTGTACCCTCACCTCGCCCTCCGACGAACGGGCATTATTCTCTGTCGTTGAGTTGGTGTAGGTATAAAAACCACCCTGCTGCTCGCTCTTTCGACTAAGGCGTCGCAGACGGAACAACATAAACAACGGCACCGCAAGCAGAAGCAGCACCACGACAACCACACCAACGACCAACACACCGAAAGCCGATGGTGCGAAGACCAAAAGCATCACGATAATGATCGTGGTTAGCGGGTTGCGTTGTATATAATTAATTATCGATTCAAACATTTTCTTTTAGTTTTACACTCCCTATGCGGGAAAAATCAACGCAAAATTACAAAAAAATCACTATTCTGAGAAATATCTGCTCGTTGTGTGGATAAATTTGCTTAATTTTGAAGCCAAATAAACCTATTTAATATGTCACATCAACTTTTATCAATCTCGCCGGTCGATGGCCGCTACAATAAAGTAACGTCCGCTTTGTCGGATTATTTCTCTGAGTATGCACTTATTCGCTACCGCGTACGCGTGGAGGTAGAGTATTTCATCGCATTGTGCGAACTGCCCCTGCCCCAGCTCGCAGGTGTACCCAAGTCGGCATACGACGAGTTGCGCAAACTCTACACCGAATTTACTATGGAGGATGCACTCCACGTAAAGGAGATTGAGAGCGTAACAAATCACGACGTTAAGGCTGTTGAGTATCTTTTGAAGGAGAAGCTCGAGCAGTTGGGACTTAACGACTACCGCGAGTTTGTTCACTTTGGTCTTACATCGCAGGATATCAACAATACGGCTACTCCCCTTTTGTTGGAGGAGGCTTTGGCCGAGGTATATCTGCCCGCATTGCACGAGTTGGTTGACAAGATCTACTCACTGGCCGAGCAGTGGGAGGATGTGCCTATGTTGGCGCACACTCACGGTCAGCCCGCATCACCCACACGTCTGGGCAAGGAGTTCAAGGTATTCGTTGAGCGTTTGGAGCGCCAGATTGACCTTTTGCAGGATGTTGAGCCTATGGCTAAGTTTGGTGGTGCAACAGGTGGTTTCAATGCTCACAATGTAGCTTACCCCGAGATCGACTGGGTGGAGTTTGGTAACAACTTCGTTGACTCGCTCGGCTTGGTACGCGCACAGTACACCACACAGATTGAGCACTACGATAACCTTGCTGCTACGTTCGACGCCCTGAAGCGTATCAACACAATCCTTACAGACCTTGCTCGCGATATGTGGACTTATATCTCAATGGAGTACTTCCGCCAGCAGGTTAAGAAGGGTGAGGTTGGCTCATCGGCTATGCCCCACAAGGTTAACCCCATCGACTTCGAGAATGCCGAGGGTAACTTCGGTGTTGCAAATGCTATCTATGAGCACCTTGCAGCAAAACTCCCCATCTCGCGTATGCAGCGCGACTTGACCGACTCGACAGTTTTGCGTAACGTGGGTGTTCCCGTAGCACATACCCTCATCGGTTTTGCGTCATTGCAGAAGGGCTTGGGCAAGGTAATCTTGAACGAGGCTGCACTCGCTGCCGATTTGGAGGATAACTGGGCTGTAGTTGCCGAGGCTATGCAGACCATCTTGCGCCGTGAGGCATATCCCAACCCCTACGAGGCATTGAAGGCCTTGACTCGCACAGGTGGTCACATCACTGAGCAGACTATCAAGGAGTTTGTCGAGACACTCGATGTACCCGAGAGCGTTAAGGCTGAGCTTCGTGCCATCACACCGCACAACTATGTAGGTGTAGTGAAATAAGCACTACGCAAAAAATACTTTTTAACAGCAAGGCTTCAAGTCTTGCTGTTTTTTTATCCCCAAAAGTGGGAATAGAGGAGATTGGAGTATCATTATTTATAGTGAAATTAGCGCATCGGTTTTATAATTTAAATTTTTTAAATTACTTTTGTCACCGCAAATGGTTTCACGAGTAATGACATATCTACGCCAGACGGGCGCCATCTTGTTGATGCTGCTCTCGTTTGTTGTATATGTAGGAGGCATAACCCTCTTCTCGCACGGTCACACCATCGACGGCGAGATGGTTTACCATTCGCACATTCACACGGGTTCTGCCGAGCAACCCGACCATACGCACTCGTCGTTGCAGTTCAAGACTCTGGCTGCATTGGCTATGTATATCGCTCTGGGTGCGGTCAACATTCAACACATCGACCTGCCTACAAGCACGGCAATCACACTCGACTCAGCCGACACACACAGCATTGCAACGCGTAGCGTAACCTTCTTCTCGCTTCGCGCACCTCCTGCTATTATGTAATTTCAGACTTGCTTCCTTTCGTGGAAGATTATCTTTCGACGGTTCCCTGGAACACGTCGAGGAGTTGTGTGCTGCGCTCTGCGGCACTCCCACAAATTACATAATACAAAGAGACAATGAAGATTAAATTTATACTCAAGACACTTTTCGTCGCACTCCTTTATATAATGTCTGCCACCGATATGATGGCACAAAACTCAAACAATAGCGACGCCAACATTCACGGACACGTAATCCACTCGCAGACTCGCGAGCACATCCCCTTCGTTACAATCACCATCAAGGGTACCACCATCGGCCTTGTAGCTGACTCATCGGGACACTTCTTTTTGAAAAATCTTCCCGTAGGCGAACTGACAATCGTAGCCGAGGCCATCGGACTTGAGACCGTAGAGCAGGTAGTAAAGACCGAGCAGGGCAAGAGCATCGAGATTAACTTTTCGATGTCGGATGCCACACACAATATGGATGAGGTGGTGGTATCAGCCACACGTAACGAGACCAATAAGAAGAGTACGGCAACCATCGTAAACGTCGCTTCGGCGAAGCTCTTCGAGAACACCTCGTCGTCAAACCTGGCCGAGTCGCTGGCATTCCAGCCGGGTCTCAGAGTAGAGAACACCTGCGGTAACTGCGGTGCAGTGCAGCTTCGCATCAATGGTCTCGATGGTCAGTATTCGCAGATTCTGCTCGACTCGAGCCCTATCTTCTCGTCACTGGCGGGTGTATATGGTCTGGAGCAGTTGCCCGTATCGATGATTGAGCGTGTGGAGGTTATTCGTGGCGGAGGATCGGCACTCTATGGTTCTAACGCCATCGGTGGTGTGGTAAACATCATCACAAAGGAGCCCCTTCGCAACTCGCTCTCGCTCTCTCACACTACCAACATCTTAGAGAGTGGCAATACCGAGTTCAACACATCGCTCAACGGCTCATTCGTATCGGATGACCGTCGTGCAGGTGTGTATCTGTTTGGTATGGTCAAGGATCGTGATGCCTACGACCGTAACGACGACGGCTTTGTCGATCTTACGAGTATGCTCGCTCGCACCATAGGCTTCCGCGGCTACTACAAGACATCGGCAACATCGAAGCTCACAGCCGAGTATCACAACATAAGCGAGTTCCGTCGCGGTGGCGACAACATCGACCTTCCTCCCCATATGGCCGAGATTGCCGAGCAGGTGGATCACAACATCAACGGCGGTAGCCTGCGCTGGAACTACTATGCCCCCAATACTCGCCACTTTGTAGATATCTACGCATCGGCGCAGGGCATTGGTCGCGACAGCTACTACGGCACAGGCAAGGACCCCAACGCCTATGGACGAACAGAGGATATCACGCTCGTAGCAGGTGCGCAGTATAGCTATGTATTCAACAAGTGCCTCTTTATGCCGGCGCAGTTCACCGTAGGTTTTGAGTATTCGTACAACGACCTCGACGACCACTCTATCGGCTTCGACCGTTCTATCCAGCAGACTGTGCGCACAGCAGGCGTCTTCGTACAGAATGAGTGGAAGAACGAGAAGGTAAACTTCGTTATCGGTGGTCGTTTCGATAAGCATAGTATGATGAAGAACATTATCTTCTCGCCCCGTGCCAACCTGCGATATAGCCCCCACGAGGATATTGGTTTGCGCGTGAGCTACTCGAGTGGTTACCGTGCTCCGCAGGCCTTCGACGAGGATTTGCATATCGATGCGGTGAACAACCAGTCGTCAATCATACAGCTCGACCCCAACCTCAAACCCGAGTACTCGCACAGTTTCAGCGCCTCGGCCGACCTTTACCACAACTTCGGCATACTGCAAACTAACCTGCTGATCGAGGGCTTCTACACTATGCTCGACGATGTGTTTGCATTGGCAAAGACGGGAGAGAATGAGGCTGGATATATTATTCAGACCCGCTACAACGCTTCAGGCGCCAAGGTACGCGGTCTGACCGCAGAGCTTAAGCTGGGTATTCCCGACCGCTTCGAACTTCAGGCGGGTTACACCTTCCAGCGTAGCCACTACAACGAGCCTGAGGAGTGGTCTGACAACGTAGAGGCACAGCGTCGTATGTTCCGCACACCCGACCACTACGCCTACTTCACAGCCTCGGCTAACATCACCCGCAAGTTCAAAACTTCGCTCTTTGGTAACTACACGGGCTCTATGCTCGTGCAGCACAACGCTGGCTATATCGAGGCCGATCGCACCGAGCTTACCCCATCGTTCTGGGATATGGGTCTTAAACTAAGTTATAACTTCACACTCACTCCCACCATCGGTCTGGAACTCAACGGCGGTGTGAAGAACATCTTCGACGCCTACCAAAGCGACATCGATCGTGGTGCATTCCGCGACTCGGTATATATCTATGGTCCGATGAATCCCCGTACATTCTTCCTCGGACTTAAGTTTACACTATAATATAAAGGAGCTGAAAAGTATCAAGAGTATAAAAAGAAAGGGTGTCCGATTGGACACCCTTATTTTATTTACTTTATCGGAGCGAGAATTCTTGTTAGGCGATTTCTATTTGATATAGACCTCGAGCAACGTAGCCTGACCTCGAAGCTCCACCATATCGGCCTCGGCCGGGATAAGCACAAGCTCGTAGGGAGTGATATGCTCAATATGCTCACCCATCACCACATCGGCCTCGCCCTCGGCGCAGATATATAGCACAAACGAGTCGAGCGACGCATAGTCGAACTCCTTCTTGCCGTCAAGGGCAATTGCGTTGGTAGTAAAGTAGGGACAATCGACAATACCTACGGCTTGATTCTCCTTGAGAGTATATCGCTTGTAGCAGGCATCGGCATCGCTACCAAAGTCGATAGCATCGACAGCCAAAGCGGTGTGCAACTCGCGGGGCTGACCATTGGCATCGACACGGTTCCAGTCGTAGATGCGGTAAGTAATATCCGAGGTCTGCTGAATCTCAATCACATCGACACCGCTACCCAAGGCGTGGATGGTACCTGCAGGGATGAAAAACACATCGCCCTTCTTTACCTCTACACGATTCATAATCTCGGGCAGACGATCCTCATTTACAGCCGCCAGGTACTGCTCACGTGTAATATTGGCATCCTTGAAGCCGATATATATCGAGGCACCCTCGCGACAACCCGCGATGTACCACATCTCGGTCTTGCCGTAAGAGTCGTGGCGCTCGGCCGCCAACTCATCATCGGGATGCACCTGTACCGAAAGCGTATCGCAGCACTCGAGGCTCTTGATAAGTAGCGGGAAGGTAAGACCATAGCGATCGTAGTTCTTCTCACCCACGAGATTGCCCATATACACCTCGACAAGCTCCTCGATGGTGTTTCGCTTGAGGTAACCATTGGCTACCACCGACTCATCGCCCGCAACCGACGAAAGATCCCAACACTCGCCATAGGGTTTCGAGGGGTCTATCTTTGCACCCTTGCCCTGCTTCACACGCGAAAGCAACTCGGTGCCGCCCCACAGACGCTCCTTGAGTCGCGGAATAAATTTTATTGGATATAACATATTTCGTTAGTTTTACTCCTGCTCGAAAAGTGCCTCAACACACTCAATTACCTCCTCGGCCGTAGCATTGAGAGGGAAAATCTTCGAAGGCTCCAAAGTGAATATCTCGTGCGATGACTTGAACGACTGCTCGCCAGCACCTGTGATGTTGAGCATAATGGTGGCATCCTTCTCCACCTTGCCATCCTGCACAGCCTTGATGAGTGTTGCCGTAGCCACCGCTGCCGCAGGGTGAATATCTACGCCCTCCAACTCCTCGAAGAGCTTTGCAGCCTTGCGGGCCTGAGCGTTTGTTGCAACCAGAATCTCGCCATTGGTAGCCTTCAGAGCATCGTACAATCCGCCTCTGATACCATAGGGGGGCTTACGGTTAGAGAGCACCTTGGCGTCAATGATAGCCACGTCGCGACGAGCCTTGTCGGCATCATACGGGAGCATAGCACGCGAGTCGGCACGCCACGCATCGTACATAGGAACGAAGGGAGCGTTCTGCGACACCATAAGTTTCATCACGTTGTTGCCATACTTACCATCCTCGATAAGACGCATATTGGCCTCCCACGCCGCAATGGCACCCGTACCGCTACCCACTGCCTGGAAGTAGTAGTCGGGAATGCGACCAATAGTCGTTGCTGCAGAGAGTACGGTGGTAGCCATACCGTCGCGGCGAGCCACATTCTTTGCTCCGCCCTCGGCATAGAAGCGGGGCGACTTAAGAGCCAGGTCGCTGAGGTGAATAGCATCGAAATAGTCGCCACCCTTCTCGCAAGAGATGAGTTTCACGCAGGGGTTGATAGGCTTCTCAAACCACATAGCCGAGAGATTGTCGGCCGGCACCGAGAGTAGCAAAGGAATATTATTCTCCGAGCACACCTTGGCAAAGGCACGCGCCGTGTTACCAGCCGAAGCCACCACGAGTATGCGCTTCTCGTTCTCGTCCATACGACCGCAGACGCTGTATGCCTCGGTCTCCTTGAATGAGCCGGTGGTCATATTGGCACCGTGGCGGGGCGAGTAACCGTTAAGGGTGATATAGAGATTCTCCAGACCCAAATGCTTCGCCAGACCCTCGCTACGATAGGTCACGGGGGCTGCCGAGCCCTTCAGCAGACGCTTTACGGGCAACCAGTCGCAGAAGGTGTAGAAACCCCATTCATCGCCCTTGAGTTCCAACTCCTTTTTGTCGTAGATGGCGCGCACGAGCGAAGGCGCTTCGCACTCTTTATCCTCGAGTACCCAACCTGTATCTTCAAATTTGCGCTCTGAGGCCACGCAGCAAAGCGTATAGGCCGTTGGTTTGAAATCTTTCATTTCTTGTTTGGTTTTGACACTTTTATATTGTGCAAAAGTAATAAATTTCGCCAAAAAATAGGGAATTTGAGTTATAAATTTGTACATTTGTGTTATTCGAAAACAAATCAACTAAAATATCATTACTATGAAACGTGTTCTATTCACATTGGCCCTGTGTCTTGTAGCCGTTGGCGCTATGGCACAAAACACCAAGAAAGAGGACTGGGCTCAGTTCTACCGCTACGCCGAGGCTAACGAGAAGGTTACCACTCGCCCCGATGCTGTATTTATGGGTAACTCTATTACCGACAACTGGGCGCGCTTCGACGCCGAGTTCTTCACAAAGAACAACTTCGTGGGTCGCGGTATCAGCGGTCAGACCTCGTCGGAGATGCTGGTGCGCTTCCGTCGCGATGTTATCGACCTAAATCCCCGCTGCGTGGTTATTCTTTCGGGAACGAACGACGTGGCTCGCAACAATGGTTATATCTCGCCCGAGAACACGCTGGGCAACATCATCTCGATGTGCGAGCTGGCTAAGGCCAATGGCATCGAGGTTATCCTCTGCTCGGTAACTCCCACCTCGGTATTTGGCTGGCGCAAGGAGATTTCGCCCGCACAGCCTATCCGCGACCTGAACAAGCTGTTGGAGGCCTATGCCAAGGAGGCCGGTATCTACTTCCTGAACTACTACCCCGCCCTGACTGACGATCTGGGCGGTCTGCCCGCAAAGTGGAGCACCGACACCTGCCACCCCAATCTGGAGTGCTACCGCACCGTAATGGAGCCTATGGTTTGCGATGCTATTAACAAGGTGCTGAAGACCCCCAAGAAGAAGTTGCACACCCCGATGCCCGTTGAGTAACGAGGCCATAGAATAATAAGGCAAGCAGTGCCTTTCGCTAGATTCTTTCACCCCTGTCATAGCTATGGCAGGGGTGAAAGCGTTTTATTTAGACCATTTAATAGTCGATATCGGGCGAGTGTGGAATAATTCCAATTTTTTTTGGGCACACGGTGCAGGATAATGAAAGTTTTTCTCTAATTTTGCTATATATTGCTTTATTATGAAACGAATCATTGTAGCCCTCATTCTACTCGCCTCACTGAGCGCGTGTCAGCGCGGTGTCCGATACGACATCTCGGGCCGCCTTGCGCAGAGGGCTGCCAGCACAGTATATTTGGTGGTGCAGAACAACTCCACCGACACATTAGCCTCGGCCACGGTAGATCGCGACAACACATTCCGCCTGCAAGGTCGCGTGAATGAACCCACAACAGCCTTCGTGTGCGATGACAACGGCAATGCGTTGGCAATGTTGCTCACCGAGAGTAGTCCCGTAACCCTCCGCGCACTCGACGGCGGCGGATACATAGCCGAGGGAGGTCCCGTGAACGACAAATACAACCTTATCGTAAACCGACTCTCCGACGTGGCGCAACAGATTGTCTCGCTCGATGTAACATCGGAGTATGCAGGCGAGATGTACGAGTCGCTGGTGGCAAAGTACAACGACATTCTCTCGACGGCGATAACCGACAACCTGGACAACATAATTGGAGTGGAACTCTTCACCTCGCAGGAGTCGCGCACGATGACGGCCGAGGATATGCGAGTACGCCTGAAGCAGTTCTCTTCCAAGATGCGCAACACGACTCCGCTACGCGAGTTTGAGCGTTACATCGAGGTCTACGCCCGCAGCGAGGTGGGACAGCCCTTCATCGACGTAGAGCTACAAAACATAACAGGCGACAAGACCTCACTCTCGGAGTTGTGCGGCAAGGGCAAGTGGGTGCTCCTCGACTTCTGGGCCACGTGGTGCGAGCCCTGCCTGATGGAGTTACCCTACCAACAGGAGGCTTACAGCCGATATGCCCTGCGTGGATTTGAGATATGCGCCGTGTCGCTCGACCGCGATATAGACCGTTGGCGCTCGTTCGTAGCACAAAACAATATGCTGTGGACACACCTTATAGACTCGCAGGAGCAGGGTTCGGCAGCCGAGACCTATGCACTGACGGCTCTGCCTACGAACTTCCTCATCTCGCCCGATGGCGTGATTGTAGCACGCAATATCTACGGCGAGGATCTTTTGCACGAATTGTCGCATTGTTTCGAGTAATTTTATCGCACAATCAAAAGTGTGAAAATCAAGCCATTGCCGAAAAAGAATAAAAATATTCTAAAAAAACTTCACAAAAGATTTGCACAAGAAGAAAAAGTGCCGTATATTTGCACTCGCAATCAGCAAATGGCTCCGTAGCTCAACTGAATAGAGTACTTGACTACGGATCAAGCGGTTACAGGTTTGAATCCTGTCGGAGTCACTGAAAGTGAGGCGGTTATCGAAAGATGACCGCCTTTTTTTGTGCGGTTTTTGAGCGTTTTCGGTGGTTTTTATGGCATTTGTGTAAACCAATGTGTAAACCAGGGAGCGCTATCTATACGTTACCGAGCGGGGAGTGGCAACCAGATGCCACATCTGATGGCCGAAGAAAAGACGTGTGCCGACACGTTCAAAGCCCTGCGAGGTGTATAGTCTCTCGGCTTGCGCATTGTCAGAATCAACGATAAGTCCCACGCGCTCGTGTCCCTCCTTAAAAGCCTTTTCACACAGAGCAGCCACCAACGCACGTCCCACACCACGGCCACGATACTCAGGCACTACACCCACCGAGTCGAGATAATACTCGCCAGCCTCGGTCTCGTTGGGGATGGTAGGTACACGTCCAATATGCTTGCGAATGATGGCAAACGTGCCCGCACGCAACTCCTCCAGCATAGCGCCATCGTAACCCACAACAACTCCCGCCACAGAGCCGTCAACCTCGGCAACAAGAGCATAACGCCAGCTATACTGCGTAGCATCGGCCTGCGCCACCGAAGTGAGCACCGCAAGGTAATTCTCGCCACAATAGTCATAGAGTGCCTGTTCATCGCCAATGGCCATCGACACAACGCGTGCAATCATCGCCGCATCATCCATCGTAGCTTGGCGCACGGAAATACTACTTGTCATAACACTTTTTAAGTTATTTATAGTTAGTGTAGGAATCTGCTCCTGCGCTTAGGAGCGCAAATGCGAAGTTACCTCTTTTTATCGAATATCGGCACAAACGTGCAACAAAAAAGGAGTGCCCAAGGGCACTCCATAACTGAATCTACGTTGTTATCAGCACTACATCATCGATGCCAGGTCGATAGCAATCTTCATACCGATCTTAATGCCAGGATACATCGAAACAGCGCCGTAAACCTTCATCAAGGCATCGTTCTGATCTGCGTTGGGCATAACCTGCGAAACGACATTGATAACCTCCTGATTATTGAAGATAAGGTTAGCGCCCTTCATATCCTCGTGAGCAACGATATCGACATTCAGATCATAGCTCTTGCCTGCAATACTCATCGATGCACCAAGGCTCATAGAATCTGTACCCTGATCGAATGCAAAAATCTGACCTGTAGTCTTCTTCTCGCCAGAGGTGAATGTTACTGTACCACTGTAGTCGATTGAGATAGTCTCGCGACCAGCCTGCCAGCCAAAAGCCTTCTCCACATCGGGCAATACCGACTGCAAGGCATCAACTACAGCCTTTGCCTGAGCATCATCGCCATTATACTCCATCACCAGACCGTTATACTTCATAGGATTCTCCTGTGCCTGTACGCCGCATACAGCTGCAAGGCAGAACAGCGCTGCAAAAATAATTTTTTTCATATTCTATGTGTTTTATAAGTTAGTTCTGCTTTATAAATTAGAGCAAATTATATGCTTCCTTTTCCAAAATTAATAAAAAAACTGTCCAATAAAAATTATCGGACAGTTTTTTCTGTGGGCGATAATCTATTATATCATATCGGTAACGGGCCAAGCGAAGGCACGAAGACCCTGCTGGTCGTTCTCCTGGTCGAGTTGCTTCATACGGGCAAGGAACGCCACAGCCTTATCATCCTCCATCACAGAGATAAGCGCCGAGTTCATCGTGGGCCAAGCATGCGAACCCAAGTGAGGCTCACCATCATTAGAGCCACAACCCATAAGCTCCTCCCAGCCAGTGAAACCACGGATGCCCATATCTTTCATTATATCCATAACAGCCTCATACATAGACTGGTTACACGATAAAAATACTGCTTTCATAGTTACATTCATTTTTAGTTATTAGCCTGCTTCAATGCCAGCTTTGCGCGGCGCTTCTCACCACGAACAGCAAAGGCTGCAAAGAGTGTGGGGATAAGAATCAGCGTAATCAATGTAGAGAACGCAAGACCCCACGCCACTGACATACCCAGTGAGTTCCACATCTCGGCACCTACGCCATTACCTACCGCCATCGGAATCATACCGAGCACTGTAGTGGTAGTAGTCATCAAGATAGGACGCAGACGGCTCTTACCGGCTGTAACCACAGCATCGATGATGTTCATACCTCGCTCACGGCAGAGGATAGTGTAATCCACCAGCACGATACCGTTGTTCACCACAATACCGATAAGCATCAACACACCAAGCACTGACATAATGTTAAGAGGCGTACCCGTAACTGCCAGACCGATTGCAACACCCAACACCGCGAAGGGCAGTGAGAACATAATAACGAAGGGATAGGTCAATGACTCAAACTGCGAAGCCATAATTACGAATACCAGGATAACCATCAGCACCATAAGCAATGCCATATCGGTAAATGTCTCCTGCATATCCTCATACGATCCACCTACGAGCCAAGAGAAACCAGCAGGCATCTTAATCTTATCCAACTCGTTCTGAACCTGAAGAACCATATCACTGAGCGTATAGCCTGTACCTACGATACCCGAAATGGTTACATAACGGTCACGGTTCTTACGAGTAATGGTCGGGGGTGTAGAAGCCTCCTTAACAGTACCGATATCGCGAATCTTCACGCCCTGACCTGTCGGGTTGTAGATGGTGATATTCTCAATATCCTCGATTGACTCACGGAACTTCTTGTCATAACGTACACGAATATCATACTCGTCACCATCCTCACGATAGTATGACGAT
The DNA here is from genome assembly GCA_017631035.1 of Alistipes sp. Taxonomy (GTDB): domain Bacteria; phylum Bacteroidota; class Bacteroidia; order Bacteroidales; family Rikenellaceae; genus Alistipes. Next base: position 14,415 of record JAGBUB010000009.1, read on the forward strand.
ACCGAACCATTGATACGGTTACGCAAGTACATTGAAGCTGTCGTTACATCCAGACCGCTGCGAGCTAACTTCTCCAGATCGAAATCAACGTGGTACTCGGGAGTATACTCGTTACGCGAGATGGTAACCTCGGTAAAGCCCTCTACATTGCGCATAATGTTTGCCACCTGCTCAGCCAAGGCATCCGAAGTATCGAAGTCGTAACCATAGAGCTCAATATCTACTGAACTTGCACCACCCATCGAGCCAGCACCAGTTGTTACGTTAAAGGTACGTATCTCGGTGTACTCATCCAAAATAGCACGCATCTCATCGGCAATCTCGGTAAGGCCCTTCTCACGCTCGGTCTTCTCAACAAAGCGCAGGTTCATAGAGATAATGTGTGTACCATTCTCAGACATTGCGCCGAAGATATTGTCAGTATCGGCCTGACCCTCACGAACACTCACCATCTCCAACTCCTCGGGGAATGCTTTGCGGAAACGATCCGAGATCTCAAGCGAGAGGTCACGTGTAATCTCCTGACGAGTACCAGCGGGAAGCTGGATCGATACAGAGAGTGATGCATTATCCTGTGCGGGGAAGAACTCCGACTTAATGAAGGGGTACAAACCACCCAACACGCCAGCGAAGAGTGCCAACGAACCGATGATGATAGTCTTACGGTGAGTTACACACCACGCGAGGATACCACCATAGAAGTGGTTGAAGCGCTCCATCACATTGTCAATATGGTGCTGGAACCACGCCTTCTTCGGGCTCTTCTTCATCATCATTGAGCAGAGCACAGGAGTAAAGGTAATCGCCGCGATTGTTGACACGGTCAGTGTGATGGTTACCATCCAACCCATTGAGTTGAAGAGCACACCCGCCATACCTGTCACCATAGTAAGGGGCAAGAATACGGCAATTGTAGTAAGTGTACCACCAATAACTGAGATACCCACCTCCTTGGTTGCAAAGATTGCCGCCTGCTTGGGCTTCGCGCCTCGGTCGATATGAGTAGTGATATTCTCCAATACTACGATGGCATTATCCACAACCATACCGATAGCAATTGAGAGCGACGACATAGTGATGATATTCAGAGTCTCTCCCGTAGCCAAGATATAGATAACGGCAGCAAGCAACGAAATAGGAATCGTAAAGATTACGATGAAGGTTGCACGCCAGCGACCCAGGAAGAGGAACACTACGAGCATCACCAAAAGGAAGGTAGTGATGATGGTGTCGCGCAACGACTTCACGGTAGATACGATGTTATCAGATGTATCCATAATGGTGAAGAGCTGCACATCGGCAGGAAGAGTCTGCTTCAACTCTTCGATGTATGCCTTAACCTCGCGCGAAATAGCCACGGCATTAGCACCCGACTTCTTCTGCACGATGATCATACCACCCTGCTCACCATTGTTATATGTCTCCTGAATACGCTCCTGAACGGTATCCTTGATCGTAGCCACCTCACGCAAAAGGATGGGGGCACCATTGCGATAACCCACTACAAGGTCATACATCTCGCTGGGATCCTCAAACTCGTGGTCTACACGCAAAGAATAAGCGTTAGAACCTACGTCGAACGAACCAGCAGGAGTGTTGCGGTTTACGGCTGCGATAGCGTTAGAGATAACCTCAATCGAAAGGCCGTAAGCCTCCAGCTTGTTGGGGTCGCAATATACCTGAATCTCACGCTCGGGGATACCCGCGATAGAGATTGTACCCACACCGCTAACACGCGCCAGAGGTGTTGCAATCTGGTCGTCGAGAATCTTGTAGAGTCCCGACATACTCTCCTCTGCAGTTACACCGAGCATCAGAACGGGGATCATATCAGAAGAGAACTTGAAGATGATAGGCTGACTCACACCATCGGGCAGTGTTGAGAGCATATCAAGTTTATCACGCACGTCGTTGGCCAAGATGTCAAGGTCGTAACCATACTCAAACTCGAGAGTTACCACTGACATATTCTCCTTCGACTGCGAAGTGATGTTATCGAGATGGTCCACACCATTGAGCACGTTCTCCAGAGGACGTGTCACGTTGTTCTCAATATCCTCGGCACTAGCACCGGGATATGAGGTCATGACCATCAACATATTAGACTCGATATCGGGAAACAGGTCAATACCCAATCGCGACAGCGAGAATATACCCATAATGGCTACTGCCACGAAGACAATAATCGAGGTTATGGGGTTATTGACCGATGTCTTATATATATTCATCGTTTGACTTTTTTACTCGTTTTACTACGGACTACTTTACGCGCTCAACGGCGATACCATTCTTAAGTGCTGACTGACCTGATACTACTACCTCGTCGCCATCAGCAACACCACTCAATACCTCGAACTTGTCATCCATACGGCGACCAAGCTCAACCTTCTGGTATGATACGCTGCCGTCGGCCTTCAATACATAGATAAAGCGGTCACCCGAACCCATCATCTTTACGATAGCACGATCGGGCACAACGATATTCTTGCGTGAACCATAGTTCATTGTTACGCGAGCATACATACCCGGCTTAATCTCCTCCTTGCCATTGGCAATGGTAAGCTCAACCTCGAAGGTACGAGTCTGAGGATCGATTGAGGGAGTAATGCGTGATACCTTACCCACGAACTTCTTCTCGGGAAGAGCATCAAACTCAACATCTACGTTCATACCCTTATTGATGTATGAGTAGAGTGACTCCGAAACATTGATAAACACCTTCACGGGGTTAATCTTCTGCACAACGAAGATGGGCTGACCACCAACCATATCACCATTGTCGTAGTTACGAGCGGTAACAACGCCAGAGATGGGCGAGGTCAAAGTGGTGTTCTCCAACATATTCTCATAGGTTGACTTCGACACCTCGTAAGCGGTCTTCAGTGCCTCCCAGTTAGCCTTCGACTCGCCACCGAACTTATAGAGCTCGTCAGAACGCTCGAAGTTTGCCTTATTGTTCTCGTACTGAGCCTTGGCCTGAGCAAGAGCCGAGTTCTCCATCTCAGCCACACGCTGACCTGCGTGTACGTGATCACCAACATCTACCAACAGACGCGCGATACGACGGGGCTGCTGAGGAGTGATATTATTTACGGCAAAACCCTCAACATTACCTGTGAAGATACTCTGCTGCTCAACATTCTGCAGATGTACAATCTCGGTAGTTACCTTAGGCTTCTCCTCGACCAGAGTGGTCGTAGTGGCAGCCTGCTTCGACTGGCAAGCAACGCTTGCTACATAAACACCGCCAATGAGCAATGTTCTCAAGATTACATTCATTTTCATATTCGTGTCTGTTTTTAGTTTTCCTCTGAATTGTTTGTGTAAGTGTCACCCGAGAGCTTCTCCAACGACACCTGATTAATCAAATAGTTATAGATAGCGTTCGAACGTGACAACTCAGCCTGAGTATATGCCAACTGTGAGTTATCGATCTCCACCAACGTACCGCTACCAACCTCGTAACGCTTAACGGCAATTTCGTAACCGCGCTTAGCCTGCGAGATGGTCTGCGACAAGGCGTGATACTGCTTCAGGCTGGTCTGCATATTGCTGTAGTACGACATAGCGGCTGTACGCAACTGACGCTCGGTATCCTCGCGCTGCAACTGCAACTTGGTGATATCAATCTTCGACTGGTTGATAGCCGCACGACGCTTGCCACCCGAGAAGATGGGGACGTTAAGGCTGAAGGCAGCAGTAGAAGAGCCCATCCATTTAAAGTTTGAAATCTTCATTGTCTCGTCCATCGCAGTCCACTGGTAGTTAATCGTACCGGCCAATGAGGGGAGGTTAGCTGCACGCTGAATCTTGAGATTCTGCATAAGCATACGCTCCTGAATATCCAACTGCTTCATTGTACTATTGTTAATCAATGAGTTCTGTGTATCAATCTGCGATGTGAGGCTATCCTCATAGCTAGCCAATGTGCCCACGCAGTCGATAGGACGCTCCAAATCAAGACCAAGCAACGCCTTCAACTGCCACAAAGCAAGCATAATAGAGTTCTCGGCGCTGAATACGTTGGGCTCGGCATTTGCCACGCTCACCTGCGACTGGATGAAGTCGTACTCCGACACCTGGCCTACAGAGTAGCGCTTCTCAACAATCTTATGGTTGGTCACGGCGTTATCGTACACACGCTTATACACCTCGTAAGAGTCCTTTGCCAACAACACCTGATAGAAGGCCTTCGACACCTGCTCGATCATATCGATGCGTGACGAGCGAGCCTGCTCAACGGCCAACTCAACATCCATAGCCGAGAGTTTGAGCGACTTCCACAACTGTGCGTTAATCAACGACATAGCAGCTGAAAATCCGCCAGTCATAGTATTGGTAGTACCCATCTTAACGGTCTGTCCCATAATGTGGAACGAGGGCTTCGCGATATAGCGCTGATATGACGCTGAGGCCGAAATCTCGGGCCACAACGCTGCGTAAGTACCCTTCTTGGCGTACTTCTTAGCTTCGATAGTCTGGTCGGCAATCTGAACCGTAGGACTCTCGCTTAGGGCAATCTTCAATGCATCGTCGAGCGTAAGCATCAACGTGGACTGTGTAGCTCCTGCTGTCTCCTGTGCCATTGCAGGCACCACTGTAGCGCACACAAGCGTTACTAGTGTAAAAAAGAGATTCTTCAGTTTCATACAATTAAATTTTAGCAATAATTAAGTTTATTTTTTCTTTCATTCTTTCCATATCCTACTCCACCTTGTCGTGGCCCTGCTTTGCCAACTCGCGACGCTCGGCAAGTGTGAGCGGTCGGGGGCTTCGGGCAAGGATGTCGTCTATAATCTTGCGACCCTTCTCCGAGGCTATGCCACGTAGGAAATTGATTAGCATCGCCGAAAGCGCCTCCTCACGGGTAATCTCCTCGGGTATTACCGTCGAGTTATCGTAGAGCAATGTCTGCATCGTATTGAAGAACAGGCGTGTCATAAGCTCCACATCGACCGAAGGCTCCAACTCGCCATTCTCCATCGAGTAGTCCAACACGCACTTCAATCCAGCAAAACTCTGCTCAATGTGGCAGCAGCTCAATCGCTCGTGGATTACGGGGTAGAACTTTTTAAGGTTAATTGTCATTCGCTTATCCACCTCCAGCATCACGCCGCCGTTAAGCAATGCGTATGTGCAGGCAAGCAACTGCTCAATTCCCGTGTCGTAGCGCCCGAGCGTTGAGAGTATCTCCTTGGCGCGTTGCTCCGAATGGTACTTCACGCTCTCGAAGATCAGCTCCTCCTTATCGCCGAACATTTCATAGAGCGTGCGCTTCGACATTCCAAGCGACTGGGCCACATCGTCCATACGAACCGACTTAACTCCCAGAGTCTGAACCATTTGAGCAACATGTGCTATTACTTTTTCCCTTTGAGTCATCTTTTTGTCTTTATTTCCAAGGCAAATATACGCACAGAAAACTAAAAAACAAAAAAAGTTTTCAAGTTTTCGCGTTTTGTGCGTTTTTTTTATCCAAAATGACCAAAACCGAACATTGTCCTAGGATGGAGTTGCAAATATATAAAATCGCATTTTATCGGCGTGACATTATTGTACATACAATTAAACCAAAAGTATCAGCGCTCCTCGAAAATGCACATATAGTCCAAAATATAGCACTTGCCAGCATCCACCGATTCTATTGATATACGTCCAAATCCGCTCTTTTATAACATATATAAACCGCAAATTCACTTAAAAAATTGACCTCGCAGGTATTTTTAACGAAAAATATATTAATTTCACACATCAGAAACAAAACTATAACAATGATTGAGCCTGTTACCCACTACGATGAGCAACTCATCGCCTCAATACGCTCGTTGCTAGGCCAACTGACACAGCAGACAATAATCTTTGGCGAGCAGGAGTTGCGAGGTCTGCTGGCCAACGACGCCTCACATCTATTTATTATGCGCGAGCAGGAAGAGGTGGTTGGAATGCTTACCCTGGCCACATATCTCTCCCCAACGGGTCGCAAGGCGTGGGTAGAGGATGTGGTGGTCGATAGCGCCTACCGCTCACGTGGATATGGCCGAGCGCTTATCAGCCACGCCATACGCTACTGCGAAGAGACTCTCTCGCCCTGCACACTAATGCTCACCTCGAACCCACAGCGAGAGGCTGCCAATGCCCTCTACCGCACAAGTGGCTTTGAGCAGAAGATAACAAACGTATATAAATTAAACTGCCCCGATAATGAATAGAAAGACATTTCTGAAGACAACAGCCGCCTCGATGCTTGCCGTGGGCGCTGAGGGCGTACACGCCAAGATATTCGATACCACTACACCCACAATCAACGGCCTCAAAGTGCGCTTCCTGGGCACTGGCGCTGCCGACTGGAAGGGCAAGGATGCGAGAGGCGAGCACCGCCGTTTGTCGAGCATCGTGATGGACGACAAAATATTCATCGACCTCACGGCCGAGAACCTGGAGATGATTCCCTCGTCATCTCGCCCCGACACAATTTTCTACACCCACTCACACGGCGACCACTACCACCCTGCCTCGGCTCTGCGTGCAGGCATAAAGCGAGTATTCCTCAGTCAGACGTGGTACGACATTGCCAAGACAGACTTCCAGCGTGCAGCCAAGGAGTTGCAGTTGGCTATGCCCGAGATTATACCTGTGTATGTAGGCCAAAAGGTGGTGTTGGGTGAGATTGAGATCACACCCCTGCCCGCAAGCCACGCTACGGGTTATATGTTCGAGCAGACGCTGATGTATCTTGTCGAGAAGCAGGGCGTACGTCTTATATATGCCACCGACACGGGCGGTATTCCTGCCGTTGCAGCACGTCTGGCGGGTATCGACGCCCACGATGCGGCAGGCAAACCCATCACCGCACTTATTATGGAGGCCACGATGGGCATTGGCTACGACGACGATTTCCGCTCCTACACCCACACCAGCGTGGCGGGTGTCGAGCGCATAGTACGCATATTGGAGAAGACCAAGCGCTACACCCCTGCCCAAGGTCAGCCCGTATATCTTACACATATGGCACGCACACTGCACGGCACACAGGCCGAGCTGGATAGAGATCTACCCCACCCCTTGCGTGCGGCACGCGATGGCGAGGAGGTGATTTTTACAACTAAATAGATATTATGAAACGATACTTACTAAGCATATTTTTACTCTGCCTTGTGGCCATAAGCGGCTGCACGGTGGATAACAGACCAGTGATTGGCATTGCTTGGCGCGAGGGTCTTACGGGGAGTTCATATATGGGCACATACCTCGCCCTTGAGGCCATCGGTGCACGCCCCGTGTTACTTGGTCAGGTGCAGTCATCGGCATTGACATATGCGGACTCAAAGATTGCACCCGAACATATCGACTCGCTCGATTTTCTGCTCCTTGCCGATGCCGAGCGTGTAAAAGAGGGCTCGTTCCTTGCGTCGAATGCCGAGGAAGTGATGCGTGGTATTGATGCCGTGGTGATGACGGGCGGTGAGGACATCAGCCCCACGCTCTACCGCAACCCACAGCCGTGGCACGGCATTGAGGCCGAGCGCGACTACAACCCCACACGCGATGTGAGCGACTATTTGCTACTGCAATACTGCATCGAAAACGATATTCCCACACTCTGCATCTGTCGTGGTGCACAGATGTTGGCCGTGGTGTCGGGCGCAGAACTTATTCAGGATATTCCCACTTACTATGCTAAAGAGGGTGCTGTGTATAGCCACACACACCGCTACGACAAGTCAAACCCCGATGCCGAGCACGACTACGTTAGCCACGATGTGGTAGTTACCGCCAAAAACTCGCTGCTGCACAAAGCTGTGGGTACGCTCACAATCGAGAAGTGCCCTTCGTGGCACCATCAGGCCATCGGTTCGCTCGAAGGCACCAACGCCATCGTAACGGCAACGACCACGACCAATGGCATTGAGATAGTGGAGGCTCTGGAGCGCACCGACACTCGATTCGTCATAGGAGTTCAGTATCATCCCGAGGTAGTTCTATACAAGCAGGATAAGGGCGAAGAGAATCTTTCTCGCTTTATGTCGCGCGATGAGGCACTACTCTATTTCCAGGCACTAAAAGAGGCCATATAAGATGAATATCCCCACCGAAAGCCACCCCTTAAAGCCCTTTCTACCCGAGGGGGCACGACTACTTATGCTCGGCAGCTTCCCGCCCAAGCGTGAGCGGTGGTCGATGGAATTCTTCTATCCCAACTGGATAAACGATATGTGGCGCATATGGGGTTATATATTCTTCGGCGACAAGCATCACTTCGAGATAAAGGGCGAAAAACGATTTGATAGCGAGCGTATCATAGCGTTCTGCCACGAGCATGGCATTGCGCTCTACGATACAGCCTGCGAGGTGCGTCGCCTGCAAGACAACGCCTCGGATAAGTTTTTGGAGGTTGTACGCCCCACCGACATCGAGGCGCTACTGAACGCCCTGCCCCACTGCCAGGCCATCATAACCACGGGCGAGAAGGCTACCGACACTCTTGTCGAACAGTTTGCCTGCCCAAAGCCCAAGGTGGGCGAGAGAGTAGAGATAACCGTTGGCGGCCGCACCCTGCACTTCTGGCGTATGCCCTCCTCTTCACGCGCTTATCCCCTATCGCTGGAGCGTAAGGCCGAGGCATACAAGAAGATGCTGCTCGCAGAAGGAGTTTTATAAAAAAAGAGGGCGCGCAACTAACGTGCGACACCCTCTCTCAACAGTAAGTGCTTATGGTAATAGTTGAGTTGTATGCTTTACATTCGTGAAGTATCGTTCTTCTCGACGCTCTTTGCTCGGAACTGCTTACCACTCTTGAAGTTCCACGTTACGGCAAAACTAACAGCAAATTCCTGATTCTGACCGAAAGTCTCCATCTCGCGGCGGAAGCCCTCTCCATCGGAAGCGAGGCGCTGACCCTGGCGAATGATATTCTTCAGGCCACACTGCAAGATCCACGAATCCTTGATCTGCTTCTTCAGCGTGAGCGTCATACTGTGGTTGGCAAGAATGTCCATATTCGCCATCTTAACACCCGTCATTCCGCTGTAATAGAGATCGACGAAGAACTTCTTAGGGAGCTTGAAGGTCATCGTGGTCTGTCCTTGCAAGACGCTATTATGCTCAATGGGGCTGGCTGCCGTGATGCGCTGTGCGAGGAGAAGGCCCGTGAGTGAGGTGTTCCAATCCCACCACTTGGTGAGGGTGAAGGGAAGATTCAGCATAGCAAAATACTGGTTCATCGTCGGCAAATTATCCATCGTAAGATTCATTATTCGCGGATCCTCTGCATCGTTTATAACCATCTGCTGGATGGCATCGTGCATAAACTGCACACCTGCCGTCAGGCTATACTTATACCCTACCACTGCCGTCAGCGTAACCTGATCGACAAACTGTGGATCGAGTTCGGGGTTGCCCGTCTGTATTGTGTAATCGGTAACCTGCAATCGACGCGGAGTAAGATTCCAGAACGAGGGTCGTGTAATAGTGCGCGAGTACTGTGCCACCAAAGAGTGCTTGCCCGTCTTGTCGAGTGCATATGAGAAGTTGGCATTGGGGAAGAGCGAGAAGTAGTTCTGCTCCACATCCGAGCCCTTACCCTGTGCGTAAGTGTACTCGCCTCGCAGACCCACAACGGCACTCCAACGACCATAGTTCATCGAAGCAGTAACATAGGCCGCACTGATATTCTCGGTGTAGGTGATGTCGTAGTCATCCACCGTCGAGGGCACCCACGCTCCATCGTACAGGTAGCGATACTGCATCGCACTGTTAATCTCGTTGTAGGTATATTTCGCACCGTAACTCAGCTTCCATCGGGAAGAGAGGTAACGCTCACGAGCGAGCTGTGCGGTGGCAATGCGGAATGTTGAGTTACTGCGATCGCGGTAGAGCGAGTCGATCTGGCTACTGGCCTCGGTGATGACGGTATGGTTGTCGTTACCCGAGCGAGGATCGCTCTGGTTATAATCGGCAATGACCTTCAGGTTTGAGCCGAGCGTGTCGGTCCTGAAGATGTAGTTCAGCGTGGCGGCATAGCGGTAAAAGCGGTCGTAGCCGGTGTATGTACTCCCCAAAAGGCGCTCATCAAGGCCTGCACGATAATTCGTTACAGACTCGGTAAAGTTATTCGTACTATTGCCAGTGTAATCAAGCGAGAGACCAATGCTGTGTCGGGGCGAGAGTTCGGCTACTGCCGAGAGGCTGGCACCACTATTGGCCCCCGTGGGGATTATATCAGAGTTAGCATCGATTTCTGTGTCCATTCCCGTATAGGTGGTATGCTCGGTTGCTTTCACATCCATATCGTAATTGTAGTACCATCCCGAGGCCGAGATATCGAACTTACCGACATGGGCATTGATCGAGGCCGAAGGATTGTAGTCCTCCGACCACTCGCCGTGCACGGTCTGCATCGTAACAGAACCCATCACACCATTATCCAATCGGCGACGCAGGGTGATAAGTAGCACGCCGCCCGTAGAGTCGGCATCGTAGTCGGCACCCGTCTGCGGCACAACCTCAATCTTTGCGATATCCTCGGCACGCAGCGCCTTGACATAACTGACCAAATCCTTACCCGATAGTTTTATTTCGCGGCCGTTGATAAAGATCTTCGTGCCCGATGAGCCATTGATCGAGATATCATCATCCTTAACCCACACGCCGGGCGACTGACGCAGTAGTTCCACACCATCCTTGCCGATGGCGGAAGCCGAGTTAGCCACATCGACCACGAAGCGGTCGGCCTCGCGACGAATCATCTCAGCCTTGACTATCACATCGTCAATCTCGGTCGAGGACTCCTTCAGCGTAATAACGCCCATATCGGCACCCTCGGGCATAGTAACCTCGCGCTCGAAAGTTTCGTAGCCCACACACTCCACCACAATGGTGTATGTGCCATTGGCAAGCGAAAAAGAGAAGACGCCCTGCGTATTGGACGATGCGCCCGTAACCTGACGACCATCCTGCATGGCTACAACGGTTACGTAACTGATGTAGTTACCCGTCTGATCCACAACGCTTCCGCGTATCATCTGCGGCTGCTGCTCCGCAGCGTAGGTGTGTTCCATCGCTTCGCCCTCTGCCTTAGCCGTATGAGGCAAGGCAAAGAGCATAGCAGCGATTAAAGCAATAAAAGATAAATGTTTCATAGTTGAGTTAATTGTAATTGTTGAGTTTGTCTTTGTTTAGTTGAGTTTGCTATTGCAAATATATAAATATCCAACTACTTTGCAAAACATAATACTATTTTTTTTATACTTTTTTTCTCATATACACATTCATTGTTTTACAAACCACCCTAGCTCCTTATATTAAAACATTGCAAGCCTCAACATCTCGCAAGCTTGGCAATTCATAAATTTTAAACTCCCTTCACCCACATTTATCGGAAAACGATAACCGGAGTAGGCATAAAATCGTTCTGCGCAAAATATTTGCTGCTGTTTTTCATTCAAGCACTACATTTGTCGCAAAACAAACGCAAAAAACTACACACTCCCCAAACTAATCTGTAAACATCAACAAAACAAAAAAAGAGGCCTTTCGACCTCTTTTTTATTTATGGTAAGTTCCATTAGAAACGGAACGTACAACTCAAGCCGAAGCTACCAAATCCGTCACCTAAGCTATCGTTGAAAAGGAATACTGTCGGACGATAATCAACCGCCAGAGCGATTGGAGCACCAGTGAAGTGAATACCAAATGCCACGTCACCAGCTACGCCAAGATTGAAGTTGTCCTGCCAGATACCAACAGCACCACCGACACCAGCCTGCAAGAACCAATCGCCAGCATTAGGAGTCCAGTTACCCCAGTTGAAGCACTCCCAATCGTAGACTACGGTACCGAAGAAGTTACCGTCGAAATCAAAGAGACCAGCATTAACCTTCAACACATCGCCCGAACCGAAATAACGCTCATACTGCAACTCAGCACCGCTACCAACACGAAAACCCAAACCATTGCTCTGTGCAAATGTGGTTGCAGCCAACATACAGAATACAGCTGCCAAAATCAATTTCTTCATACGCATTAAAATTTAATGGTTAATAATTCGCAAAAAAGTATTTCACCCCTAAACAATCCGCCGTAGCGGTATCAAAATAGCAAGTTTATCCCAACGCTACGGATATAGTATCCTGAAAATCAACCCCTAACACAAGAGGTTGCGACGTGAAATCCACATATCATTTTTCAAATGACTGCGTGTAACAAAGTTAACCATAATTTTTATTACTACAAATTTTCAACTGCATTTTTCTGCAGGCAACATCTACAAAAAAGAGCATTGCAATCGTAAAAAATAAGATTTTAAGACAAAAAGGAGGAAGAATCGGAAAATTATTACTAACTTTAAATCCGTATCGTTACTGCACATTAAAACAACTAAATAAAATATACTTTTATGAGCGACAAAATTTCACGCGGCGACTTCCTGAAGAAGTCAGGATTGGCTGCAGCAGGCGTAATGATGGGCGGTCTGTCATCGACATCGGCGGCTCCTTCGGCTCAGCAGCAGGCTGAGGATAAAAAGAAGCGTTTTGCTAAATTGGGTAAGGTAAACATCGCATGGGTAGGTATGGCTAACCGTGGTCGCGAGGTAATGCGCGAGTTCGAGAAGACAGGTATGGCCAACATCGTAGCTATGTGCGACGTCGACCTCAAGTCGAAGGGTTGCCAGGAGTCTATCGCAGCACATCCCAAGGCAAAGGTATACACCGACTTCCGTAAGATGTTCGACGAGATGGGCTCTAAGTTCGAGGCCGTGGTGGTTGAGACTCCCGACTTCTCACACTTCCCCTGCGTGATGCTGGCTCTTAATCAGGGCAAGCACGTATACGTTGAGAAGCCTATGGGTCGCACATTCTACGAGTGCGAACTTATGATTGAGGCTGCCAAGCGCAATCCTCACCTTGTAACACAGGGTGGTAACCAGGGTCACTCTGATGCCAACTACTACCAGTTCAAGGCGTGGACCGAGGCTGGCATCATCAAGAACGTAACACACGTCGATGCACATATGAATAACTCACGTCGTTGGCACGGCTACGATGTGAATATCGACCGCTTCCCGCAGGCACAGCCTATTCCCGATGGTATGGATTGGGATTTGTGGCACACCACACAGCAGTTCCACGAGTTCAACGAGAAGTATCACCCCGGCAACTGGCGTTCGTGGTACGACTTCGGTATGGGTGCATTGGGCGACTGGGGTGCTCACCTTATCGACACCATCCACCAGTTCCTGAACTTGGGTCTGCCCTATGAGGTAACACCCGTTAAGTTCGAGGGTTGGAACACATACTTCTTCCCGATGTCATCAACCATCAACTTCAAGTTCCCGCGTCGTGGCGATATGCCCGCAATGGATATCACTTGGTGGGACGGTATTGGCAACTATCCCCCCATCCCCGAGGGCTATGGCGAATCGAAGATGGGTGCCGATGTTCCTACAATCGGCGGTCAGGCTGCCGCTGCATCGGCCGTTAAGATTAACCCCGGTACGATTATGTACTCTGACGAGTTGATCTTCAAGCGTGGTTCACACGGTGCTACCACTCAGATTATCCCCGAGTCGAAGGCACGCGAGATGGCAAGCCGTCTGCCCGTTGTTCCCACACCTCCTTCAAACCACTACGAGAACTTCCTCCTGGCTGTTATGGGCGAGGAGAAGGCAAACTCACCGTTCGAGGTGTTCGGTCCTCTGTGTCAGGTATTCTGCCTCGGCGTTATGGCTCAGCGTCTTAACGAGAAGATTATCTTCGACCGCGAGACAAAGCGTATCGTCAACAACCGCTTTGCCGACGCTATGCTCACCAACACACCCCCGCGCAAGGGTTGGGAGGAGTTCTACAAGATGTAATATCTTAACCACGATAAGAAAAGGCTGCCCCTTCGGGGACAGCCTTTTTATTTTATAAGAGGAGAGTCATTGCAATATCTCTGTCAGCATCTCCCGTGCCAAAATCAAATCCATTGGAAAAGTCCAGCCTATAGGATGGCTCACCAAATCCGAAACGCTGGTAATACTCCACAAGCGAGGGCGCAGAAGGGATAAGCATAACCGCCTTGTAGTCCCTCTCACGCGCATTGCCGATAGCCTTCGAGATAAGTTCTTTAGCATAGCCTCGTCCTCGATAAGCGGGGTCGGTCGCAATAGCATAGAGGTATGCCGTAGGGCCATAGTCAGTGGTAATATCCACAATGTGCAGCATCGACACCACCCTGCCCTGCTCTTTGCATAAGAGCATATTCTCCGCTGAAGAGTACTCCGCCAGGTAGCGGTCAACCCACTCTCGCTCATCACCAAAGACATCAATCCATAACTCGCGACACTGCACCTGTTCATCGGACAACGCCTTTACGCTGATTTTCTCCTGCAACAATTGCGGGTAGTAGGAAAGTTTCGATTTTCGCAAACCTGCTATGCCCATATCCTCCTCGCGATTGACCTGCGTAAAACCTTGTTCACGGAGCAACTTTGCAAAGCAGTTGTTTATCATCGGGAAGACACCGTCGTAAGTGGTATCACCCTTCTCCACGTGGGTACAGAATATATCTTTGCTAATGGCAGAGCCGAAGGTGAAAGCCACAACGTGCCCCTCGACAATAATCACTCCGCCCTGTAATCCCAGTTCATCATAAGATTCAAAGGCACGGCGTATAGCACTCTGCTCGCCGGTCTCCACGCACTCACCCTCACCCTTGCTGCGTTGCCAACGACACTCCAGGTGCAGGCACGCCTCGAAATGTTCGGCTCGAAGTGGCTCGAAACGATACTCATATTGCGATGCAAAACGGTTGAGATGGTTTCTTTTAGGCTGAAAACGTCGCCCGGGGAGTGTGCACAACTCCTCAACGGAGTAGATATAATCTTGATAATCGCGGCTATTGAAGATGGCAAAATTGCCCTCATCGAGGCCTCGGCTATCTATCCACTTGCGGAACTCGACAACACCTCGGCTTGACATCGACACCAGACGCAATGCCTCGCCTCTGCCGGTCACATAATCATTCAACTCATCGTAAGCCAATGCCCAATCGCCCTCGCCGGCCACCATATAGCCCCACGACAAGCCAATGCGATAACTCACCACAAGCAATCCTCCCACCTCGGCCCACGAAGTGTGGTAGGTCGGTTGCCACATATATATATTGGCAAAGGTGCAGTCGCAAATGGGTGCATCGGCGCGTGCAAGCAACGAGTCGATGATGGGTTTATCACTCAGTTGCAGCGGAAGGAATTGAATCATCTATCAAATAATCTTTTTGCTCGACGCGAGAGTAGTAACTCTGAATCATAGCCTTCAACTTCTGCTCTACATCATCGACCGACTCCTCGCCCTGCAGGTTGCGTGTATGCATAATGTCGTCGATAGAGTAGACGCCCGTGATATTCTTTTCGTCGAAGCGTATCAAATGTTGAGCCGTAATGGCCTGAAAGGCGTTATTGTCATAGTTAATGGCAAAGGGACGGTCGCTATGCTCGTTAAAGATATCGCGACCAAATGCGAAATAGGGCTCGGTGTTGCCCATAAGACCGAGCAGCGTTGGCATAATATCGATTTGCGACACCACCTGATGATGCTCGCCAAAGAGCGAACTGTCGGGGGCATAGATAAAGCTCATAATATGGTAATCGCCGGGCGAGCGACGGAACGTCTCGGTCATCTTCTCGCTTGAGACGTGGTCGGCCACAAATACAAAGATTGTGTTGCGGAACCACTCCTCGTTCTCATACCTAGCGAAGAACTTTCTAAATGCATCATCGACATATCCCACGCACTGATGGTTAGGCGTAAGGCCCTTGGGATACTTACCCTCGTACTCCTCGGGCACCACGAAGGGGTGATGCGAGGTGAGGGTAAACATCGTTGAGAAGAAGGGCTCGGTCTGCTCAGAGAGCACCTCACCCATATAGTTCAGGAACTTCTCGTCCCAGATACCCCAATAGCCATCGAAGTCGTCCGTACCGTGTACTTTCTCATAGTCCTGACGGCTATATAGATTCTCGATTCCCGTCTGGCGGGCATAGGCGCCAAAGCCCATTGAGCCGTGGTCGGAGCCACAGAAGAACATAGTCTCGTAGCCTTTGTCCTTGAGTATAGCAGGCAGCGAGCGAGTCTCGGCCATCGCCTGTGGCATAAGCACGAAGGGTGACTTGTAAGAGGGGATAGAACTCCACACCGCGGGCAGAGCCTGAATCGAGCGCTTGCCATTGGCGTACATATTATAGAATGTGTAGCTCTGACGCATAAGCGAGTCCATAAAGGGTGTGTATCCCTTCTGCTCGGCATCCTCATAAAGATCGGGACGCAAAAGGTAAGAGTGTTCGGCCGAGAAGCTCTCCATAATAAAGAGCACCACGTTGCGACCCGTCAGCTCGGTTGCTGCAGTACCCTCGGCAGGGTAATGCTCGGGCGAGTAGATCGATGAGAGAGTAGCCTCGTCGAAATACTTTTCGTAGTGCAATTTTCCGCTCGACGATATGGTACGCAGGATGCTGAACGGGTTGCTCAGAATCATCGTAGCGCGGGCATTATCGGGGGTGTAGAGCGTAGCATTTGAGAGGGTGATGGGACGTGTCATTTTGGTAAAGCCACCACGAATACCGCCAATAGCAAGGCCTATCGACAAGGCAAACATAACCACACCCACGGCATAGTACCACACTCCGGCAAACAGATTTTCCACCTTCACCTTGCGGCCATAACCCACTACGAGCAGGGCAATGAGCGCCAAGCCCGAGAGCACAATGTGCCAATTCTCGGCTGCAAAGGTAAAGATAAGTTGCAACGAATTGTCGTTGTCGGCAAAGAATATCTCGTCGGCCGAGAAGCGCTTCTGCGTATAGCGAAAGTAGATGGCATCGGCCATATTCACCACCACGATAAGCAGCGTATTGACCACCACATAGTACCAATACATCACAGCCTGCCACCAGCCCTTCTCACGAAGGCGCAGAGGCACCATCGACAAAAGGATAAACACTGCGTTGGCATAGAGTATCGACACGGTGTCGAACTTAAGCGAGCCACACAATAGGCTCCACCACTCATCTTGGGGCAGAGGACCGATAAGAGCGCTATTGTAGATATAAAACACCACGCGGCATAACATCAAGACAATGTAAAGCAAAATTATGCGCCACGCCGTAAGGATGGTATTTGTACGAAAAATTCTCATTATTTTATTCGTGATGATATGGTTCGTTATTCAAGATTGTAAATGCACGATAGAGCTGCTCGGCAAAAATTGCTCTTACGATTTGGTGCGAGAAGGTCATCTTCGAGAGTGAAATCTTCTGGTCGGCACGGGCATATACCTCGTCAGAAAAGCCGTAAGGGCCGCCAATCACAAGCACCAGTCGTTTCACGCCGCTGAGCATACGCTTCTGCAACCACTGGGCATACTCCATCGAGGTGTACTGTGCGCCACGCTCGTCCATCAGTGTGAGGCAGTCGCCATCGCCCACCAGACGCAGAATGGCCTCGCCCTCCATCTGCTTTTGTTTGGCAGAGGTCATATTGCGTGTGTTACGCACATCGGCAAGCGTAGTGATAGAGAAACGGCAATAGCGATTTACACGCTTGGCATACATCTCCACCAGCGCCTCAACCTCCTTTGAGTCGGTTTTGCCGACAACTATAAGTTCGATATTCATCGTCGTGCAGGATTATTTATCGCTATTCCATTCGCCCTGGGCGCCCTCGTAGAACACGGGCAGACGACTCTCCACCGACTTGAGCCACTCGTAGGCCTTGTACATATTGTAGCCATTGCCCGAATTTGTACCACTGAGTGCAAAACCGATGATGCACGAATGGTTACGCGAACGATAGTACATAGCCTTCACACGCTCGATATACTCATCCACCAACGCGGGTTCGTTGGCAGGCGTACCGCCCACCGTACGGTTGTCGTTATTGGTGGGAGAGTTGATATTGGCGCAATCGATTACAAACATACCGGCCGCATCGCACATATCGTAGAACCACTTGGGCTGCGGATAGTCGGGACAGAGGGTGTTGTAACCGCCCTGACGCAACTGCTCAATCTCCTTGCGGGTCTGCTCACGGTCGGCCTTGGCATTGAAGTGAGCCTTCTTCTTGAGTTGCAACTCCTTATCGAAACGATAGAACTTGCCATTGCTGTACTCCGTCTTGCCGAAGCCCACCTTCAGCGGAATATACTCCCACAACATACCATTGCGCTTGATGTAGAGCATAACGCTGTAGAGCGAGCGCTGACCACCACCCCACTTGAACTCGTTGGCGTGGTAGATATAGGGATGGAAGGTAAGGGTGTCAATCGAGCGACCCTCAACCTCCAACTCATTCACACTAAACTCCATAAGTTTGCCCTTGGGGTTGTAAATATCGAATCCCACCTGAATGGTCTCAGCGAAGTTGAAGTCGTTGATCACGGCCACATCCAACTGCAACTGTGCAAACTGGCGTGTGCTGTCGGGCTCAAGGATAATCGAGTAGTCGTACACCGCAAGACGGCGCTGTGCGAAGAAGTAACTATTGTCGAAAAGTTTTGCGCCAAGTGGCTTCACGCCCTCCTGCAGCTGCGGCGTAAGACTCTCGCGCAACGCGATGATAACCTCATTAAGGCCCTGATGCAGGTACGACGACACCATAAAATCGGCCGGAGTGATAGGATCCTCAACCTCGGCTACCACCTCGTTATTGATAAGCAGGGTGTAGGCCGCACCGATATTTTCAAGGTGCAGGAAGAGGTTATAGTCGTTCATCGTGCCATCGATCTCCAGATTCTGCAGGTAGCGCTTCTGACCGGCACCCTCGGTAAAGAGCGTGGGCTTGAAAACTGTGTGACGAGCTATCTGCGAGCGTCTATCGGCAGTGGCATCTTCACGGGTATCGTAGGTCAGAAACTCACTGCGGAATACGCGTGAGGATTGTGCTACGGAGCTAAGTATGGTCATCAGGGATAGGCCCAGAAGGATAAACTTTTTCATAAATTAGGCGTACAAAAAGTTAGTCGTAAATAATGATTTAACGCTTGACGGTACAAAGTACCGTTTGCAAAGGTACTTTTTTTTTGACAAATAGCAAATTATTACCTACCTTTGTGGATTGATAAACTCCCCTCTTTGCGGAGAGGGTTTAAGCACAGGAAAATAACAAACAAAAGAACAATAATATGAAAACGCTGAGAATTGCAGAGATTCTGAAATCGGGCGCTGTGGGTAGCGACATCACCGTTAAGGGTTGGGTACGTACCAAGCGCGGTAACAAAAACGTAGCATTCATCGCATTGAACGACGGTTCGTGCGTAGGAAATATCCAGATTGTGGTCGACTTGGCCTCATTCGACGAGAATCAGCTCAAGCAGGTCACTACAGGTGCTTGTATCCGTGTTGATGGCAAGCTCGTTGAGTCACCCGCATCGGGTCAGGGCGTAGAGGTACAGGCCTCTTCTATCGAGATTTACGGCACAGCCGACCCCGAGACCTACCCCTTGCAGAAGAAGGGTCACTCGCTCGAGTTCCTGCGTGACATCGCATACTTGCGTCCCCGCACAAACACCTTTGGTGCAGTGTTGCGTATCCGCCACGCTATGGCATATGCTATTCACAAGTATTTCAACGATAACGGCTTCTACTACCTCCACACTCCCCTTATCACAGGCTCTGACTGCGAGGGTGCAGGTGCTATGTTCAACGTAACCACTTTGGACATTGCCAATCCTCCCCGCACCGAGGATGGCAAGGTAGATTACTCACAGGACTTCTTCGGAAAGCCTTGTAACCTCACCGTATCGGGTCAGCTGGAGGGTGAGCTCGGCGCTTTGTCGCTAGGTCGTATCTACACCTTCGGCCCCACTTTCCGTGCTGAGA
>JAGBUB010000010.1 GCA_017631035.1 Alistipes sp.
CTGTGCAAGCGTCATCGCGATAATGAGGAGCTTACCGAGCGTTTCGAGCTCTTCGTAAACGGCAAGGAGCTCTGTAACGCATACTCAGAGCTTAACGACCCCATCGACCAGCTGGAGCGCTTCCAGGAGCAGTTGAAGCTCTCGGAGAAGGGCGACGACGAGGCTATGTTCATCGATATGGACTTCGTGCGTGCTCTGGAGTACGGTATGCCCTCTTGCTCAGGTATGGGTATCGGTATCGACCGACTCACTATGTTTATGCTCAACCAGCCCTCTATTCAGGACGTGTTGTTCTTCCCCACAATGCGCCCCGAGAAGAAGGTTGTGGCCGACGATGCTGCGCTCTACGTTGAGGCTGGCATCCCCGAGGAGTGGGTGGCACACATCCAGAAGATGGGTTACATCACCGTTGAGTCGTTCCGCAACACTGCAGCCAATGGCGGTGGTAAGCTCTTCAACGACTTGTGCGGCTTCAACAAGAAGAACAAGCTCGGCCTCGCCACTGCAGGCATCAAAGCTTGGATCGACGAGCAGAAGGCTGAGTAATAAACTAAAGAAAAACGACCAAAATGAAGAAGATTCTTTTAACTTTGTTTGTGGCCCTGCTGTCGTTGGGCGTGCAGGCGCAGACATTGAAGTGGGTCGATGCTTCGACACTCAACATCATCGGTCAGGCCGAGCCTACGGGCAAGCCCTATGACCGTATCAACACCCAGGAGCACACGATGCCCGAAAATACCATCGCCTACTGCGGATTCTCTACCGGTCTGGCTGTGGTATTTACCACCGACAGCCACATCATCACGGCTCGCTGGACCACGTCGCAGTCGATGCCGGGTGTGAATATGTCGGCCATCACGCAGAAGGGATTGGACCTCTACATCCGCGAGGGCGAGGAGTGGGTATATGCCGGCGTGGCACGTCCCACCATCACTGCCGAGGCACGCGACAAGCACGAGTACACCATCATCAACAACGCCCCCGACGGCAAGAAGGAGTGCCTGTTGTATCTTCCCATCTGGGACCGCGTGGAGTCGCTCGAGATTGGCGTTGAGCAGGGTAGCACTATTGCCGCTATGGAGAACCCCTTCCGCCATAAGATTGTGGTGCACGGCTCGTCAATCACTCACGGTGCATCTTCTTCACGTTCGGGTATGACCTATCCCGCAATTATGGAGCGCCGCACAGGTCTCTATATGATCAACCTCGGTTATAGCGGTATGTCAACCCTGCAGGAGGAGTTTGCTCACTACCTGGCGCAGGTTGAGTCTGCAGACGCCTTTGTCTTCGACACCTTCTCAAACCCCTCGGCAGAGGTTATCGAGGAGCGTTTCGACAAGTTCGTCGATATCATCCGCGAGAAGCACCCCACAACGCCGCTTATCTTCACCCAGACCATCCACCGCGAGACTCGCAACTACAACCTCAAGACCGAGGAGTTTGAGGCGAACAAGCAGGCTATGGCCGAGAAGAAGGTAAGAGAGCGTATGCAGCGCGATGAGAATATCTACTTCCTCGACTCTGAGGGCTGGATCGGCTACGACCACTTCGGCACAGCCGACGGCACACACCCCACCGACCTGGGCTTTATGCGTATGGTCGAGCATATGGAGCCGCAGATTGTACGAATTCTCAAGAAGTACGGCATCAAATAAGAAAACACACAATACATTAACAAATAAAACTTAAAGAAAAATGAGAAAAAAGATTGTTGCAGGTAACTGGAAGATGAACACTCTCCCCGCTGAGGGCGTTGAGTTGGCAAAGAACGTAGTAGCAGGTCGTGGTGAGGTTTGCCCCAGCGTAAACTTTATCGTATGCCCTCCCTTCACTCACCTTTCACAGGTTATCGAGGCTGTTAAGGGTTCTGACATCGCTGTAGGTGCACAGGACTGCGCTACCGAGGCTAAGGGTGCTTACACCGGTGAGGTTGCTGCATCTATGATCGCTGCTTTGGGTTGCGAGTACGTTATCTTGGGTCACTCTGAGCGTCGCCAGTACTACGGTGAGACTTCTGAGACCTTGAACAAGAAGATGGCTCAGGCATACGCTAACGGTTTGAAGCCCATCTACTGCGTAGGTGAGAGCCTCGACGAGCGTAAGGCTGGCAAGCACTTTGACGTTTGCAAGCAGCAGATCGAGGAGGTAGTATTCAACCTCACTGAGGAGCAGTTTGCTTCACTCGTTATCGCTTACGAGCCCGTTTGGGCTATCGGTACTGGCGAGACCGCTACTGCTGAGCAGGCACAGGAGATTCACGCTTACATCCGCGAGGTATTGGCTTCTAAGTTCGGCGCTGCTGCTGCCGAGTGCCCCATCCTCTACGGTGGTTCTTGCAAGCCCTCAAACGCTGCTGAGATCTTCGCTAAGGAGGACGTTGACGGTGGTTTGATTGGTGGTGCTGCTCTTAAGGCTGAGGATTTCCTTGCTATTGGTAAGGGCTTCTAATCATCTAAAATTTGCCTGACGGGGTAATTTCTGCGTTACGCTTGTGTTCGAAATCCTCATTTACGTCAAGTAAACTGCGGTTTCTCACACTTCGCAAGCCTTGAAATTCCCTCCGTCAAACAAATTTTGGGTAGGGCTTAATGAGCTCTTCCTATACAATTTCTTTGGTGGAGAAATTCCCCTCTGTCAAACAAATTTATAATATCTAACCGAGGTTGCTTCGTGCAACTTCGGTTTTTTTTGTCTGTATATTACTCTCTACTTCCTATTTTTTCTTATCTTTGCTTATTAGAAATAACTATAAAACAACCTAATCTATGAAAAAGAGTATCCATATCTTCGCCGTTGTTGCAATCCTCTTTGCAGCCTTTGCCTGTGCCCCCAAAGTGGCAACCGTAGCCACCGTCGAGCCCTATGCCGAGGGTAAGCCCTACACCCGTTGGTGGTGGTTTGCCGAGCACATATCGAAGGAGGATGTACGCTACCAATTGGAGTGGCTCAAAGAGCAGGGCTTCGGTGGCGTCGAGATTGCGTGGGTCTATCCGATGGAGGGCGACAGCACCATCGCCCGCCCCGCGTGGCTATCGACGCAGTGGGCCGAGCCGGTGAACTACGCCAAACACGTGGCCGACTCGCTGGGTCTGGGTTGCGACTTCACCTACGGCACGCTGTGGCCCTTTAACTCATACACCCTGCCCGAGAAGTATTGGACACGCTCTTACTATAACCACGAGGGCGAGGCCAACCGCACCATCACCTGGGAGCACCCCCGTATGGCGCACATTATGAACCACCTCGACAGCGAGGCCTTCGACTACTACGCCCAGGAGATGAACCAGGGCCTGAAGGATGCCTACAAGGGCTCTAAGTCGGGCATCTTTGTCGATTCGTGGGAGGTGGAGACACGCCAGCTCTGGACCGAGGGCTTTGGCGAGAAGTTCAAGGAGCGCTTCGGCTACGCCATCGAGCCCTATATGGACAACCTCTACAAGGCGGGCAACGAGGATATCTACTACGACTATATGTCGCTTATGTCGGACTACGTTATCGACGAGTTCTACCGCCCCTTCACCGAGAATGCCCACGACCAGGGAGCCTTCTCGCGTTCGCAGTGTGGCGGCGCTCCTGCCGACCTGCTGTCGGCCTTTATGGCTGTCGATGTGCCCGAGACCGAGGCTATACTCTACGAGCCCAACTATGGCCGTATCCCCGCCTCGGCGGCAGCCCTCGAGGGCAAGAATGTCGTTACCTCGGAGACCTTCACCTGCCTCTACGGATGGCAGAAGTGGGGTGGTAAGGGCCCCTATCAGGAGCAGGAGCAGGTGGCCGATATGCGCCTTATTGCCGACGCTCTCTTCGCCAACGGCACCAACCAGATTATCTGGCACGGTATGCCCTTCATCGGCAAGAACGATAGCAAGGACGAGAACTACTTCTACGCCTCGGTATATGTGGGTCGCGATGCCTACTTTGTTGACCAGCTTAAGGATTTCAACGACTATATGGCCCGCGTGTCACGCTATATGCGCAAGGGCAACACCTACTCCGATGTGGCTTTGTACCTGCCGCTGGAGGATTCGTGGATGGGCGTGGAGCTGCCCGAGGAGTTGCAGATGCCGTGGGTGTGGGGCGAGTACGAGTTGCGCTACGAGTGGGCGCCCGACTACCTGGCAGGCTACCAGCCCCTGTGGGTAAATGCCAAGGTGCTGCGTGAGGGCGAGTTTGAGGATGGCATCCTGCGCTATGGCGATGTCGAGTTCTCATCGCTGGTGGTCGATGTCGAGTGGCTCGATGTGGAGGCTCTTCGTGAGGTGGTACGCCTGGCCGAGGAGGGTCTGCCCGTAGTTATGGCCCGTGAGCCCAAGCAGCCGGGCAAGAATAAGTCGGAGGAGTATAAGGAGCTATATAAGCAGTTGATGGCCTTTAGCAATGTATCATCGACAATGTCGGTAGTGGAGCAGAAGCCTCTGGTTGAGGGTATCGACCTGCCCGACTTCTGGTGCCGTAGAGATGGTGACGACCTCTACATCTTCTTCGCCAACCCTGCCGCACAGCGTCTGACCTATCCTCTGCGTTATGGTCAGGCCTTCGAGGATAAGGGCTCGAAGCGCGAGGTGGTAATCAACACCGACGCCGGCGCCCGTCCGCTCTCGCTTGAGTTCAAGCCCAACGAGTCGCTTATGGTCAAGGCTACGGCCGAGGGCGAGCTCACGCTTATCGACCTTGGTTTTACGGCCAAGCGCATAGAGTAGGGCGGTGTTCTGCTTGCCAAGTGGTCAAAAAACGATATTATTATGCCATTTGGTGGCTTGAGACTAAAAAAAGTGCCCTGCACAATGCAAGGTTTTGCTTTTGGCGAGTTTAATGTATAGAAGGGGATGATAAGAACCCATCGGCATAGCACCCCGCCCTTCGGGCCAAAGGATTTAGTGCCGAGCGTATACTAAAGGCCTATACTACTACGTTATATAAATAAAAGGAGAACGATTCTAATACAGTTGCGTTATGAGAGAGATTAAGCGACTTTTCATATTGAGCGCCGTGGTGGCAATGACCACCGCCTGCTCTACAGGATTCTACTCATCGGTGGGCAGCGCCTACGACGACCTCTACGCTACACACGACCGTGTGGCTATTGCCGAGCGCCAGAAGGCCGAGGCCGAGGCACGCAAGGCTGAGGCTGAGGCACGCAAGGCCGAGTATGAGGCCCAGCTTGCCGAGTTGCAGGCT
Source organism: Alistipes sp. (assembly GCA_017631035.1). GTDB lineage: Bacteria > Bacteroidota > Bacteroidia > Bacteroidales > Rikenellaceae > Alistipes. Next base: position 5,179 of record JAGBUB010000010.1, read on the forward strand.
ATGGTTGCACGCGCCGAGCAGCAATCCTCTACCCGTACCGACTCCGACGGCATTATCATCGTCGACGATGGTGCGTCGTACACCAACAGCTACGTGGCCGACGACTACGAGAGCGCCTATGCGCGTCGTCTGCTTGGCTTCAAGTCAGCGTCGTATCGTATGCCTTCGAGCTACTACGACCTGCGCTACGGCACAGCATCACACTACGTTACAGCCTACGACCCTGCGTTCTACAACGTAATGATGTCGGGCTCGCAGGTGTGGGTTGAGCCCAAGTACATCACCTCGATGTTTGGCACTTGGGGCGCCGTTAATGTCACCTTGGCAGTCAACTCGCCCTGGTACTACGGCTTTGGCATAGGCTTCTACGATCCCTTCTACTACTCATCGTGGGGCTTCCCCCGCTACTCGTGGTACGACTGGAACTGGAACGTATGCTACGGCTATGGCGGTATGAACCTCTGGTGGGGTTGGGGCGGCATATATCGTCCCTGGCACTATAGCTACTATCCTCACTACCACTCTCACCACATCCACATCGGTGGCCCGCATTACGGCATCCACTTCGGTGGTGGCGGCGGCTACTTCAATCGTGGTGGCAGCTACTACGGCTCACGTGGCAACTCTACACGCCTCAATGGCATCGGTCAGACCGGCTCACGCGGCACGTCGATAGTAAATCGCACATCGGGTCGTTCTACTCCCTACCGCTCGCCCTCGTCGGGTGCTACCTACGGCAACTCTTCACGTGGCAACAGCGGTGCGGCAGTACACACACCTCAGTCGCAGCCCAGCCGCACAGGCTCAATCGGTCGTAACAACAACACCAGCCGTCAGCCTTCGGCTACACCTTCGCAGCCCTCGCGTCAGAGTTCTTACCAGAATAACTCGTCACGCAGCCAGAGCTACAATCAGGGCTCATCGGGCCGTAGCTCATCATTTGGCTCGGGCTCGTCGTTCGGCTCAGGCTCAAGTATGGGTGGCTCACGCGGTGGCGGTATGAGTAGCGGTGGTGGCGGTTCACGCTCATCGGGCTCACGCGGCAGATAGTGGCCTAACAGATACATTGCGAGGTGGTACTCCCAAGGTGTAACCACCTCTGCGTTTTTAACTTCCCTTAGGTTGGATTTAACAGTGTGCAACAATGAACAACATTGCAAAAACATTTAAGGCCGTATGCCTCACAGCGCTTCTTATGGTTGCGGGCTCGGCTTCGGCGCAATATCGTTACGGTGGTCTTTTGATGGACCGCGATGGAATGATGTCGAACGATATGTTCACCCTCTCGCAGACCTCGTTTGGCTTTGGTACGGCCCGTTCGATGTCGATGGCAGGTGCCTTCACCTCGCTCGGTGGCGACCTCTCGTCGATGGGTATCAACCCTGCGGGCTTGGCTATGTATCGCTCTAACGAGTTCTCTATCTCTCCGATGATGGGCTTCCAGTCGGCAAAGAACAGCGCCGAATCGTATGGTGAGAACTCGCGTAGCCGCTTCGCTATGTCGAACTTTGGCGTGGCCTTCAACCTCTACGAGGGTAGTGGCTCGGTGGTCAACGTGCAGATGGCTTTGGGATATAACCGCGTGGCCGACTTTAACTACTCTTACGGCTACACCTCTGTTAGCGGCCCCTCGTCGATGCCCTATCGCTCGATTAACGATGCCTTTGTGCGTCAGTTGGGTCAGGGCGGAGTATTCCCCGATGCTAATGGCCTTAACTACGCCTATGGCGACGCCTACTACTGGGGCGGTATGCTGGCCTATAACAGCTACCTGCTCGATGTCGAGACCGACGAGTTGGGCGACTACTGGACCTCGGCCTCGCGCCTTGGTGCCAACGCCTCGGTAGGTCATACCGTGGGTGAGGAGAGCCGTGGCTCGATTGGCGAGTACGACGTGGCGCTGGCTTTTAACGTGGCCAACAAACTCTATGTTGGTGCTACACTCGGCCTGCAGGTTGTCAACTGGGACCGCCAGATTTACTATAGCGAGGATTACCTCTACAACTCAACTCCCGTCTATAGCGACGGCACACCTCTGCCCGAGGGTATGGCTGCACAGTGGATGGACTACAACCAGGCTGTGGAGCTCGAAGGTACAGGCGTAAACTTCAAGTTGGGTGTCGTCTACCGACCCTTCGCCTCACTGCGTTTGGGTGCGGCTATCCACACCCCCACATACTACGACCTGAATCGCACCTATCAGGCATATATGTCGAGCGACTTCCACCCCTCGGGTGACACCACACCTGCACTCGACGACGTGGGCGAGAACTCGTGGGTATTTACCTCTCCCACACGCTTGATGCTGGGTGCTTCGTACTCGTTTGGTCGCTTTGCCGTTGTGTCGGTGGACTACGAGCGTGCGTGGTATAACGGTATGCGTGTGAAGGAGATACCCAATGGCTTCGACATCTACCCCAACGAGTATCGTCAGGAGTTCAAGGACAACTTCAAAGGCTCGTCAACCCTGCGCGTGGGTGCCGAGATTAAGCCCTTGCCCTCGCTTGCTGTGCGTGCCGGTTATGGCGTCAGTGGCAGTGCCCTGCGCAACGATCAGGCGCTCTACTACAACCGTCCGCTTAACTACCGCGTGGCCTGCTACTCGGCCGGCGTAGGCTATGCTTTTGGTCGCACCACACTCGACCTTGCATACCAGCATCTGGTGCAGGATCAGACATCATATATGCTCTACTACGCACAGGACGCTGCAACAGGCGCATTCGACACGGCGAGTCCCTTATACTCGACCTCTCACAAACGCAACAACGTAATCCTTACTTTGGGATATAGATTTTAACCTACACTATGAGAAACATCCTACTCTTTGCCCTTGCTGCACTCACGCTGGCGGGCTGTGGCTCTCGCTCGCTGGAGATGCGTGCCGCCACGTTTAATGTACGTTTTGATTCGGAGGCCGATGCCGCAAATGGCGACTCGTGGGCCGAGCGCAAGCAGTCGGTGGCCGACGTAATTCTGCAGCACGACTTCGACATCGTGGGCACGCAGGAGGCCAACAAGGATCAGATGCCCGAGCTGGCCGAGCTGCTGCCGGGATATGATTATATCTACCACTCGTATGGTATCCGCGAGGGTTTTCATAACTGCGCAACATACTATAAGCGCGATAAATACGAACTCCTCGATCAGGGTACTTTCTGGTATAGCGAAACCCCCGAGGTGGAGAGCATCGGCTGGGATGCCAACGACCATCGCCTCTGCCATTGGGGTAAGTTCCGCGACAAGGCTTCGGGCCGCGAGTTCTTCTACTTCAATTCGCATCTGTTCTGGCGTCTGGAGGTGGCACGCTCGATGTCGGGCGGTGTGCTCGTAAGTCAGGTGCAGAAGATTGCGGGCGACAGCCCCGCGATCGCCGTGGGCGACTACAACTCACGCGAGGAGTCGAAGCAGGTGCAGGATATTCTCTCTCTGCTCAACGATGCCTACCGCGTAAGCGAGACAGCACCCGTAGGTCCCGTGGAGACCGATCTGGGCGGTGGTAACTTCCTCGGTCCCGCGAAGGCACGCATCGACTTTATCTTCACCAGCAAGGATATCCGCGTTAAGGATTATGCCGTTATCGACGATAAGCGCGACAACGGACACTATCCCTCTGACCACCTTCCCATTGTTTGCACCCTTTCTATTGAATAAATTTGCCTTGTGGGCTCTTTTGGCGTCTGGCTTGAGCCGCAAATGCTCACATACTTCGTGTATGCTCCGCTTTGCGCCTCTGCGACCAGCCTCAAAATAGCCTCACAAAACAAATTTTTCGGCAAACGAGGGTGACTCTTTTGGCGTCTGGCTTGAGCCGCAAATGCTCACATACTTCGTGTATGCTCCGCTTTGCGCCTCTGCGACCAGCCTCAACCGACGCTGCGGTGCGAGAGCAGAGTGGGCTTGCGCACTTTGCCGAGCCGCGAGGAGGAAAAGCTACCCTTGTGGTGGGTTAAAATAGCCTCACAAAACAAATTTTTCGGCTAACGAGGATGACTCTTTTGGGCGTCTGGCTTGCGTCGCAAATGCTCACCTTCTTTCGCGAAATACTCGCATACTGCGCCACAGAGCAACTTATTCACGAAAAAAACGGCTGATATAGCGCACGATAAACAAAAAATGGTTACTTTTGTACTTTAGTACAAGAGTGGCCATTTTTTTTGGCCCGCAGCATAGCAAAAAATCGAAATATAAAAGATATGGCAGTAGAACTTAAAGATCTAACCAAAGTCGAGGATAACTACTCGAAGTGGTATAACGAGCTGGTCGTGAAGGCTGGTTTGGCCGAGAACTCGGCTGTTCGTGGTTGTATGGTTATCAAACCCTACGGCTACTCAATCTGGGAGAAGATGCAGCGTGCGCTGGACGATATGTTCAAGGCAACAGGTCACGAGAACGCTTACTTCCCCCTCTTTATCCCCAAGTCATTCTTCTCACGCGAGGCATCGCACGTCGAGGGCTTTGCCAAGGAGTGCGCCGTGGTTACTCACTACCGCCTGATGAATAGCCCCCGTGGCGAGGGTGTTGTTGTTGACCCCTCGGCTCGTTTGGAGGAGGAACTCATCGTGCGTCCCACCTCGGAGACCATCATCTGGAATACCTACAAGAATTGGATTACATCATACCGCGACCTGCCCATCCTCTGCAACCAGTGGGCTAACGTAGTTCGTTGGGAGATGCGTACACGCCTCTTCCTTCGTACCGCCGAGTTCCTATGGCAGGAGGGTCACACCGCTCACGCTACACGCGAGGAGGCTATCGAGGAGGCAGAGCGTATGATTCGCGTATATCAGGACTTCGCCGAGAATTGGATGGGTGTGCCCGTCATCGTAGGCCACAAGTCGCCCAACGAGCGCTTCGCAGGTGCTGAGGATACCCTCACAATCGAGGCTCTTATGCAGGACGGTAAGGCTCTGCAGAGCGGTACATCGCACTTCCTGGGTCAGAACTTCGCCAAGGCATTCGACGTAACCTACACCACCAAGGAGGGTAAGCAGGAGTACGTTTGGGCTACATCGTGGGGTGTATCAACCCGCTTGATGGGTGCCCTGATTATGGCTCACTCTGACAACAACGGCCTTGTACTTCCCCCCAAGCTCGCTCCCATTCAGGTTGCTATGGTGCCCATCTACAAGGGCGAGGAGCAGCTCCGCGAGATGACCGAGAAAATGGAGGAGATTGCCACAGAACTTCGTAAGCGCGGAGTATCAGTTAAGGTTGACGCTCGCGACAACGTGCGTTCGGGCTTTAAGTTTGCCGAGTATGAGCTCAAGGGTGTGCCCGTGCGTCTGGCACTCGGTCCCCGTGACTTGCAGAATGGCACTATCGAGCTCGCTCGTCGTGATACTCTTTCAAAGGAGGTTGTTCCGCAGGAGGGCCTCGTAGATCGCGTAGTAGCGCTTCTCGACGAGATTCAGCAGAATATCTTCAAGAAGGCACTCGACTATCGCAACTCGATGATTACCGAGGTCGATACCTGGGAGGAGTTCCAGCAGGTACTCGACACCAAGGGTGGCTTCGTGTCGGCTCACTGGGATGGTACTCCCGAGACCGAGGTGGCTATCAAGGAGGCTACAAAGGCTACAATCCGCTGTATTCTTATCGACGCCAAAGAGGAGGAGGGCAAGTGTATCTTCACTGGCAAGCCTTCGAAGTGCCGCGTACTCTTCGCTCGCAGCTACTAATAGAATCTATACTCTTGAGAGAAAAATGTGGGTGTTCCAAAACTTATTGGACACCCACATAACGTATAAAAACCAACCCGAATGAAACGACTTTTTATTGCTCTTGTAGCGTTGTGCGCTGTGTCTTGTCAGACAACGCAGCAGCGTGAGGTTGTCGATTATGTAAACAACCGCATCGGTAACATCTCGCATCTGTTGGTGCCCACCTACCCAACCAGTCAGCTGCCCAACGCGATGCTGCGTATGAACCCCGACCATAACGAGTTCACCACCGACCGCACAGGTGGTGTGCCTATGAATGTGCCTTCGCACCGCCAGGGCTCGGTTACGATGATTAAGCCCTTCAGTGGCGAAGCCTCGGTTGTCGAAGCCTCGTTCCGCTATCGCTACGACCACGAGAAGACCTCGCCCGTGCGCTACTCGGTCTATCTCGACGACTTTGCCATCGCCCTGGACTACGCCCCTGCCGAGCACTCGGCCATTATGAGCTGTCAGTTCGAGCAGGCCGGCAACCGCTTCATCCTCTTGCAGAACCTTAACGCAGGCGAGATTTTCGCCGAGGGCAATCGTATGTGGGGCTACGACACCTACTACGACACGCCGCACTACTTCTTCCTGGAGTTCGACCAGATGCCCGTAGCCTTCAGTGGCAAGGATGGCGACGCTGTGCGCTATGCGCAGTTTGCCCCCGAGGTGGAGAAGGTTACACTCCGCTACGGCATCTCATATATCGACTACGCGCAGGCCGAGCGCCACGTGAACAACGAGATTCCCGCCTTCGACATCGAGGCAACCGTGCTGGCTGGCCGTGAGGCGTGGAACAAGGCCTTGGGTAAGATCGAGGTCGAGGGAGGAAGCGAGGATCAGCGTACGGCATTCTATACGGCTCTTTTCCGCACTCACGAGCGTATGATCAATATCTCGGAGGAGGGTCGCTACCGTGGTCCCTTCGACAAGCAGATTCACGACGATGGGGGCGAGGCCTTCTGGACCGACGACTGGGTGTGGGATACCTATCAGGCGCTGCACCCCCTGCACTGCATCATCAACCCCACCACCGAGGGCGAGAAGATGAACTCCTATGTCAGAATGTACCGCGAGGCGGGCTGGATGCCCACCTTCCCTGCCGTGTATGGCGACTCACACCGTATGAACGGCAACCACGCCGCCGCCATCTTTGCCGATGCTCTGGCCAAGGGTATCGAGTTCGACGTCGAGGGTGCCTTTGAGGGTATGCACCACACCGTGCTCAACGAGACTATGATTCCGTGGGTGCTGGCTCCTGCCACCGAGCTCGATAAGTTCTACCACGAGAATGGCTGGTTCCCCGCTCTACGCGAGGGCGAGAAGGAGACCGTCAAGGAGGCTATGGGCTTCGAGAACCGTCAGGCAGTGGCCGTAACGCTTGCCGCATCGTACGACGACTGGTGCATCGCACAGCTCGCCCGAGAGCTGGGCCGCACCGAGGATTATAACTTCCACCTGCAGCGCAGTTTCAACTATCGCAACCTCTTCAATGCCGAGACAGGCTTCTTCCATCCCAAGGATGTGAAGGGCGAGTTCATCCAGCCCTTCGACTATGTCTTCTCGGGCGGTCTGGGTGCTCGCGCCTACTACGACGAGAATAATGCCTGGACCTACATCTGGGACGTGCATCACAACATAGGCGATTTGGTGGCGTTGTTCGGTAGCGAGGAGCGCTTCATCGAGAAGCTCGACCAGCTCTACAACGAGCCTCTGGGACTCTCGAAGTGGCAGTACTACTCTAAGTTACCCGACTCAACAGGTAACGTGGGTCAGTATGTTATGGGTAACGAGCCGAGCTTCCACGTTCCCTACCTCTACAACTACGCCGGTGCGCCGTGGAAGACACAGAAGCGCATTCGTATGCTTATGGAGTCGTGGTTCCGCAACGATTTGATGGGTATTTGTGGCGATGAGGATGGTGGCGGTATGTCGGCCTTCTACGTCTTCTCGGCTATGGGCTTCTACCCCGTTACGGCAGGCCTTCCCTACTACGTTATCGGCTCACCCATCTTCGACAAGGTGTCAATCAACCTCGAGAATGGCCGAACCTTCACCGTAGTGGCGAAGAACAACTCTGCCGACAACAAATATATACAGTCGGCTACGCTCAACGGCCAGCCCTACACGAAGACCTACTTCTCGCACGAGGATATCCTTGCGGGTGGCACTCTTGAGTTTGTTATGGGCGACCGTCCCAACAAGGAGTGGGGCGTAGGCAAGGATGATGTTCCGCCATCGGGAGGAAGATAAGGCGTACCTGCAACTGCAGGCATCCATAGCGGTTAAAGCGAAAGAATAACGTAGAGAAAGATTAGCACAAATTTTAATAGATATAGTATATACAACACATTGATACCGCTTAACGGAGCCGCTCGCGGCGACCGAAGCCCCTGCCTGAGGCGGGGGTTTGGGGGTGGGTCGGATTTGCACCTGCGGACAAGGTCCGCAATCAGGCATCCATAGCGGTTACAGCGAAAGAATAGCGTAGAGAAAGAATAGCACAAATTTTAATAGATATAGTATATACAACACATTGATTCCGCTTAACGGAGCCGCTCGCGGCGACCGAAGCCCCTGCCTGAGGCGGGGGGGGGGGGGTGGGTCAGATTTGCACCTGCGGACAAGGTCCGCAATCAGGCATCCATAGCGGTTAAAGCGAAAGAATAATGTAGAGAAAGATTAGCACAAATTTTAATAGATTTAGTATATGCAGCATTTTGATTGTGATTACATGGAGGGTGCACATCCTCTAATTCTGGAGGCATTGGTGCGTACCAATATGGAGAAAACCGTAGGCTACGGTGTGGACGAATATTGTGCTTCGGCACGTGAGAAGATTCTTGAGGCTTGCGGTCTTACTCAGGACCAGGGCGAGGTGCATCTATTGATTGGTGGCACGCAGACCAACGCCACCGTAATCAAGGCGCTGCTCCGCCCCTACGAGGGTGTTATCGCCGCCACTACGGGCCACATTGCACTGCACGAGGCTGGCGCTATCGAGTCGTCGGGCCACAAGGTGCTCACCATCCCTGCCGTCGATGGCAAGCTCACGGCTGCATCTATCGACGAGTATATCAAGGCCTTCCGTGCCGACGAGGCGTGGGACCATATGGTGTGGCCGGGTATGGTCTACATATCGCAGCCTACCGAGTACGGCACACTCTACACTCTCGCAGAGCTGGAGGCTATCGCTGAGGTGTGTCGCAAGTGGGAGATACCCCTATTTGTCGATGGCGCACGTCTGGGCTATGCTCTGGCATCGCCCACGACCGATGTTACGCTCAAGGATCTGGCTCGCCTGTGCGACGTATTCTACATTGGCGGCACAAAGTGCGGAGCTATGTTTGGCGAGGCTGTGGTTATGCGCAAGGGCTTGGTGCCTCACTTCTTCACCATCATCAAGCAGCAGGGTGCTCTGCTGGCCAAGGGCCGTATGCTGGGCATTCAGTTCGATGTGCTCTTCACCGATGACCTATATATAAATATAGCACGCCACGCCGTAGAGCTGGCATCGCGCCTGAGGGAGGCTTTCCGCGCGAAGGGTTATGAGATATTTGCCGAGTCGCCCACCAATCAGGTCTTCGTGGCCCTCTCGGCCGAGCAGGAGGCTCATCTGCGTACCATCACCACCTTCTCGGAGTGGGAGCGCACCGCTGATGGACGCCTTGTAGTTCGACTTGCCACATCGTGGGCAACACTCTCTGAGGATGTCGACAAGGTGATTGAGCAGTTGTAAAAAAGAGAGGAGTTATAAACATAACGCCTGTAACACTCATAAAAAAAGGTTGCCCGTCAAGGCAACCTTTCTTATTTTACTCTCTCACACTCTCCAGCCACTGCAACAGAGTCTGCTGCCACTGTGCCTTGTAGGGCAACGAGTCGCGGAAGCCCCAGCCGTGACCTCCCGTGGGGTAGATGTTTATCGAAGCCTCCTTGCCAAGCTCCTTGAGCTTGTTGTAGAAGAGGGTACTGTTCTGCGAGGGTACGGTCTTATCGTCGTCCGAGAGGATCATCAGCGCAGGGGGTGCATCCTCGCCCGCAACGTAGAGCGGACACCACGCACGTGAGAGCTCTTCGGTGCGATCCTCGCCCAGCAGGTTGTTGTATGTACCCTTGTGTGTGAATAACTCGTCAGAGGTAATCACGGGGTAGAACAACACTGCAAAGTCGGGACGCAAGGCCGCGCGAGCCGACTTATCGCCATTGGCCTTGAGTACACCCACGGCTGTCGATGCCGCCAGGTGACCACCAGCCGAGAAGCCCATAATACCGAGCTGCTTGATGGGAGTCTTGGCCTTGTACTCCTCCTTCATATATCGCAATGCCTCGGCTGCATCCTCCATAGGCACCTCAGGTACGTGGTTGGGCATACGGTACTTGAGCACCGCCGCCGTCACTCCATTCTCCGCCAGCCACTTGCCATAGTCCAGACCCTCGTGACCCATCGACGCGAGGAAGTAACCGCCACCCGGGCATATAACCACGGCCTGACCTGTAGCCACCTTCTTCTTTGCCTCGAAGATGTAGAGTACGGCCTCTGTGGTGTTTGAGTAGCGTACCTCGCCCTCGTCCTTCTCGGGACCAGTGAGGCCGCTTGAGTGGGGAGCAGTGGTGTTGTCCCACAACTTGACCACCTTCTGAGCCTGTGCGCTGAGTGTCATAAGCGATAAGAGCATAATGGTTAGGAGTCGTTTCATTACATTACGATATTAATAATTTTACCCTTTACTACGATAATCTTCTTGGGAGCCTTGCCCTCCAGCCACTTCTGTGCGCCCTCGGTGGTTACGATGTCGGCCTCGATCTCGGCAGGACCCATATCCAGAGCATAGGTCTGCTTGAAGCGCAACTTACCGTTCACCATCACGGGGTACTCGAACGAGCTCTCAACGAGGTGCTTCTCGTCGAAAGTGGGGTATGCTGCATCGAAGATTGACTCCTCGTGGCCCATAGCTGCCCACAACTCCTCAGCGATGTGAGGTGCGAAGGGAGCGATAAGAATTGTAAGTGGCTCCAATACCTCGCGCTTGTGGCAAGCGCCGAGCTCATTAAGACAAATCATAAAGGCCGAAATCGAGGTATTGAACGAGAAGTTCTCGATATCCTCGCGAATCTTCTTGATGGTCTTGTGCAGGGTCTTCAACTCGGCAGGTGTTGCAGCCTCGTCGGTAAGAGCAAATGCGCCCTCGCGGTCGAAGTACAGACGCCAGAACTTACGCAGGAACTTGTGTACACCGTCAATACCGTTTGTATCCCAAGGCTTCGACTGCTCCAGCGGGCCGAGGAACATCTCGTACATACGCAGTGTGTCGGCACCGTAGTTCTCCACGATGTTGTCGGGGTTAACGACATTGAACATCGACTTCGACATCTTCTCGATAGCCCAGCCGCAGATATACTTGCCATCCTCAAGGATAAACTCTGCATCCTTAAACTCGGGACGCCAAGCGCGGAAGGCGTCAAGGTCGAGCTGGTCGTTCCTGACGATGTTTACATCGACGTGAATCTCCTGTGTCTCGTAGTCGCCCTTAAGGCCGAGCGATACGAACTTATTTGTTCCCACAACACGATATACGAAGTTTGAGCGGCCCTGAATCATACCCTGGTTAACCAGCTTCTTGAAGGGCTCCGACTCGCACACATAACCCAAGTCGTAGAGGAACATATTCCAGAAACGTGAGTACATCAGGTGACCTGTTGCGTGCTCGATACCGCCGATGTAGAGGTCAACATTACGCCAGTAGTCGTTTGCCTCCTTCGATACGAGTGCCTCCTGATTGCGAGGGTCCATATAGCGCAGGAAGTAAGCCGACGAGCCAGCAAAGCCGGGCATTGTCGAGAGCTCCAACTGATTTCCTTCGTAAGCCCAGTCGGCTACGCGTGCCAAGGGGGGCTCACCCTGCTCGGTGGGACCGAAGTTCTCGATAGGGGGCAACTCCAACGGCAACTTATCCTCGGGCAGAGGATATGCTGTATCGCCCTTGTAATATACGGGGAAGGGCTCACCCCAGTAACGCTGACGTGAGAAGATAGCGTCACGCAGGCGGTAGTTGATAAGCTTCTTACCCAAGCCACGGCGCTCCACCTCGTCGAACATTGCGGGGATAGCCTCCGTAACATCCTTGCCGGTGAGGAAGTCCGAGTTAATCATCTTACCCGACTTGGCGTCGTATGACTCCACCTCGATGTTACCACCCTCAACCACGGGCACGATGTCGAGGCCGAAGTGGCGAGCAAAGGCGTAGTCGCGCGAGTCGTGCGCAGGAACGGCCATAATAGCACCTGTTCCGTAGCCAGCCAATACATAATCTGAAATATAGATGGGAATAGCCTTGCCTGTGAAGGGGTTGATGGCGTAAGAGCCTGTCTGAACACCGCTCACACGGCGTGTCTCGGCAATACGCTCACGCTCCGAACGCTTCTTGGTCTGGGCGATATACTCCTCAACGGCAGCACGGTTCTCCTCTGTTGTAAGCTCCTCAACCCACTCGTGCTCGGGTGCGATAACCATAAACGTTACGCCGAAGATAGTGTCGGGGCGAGTGGTAAAGATCTCAAGTTTGCGCTCCGAGTCCTTCACATCGAAGAATACCTGAGCACCTACCGAGCGACCAATCCAGTTGCGCTGAATCTCCTTGAGCGAGTCGCTCCACTCGAGTGAGTCCAGACCATCGAGCATACGCTGTGCATAAGCCGTTACGCGCAATGACCACTGCTTCATTCGCTTCTGCTCAACGGGGAAGCCTCCACGAACCGAGAGGCCATCCTTCACCTCGTCGTTGGCGAGTACTGTACCCAGCTGGGGGCACCAGTTCACCATAGTGTCGGCACGATATGCCAGACGATAGTTCTGCAATACCTGCTCCCGCTCCTGCTCCGAGTAGGCGTTCCACTGCTCGGCAGTGAACTTAAGAGGCGTTGTGCAAGCCACATCCAAGCCCTCGGTACCCTTCTGTGCGAAATGCTCGACGAGCTGCTTGATGGGCACAGCCTTCTGGCAAGCGTTGCAGTAGAAGTGGTCGTACATCTTCAAGAATGCCCACTGGGTCCACTTGTAGTACTCGGGCTCGCAGGTGCGAACCTCGCGGTCCCAGTCGTAGCAGAAACCAATCTTGTCCAACTGCTCGCGGTAGCGGTTGATGTTCTGCTCGGTGGTTACGGCAGGGTGCTGACCTGTCTGAATAGCATACTGCTCGGCCGGCAGACCGAAGGCATCGTAACCCATCGGGTGCAACACATTGAAGCCGCACAGACGCTTGTAGCGCGAGTAGATATCCGATGCGATATATCCCAGCGGGTGGCCTACGTGAAGACCTGCTCCCGAGGGGTAGGGGAACATATCCAGAACATAGAATTTAGGGCGTGAGGGGTCAACCTCTACGCGATAGGTTTTGCGATCCTGCCAAAGTTTTTGCCACTTGGTTTCGATCTCTTTGAAATTGTACTCCATTGTTTATCGTTTTTATCGTTTTTGTCTTTGTAAGCAGATGTGGGCCATCGCGCCTACGCGCGCGCCTCTAATGGGCAAAGATAGTAAAAAATAATGGAAAAAGGGCGCAACTATCACAGTTGTGCCCATCTTCACCGAAAATTTAATGCTTAAACGGTTTTAGGTTGATTGTATTGAAGTTTTCTTTTAAGGTTTTCTACCGTTATTTTGCTTGCATTTAGTAATTTTCACAGCTCCTTAGAACTTAAACACGTAGGGACACATTGCCCATACACCCTCCTTGTCGAGGGTCTGCTCCAGACGGCGGTACTCGTTGTAGAGTGTGCCCAGCTCCGAGCGTGAGGTCATTGCCTGACGCACCTTCACGTTGAGCGATGAGAGGATAGCCATAAAGCCCTCGGGCTCGCTTGTAATCTCAACGATCTGGTAGTTGTCGCCCATCTCGGCCTTGTCGATAGCGATGGCGATAGCCGACTTCAAGCCGCCACAAGTATCCACCAAGCCAATTCGCTGTGCCTGCTCACCCGACCATACACGGCCCTCGGCAATCTCCAGCACGCGCTCGATGGTGAGGTTACGACCCTGGGCTACGAGCGATGTAAAGCGCTCATATACACGGTCTACGCTGCGCATCATTGCATTATACTGAGTAGAGTTGAGCGCCGAGAATCCGTTGCCCAGACCTGCGTTGGCGTTTGACTTAACACCATCCACCGTAATACCTACCTTATCCTCCAAAGCCTTGCCAAAGCTGGGCATCATACCAAACACACCAATCGAGCCTGTGAGCGTCGAGCGGTTGGCCACGATGGCGTCGGCGGGTGCCGAGATGTAGTATCCGCCCGATGCGGCATAGCCACCCATCGATACGATTACGGGCTTCTTAGCCTTCAGGTTCTCCATCTCGCGCCAGATAAGATCCGATGCCAGAGCGCTACCTCCGGGCGAGTTCACACGCAATACTACCGATACGATGTCGTCATCCTCGGCCACCTCGCGAAGTGTCTCAGAGAGGGTGTAGCCGTAGATGTTGTCGTCCGAACCACTGCCGTCAATCACCTCTCCGTTGGCATATACGATAGCCACCTTGGGAGCCGAAGCACGCTTGGGGTCGGCCATCAGCGATGAGGCGTAGTCGCCCAGCGATACAAATTCGGGATCCTCGATGCCATACTCCTCGGCAAAGAGTGTCTCCATCTGGTCGGCATACTTAATGCCATCGACAAACTTATGCTCGAGAGCCTCCGAGGGAAGCGTTACGGCCAACTCGTCGGCCAGGCGGTTGAGCTCGATGGGTGAGATACCGCGCGACGCTGCCACGCCATCTACTATCACACTCCACATCTGGTCAACCAACTCCTGCATCTGCTGGCGGTTGGCGTCCGACATCTTGTCCAGGAAGTAGGGCTCCACAGCACTCTTATACTTGCAGGCTGTGGGACGTAGAATATCCACATCGATTCCCAACTTGTCGATCAAACCCTTGTAGAACATAGTGTTCATCATCAGTCCCGACCAGTCGAATCCACCCTCGGGCTGAATATATACCTTGTCGGCTACCGATGCCAGATAGTATCCTGCCTGTGAGTAGGTCTCGTTGTAGGCCACTACCCACTTGCCGCTCTGCTTGAAGAGCTCGATGGCCGCACGCAGCTCCTCCAAAAGTGTCAACTCGGCCGAGCCGCTACCTGTCATATTGATGTAAATACCCTCGATATGCTTATCGGTGGCAGCGCTCTCGATGGCACGCAGTGCATCGTAGATTGTAAGCGAGCTGGTCTGCGACATCGACAAAATATCGAATCCGCCCATCGGGTCGTTTGAGGGTGCATCCACCAGATTTTCAGCCATATCAATGTGCAAAATACCCTTCTCGGGAATGCTCTTTACGCTCGGGGCAAACATAGCCGATATGCCCGAGAAGATCGACATCCACAACAGGAATGTCACCGCACTACCCACCACCACGGCCAGCAATGCCGCCATAAAAGCCTTTCCGAACGACATCGAATCCTTCTTCGAAGCCTTGCGTTTGGGCTGTGCTGCGGGCTGTGCTTTGGCTGTGTTCTCAGCCACTTCGGTGCTACTCTTTACGCTCTCTGCTGCCTCAACTGCGGGTGTACTCTCCACCGCGGGAGTCGAGGTCTTCTCCATCTCATTCTTTATCTCTTCCATAGTATCACTATTTTTTCGGTTTTGTAGGTGCGTGGGCACCCTTACGATTAACAAATATACAAAAATTTTCTCCCCTTATTCAATCTTTGTTGTCTCATTTACTAAATTAGTTGCCAAAACGCACAAAAAAACTACACTTCTGCCCCTTTTTTTATCCACTTTGCTCGGTGCAAAGGGGGCGCAGAGCGTGTAGTTCCGATATTTTTTATATCTTTGCAAAAAATTTGCAAAACCTTATGGCAGACAATTCAATACTTATCCGCTTGGACGGACTTAAACTCAAATACGAGGAGATTGGTCAGAAGCTCACCGACCCCGAAGTGATTGCCGACGTGAAGCAGTTCATTCAGCTCACCAAGGAGTACAAGGAGTTGGAGCCCATCATCGAGACCTCGGAGCGCTTCCGCACCGCCACAGCCAACCTGGCCGAGGCGAAGGATATTTTGGCTAACGACAAGGACGAGGAGATGCGCGAGATGGCGCGTATGGAGATCTCGGAGCTGGAGCCTGCACTCGAGAAGATGGAGGAGGAGATCAAGCTTCTGCTCATCCCGAAGGATCCGCAGGACGACAAGAACGCTATCCTCGAGATTCGTGGTGGTACAGGTGGCGACGAGGCAGCTATCTTCGCTGGCGACCTTTTGCGTATGTACACCAAGTATATCGAGTCGAAGGGCTGGCGCTACGAGATCACATCGTTCTCTGACGGTACGGCAGGCGGTTATAAGGAGGTTGTGTTGAAGGTTACAGGCCAGAGCGTATATGGTACCTTGAAGTATGAGTCGGGTGTACACCGCGTGCAGCGCGTGCCCCAGACCGAGACACAGGGCCGTGTTCACACCTCGGC
>JAGBUB010000011.1 GCA_017631035.1 Alistipes sp.
CTTTGTTTACTTTTTACTTCTTTGCAGCCTTGGGTCGTTTAGCACCATACTTTGAACGACGCTGACGGCGACCGTCTACGCCTGCTGAATCGAGCGCACCGCGCACGAGGTGATAACGTACACCTGGGAGGTCCTTAACACGACCACCACGTACGAGCACGATTGAGTGCTCCTGCAAGTTGTGACCCTCTCCGGGGATGTAGGCATTGACCTCCTTGCCGTTGGTCAAGCGAACACGTGCCACCTTACGCATAGCCGAGTTCGGCTTCTTGGGAGTGGTAGTATATACACGAGTACATACGCCACGACGCTGGGGACACGCTGCGAGTGCAGGTGACTTACTCTTGTCTACCTGGCTAACTCGACCGTTTCTTACTAACTGTTGAATAGTTGGCATTGTAAAAACTTTTGTCCTTTAATGGTTAATTTAAAAATTTTCGTCTTCTAAAACGTCCAATTCGGAGTGCAAAGGTAGTGAAAAAAATTTAATAACACTATATAAAAGCATCTTTTTTCCGCATTTTTCAGCGATTTAGCCTATTTGCCATTCTTTTTACTTATCGTCACGCTAAAACTATAAGGTTTTATTTATACATAGGGGTTTATGAGCGTATTTTTCAGCACTTTACAATTATTTAACATTGGGGTATGGAAACCGACCAAATTATAGCCAATATGTGGAATATACCCCGTTTCAGGGGCGTAGGAGCGGGGGTAGAGCTGCGACGCCGAAAACGAAAAACGAGGGCGAAAAAGGGTAAAATCAGGCGAAAGTAGTGAAGCCCAAAAACTGGGCAAAAAAGAGCAAATTCGAGGGCAAATTTGGCAAGAATCCCGAAGGATGCGGAGAACGAAAAGAGCCGTTTTTCGGACAAAAACGAGTGCGCTATCGGGGCGCGTCACCCGAAAATGGGAGTGAAAACGGCGAAAAAATGGCAGGCTGTGAGAGTGAATTCATCTATAAAATCGGCAAAAAAGGGGCTAAATTGACAAAAATTGTTGAAAAAACGTTGATAAATCGGTTTTGCGACAGGGCAAAAAATGGGCCGTCGGAGGGCAAAATCGGGAAAAACAGAGGGCGCTGGAGAGAAAAAAGGGGTGTACTGGAGTGAAAAACGAAGTGCGCGGGATGAGAAAGAGTGAAAAAAAGAGTAGAACGTACGAGTAAAAATGTAGAACATATCGAAAGAAACGATATGGGGGAAAGGGTAAGAAGAAGAGTAAAAGGAGTAGAAAAAATGGGTAAAAAATGGGGGAATTTTGATATTTCGATTCGGCTCACTATCTTTACATCCGAAAAGAATATATAATATAATGTATAATAATATGAAAAAACTCTTTTTAACACTTACGGCTGCGGTGCTTTCGTTCACTGCAATGGCCGATGAGGGTATGTGGCTTCTGCCCTACCTTCAGAAAATGAACATCAAGGATATGAAGTCCAAGGGCTTGAAGCTCTCAGCCGAGGATATCTATTCGGTGAACAAGTCGTCGCTCAAGGACGCTATCGTAATCTTCGGTGGCGGCTGTACCGGCGAGATTGTATCGGAGAAGGGTCTTATCTTCACCAACCACCACTGCGGCTACAGCTCTATTCAGGCGCTGTCGTCAGTCGAGCACGACTACCTGAAGTATGGCTTCTGGGCATCGTCACACGGCGAGGAGTTGCCCGTACCGGGTCTTTCAGTTCGCTTCGTTGTATCGATCGAGGATGTTACTGCAACCATCTTGGGTAACGTACCCTCAATCGCTGGCGAGGAGGAGCGTTCGAAGATCGTAGCAGAGAACACCGACGCATTGGTAAAGAAGATGAACGAGGGTCTGCCCGAGGGTCAGCAGGCGCAGGTTGTAGCCTTCTTCGGTGGCAATCAGTACTTTGCATTTGTTTATGAGACCTTCACCGACATCCGTCTGGTAGGTACTCCTCCCTCATCAATCGGTAAGTTTGGTGGTGACACCGACAACTGGATGTGGCCTCGCCACACTGGCGATTTCTCTATCTTCCGTGTATATGCATCGAAGGATAACAAGCCCGCAGCATACTCAAAGGAGAACGTACCCTACAAGCCCAAGCGTCACCTCGAGATCTCGATTGCCGGCTACAAGGAGAACGACTTTGCAATGGTTATGGGCTTCCCCGGCTCAACAACACGTTATATGACATCGTACGAGATCGACCAGATGCTCGAGGTGGACAACCCTCAGCGAATCTTCATCCGTGGCGAGCGTCAGGCAATTCTGTGGGAGGCTATGGAGGCAAGCGATGCAGTACGCATCAAGTATGCATCGAAGTATGCAAGCTCATCGAACTACTGGAAAAACTCAATCGGTATGTCTAACGGCATCCAGAAGCTCGGCGTAAAGGCACAGAAGCAGGCTGAGGAGCGTAAGTTCCAGCAGTGGGCCGACAAGAACATTCTGCCCGAGGAGCGTTACATCGACGCATTGCCCAATATGGAGAAGACTATCGCTGCCATCACTCCCATCGAGGGCTCGATGCAGTACCTGCAGGAGGCATTCCTGCGTGGCGTTGAGATTATCACCGCTGCTCGCACCGCTACGGCTCGTCTGGATGCGTTCTACAAGGATTATGAGGTAGAGCTCGACCGCAAGGTAGCAAAGCGTATGTTCGCCATCGCCAAGGAGAATATGGATCCCAAGTATCTGCCCTCGATCTACGCAGAGGTTATCGACACTCAGTTTGGCGGTAACATCGACCAGTATGTTGACTGGCTCTACAACAACTCGGCATTCTACTCACTTGAGAAGGCTAAGAACCTGAGCGAGGAGGCCCGCACTCAGGATCCAGCATACGTATTGGCGCAGTCGGTAATCAAGAGCTACAACTCACTGGTTCCCGAGTATCAGGCACTCAGCCCCCGCTACAACGAGGCACACCGCCTCTACGTGGATGGTCGTATGAAGATGGAGCCCGAGAAGGCTTGGTATTCTGATGCCAACTTCACAATCCGCTTGACATATGGTCAGGTATTGCCCTACAACCCCTCGGATGCTGTGACCTACAACTACTTCACAACACTGGAGGGTGTAATCGCCAAGGAGGATAAGTCGAACCCGTTGGAGTTCACCGTAGAGGAGAAACTCAAGGAGTTGCACAGCAAGAAGGACTACGGTCGCTATGCCGACAAGGATGGCCGTCTGCACGTTGGATTCCTGGCAAACCTCGACATCACCGGCGGTAACTCAGGTTCACCCGTTATCGATGGCAAGGGCCGCTTGATTGGTCTTGCGTTCGACGGCAACTGGGAGGCTATGTCGGGTGACGTGGCATTTGAGCCCGCACTACAGCGTTGTATCGCAGTAGACGTACGCTACGTGTTGTTCGTGATTGACAAGTTTGCAGGCTGCAAGCATATTATGAGCGAGCTCGACATCGTGAGCAAGTAATACCTTTTATATATAGAGTGAAAGAGTGCCAGCTTTAGTGCTGGCACTCTTTTTTCTTTGTGGCGAAATACAAAAAGATAGCCCAAATTCGTTAGTATGAAAAAAAGTGTTATTTTTGTATTTAGCGAAATACAAAATGACATTACTATGAAGAGATTTTTACTACTTACACTCACTGCACTGGTAGCCCACTGCACCGTAGCACAGGCACAGATACCAACACTTGCCGAGTCGTCGTCGAGCGACCTGCAGGCACGATTTAAGGCGGCCATCGAGATTCCGCTTGGCGATAAGTGGAGCATACAGTGGGGCGAGCAGTTGCGTACCAAGGATTCGTTCGGCACCATCGACAAGATACTATCGAGCATCACGCTGGACTACGAGCCGTGGAAATGGCTGGAGGTAGGTGGCGAGTACGCCTTCGTGAACGAGAAGAAGGGCGCAGGCGACTGGCGCATCAAGCACCGCATAAACTTCAACGTGACGGGTAAGCTGAAGGTGGGCCGTTTCGACCTTTCGCTACGCGAGCGCATAAGACTGGTGGAGCGCGGCTATGAGACCAACGAGTATGAGACGCCCGACCCATTCACAACACTTCGCACTCGATTTAAGGTGGCATACAACACCCCCACTCGCTGGAAGCCCTATGCCTACGCTGAGCTCTACACCACACTCAACGCTCCCAAGGTGGTGAGCAACTTTATGACCGAGGATTTGGAGCGCGACAACTACATCAACCGCATAAGATTGGTTGTGGGTAGCGAGCTTAAACTAAACGACAAGCACAAGATGGACCTGCACTATATGGTAAACCTGAACCGCTCGTACAAGATGGGATACGACAAAACCACGGGCGATGTGCAGAAGTGGGCGCTCGAGAAGTTGTGCGCACACGTTATTTGCGTGGAGTATAAATTTACATTATGACGAAAAAATTTAACATAATCATCCTTCTGTATGCGATGTTTCTCGCATTGTGCCCCACGATGAGTGCGGTGGCACAGGTTTTTACTCATCGTCTGCCGATGTACATCGTAAATGGTGAACGCAAGAGCGAGGAAGAGGTGCGAGCCATCGACCCCGAGGATATTGTGTCAAACGAACTGCTACCAGCCGACGAGGCGACAATCGAGAAGTATGGTCAGGATGCGGCAAATGGAGTGATAGTAATCACTCTGCGCTACGACACCGAGGCACGCTTTGAGGTGGATGGCGAGGAGACAAACTTCAGCGCCTACATAGCACGCCAGATAAAGTGGAGTGAGATGGACCCCATAGCACAGGTGGTGATGAAGCTGGAGGTGGGACCCGACGGAGTGGTCAGCGAGAAGGAGCTGCTGGAGTCATCGGATAGGCGACTGCTCAAACGCATACGCTCGGCAATTGAACAGGCTCCACGATGGGTGGCGGCACAAAAGGATGGCAAGGGAATAACCACGCAACACATATTGCGAATAACCCTACCCATAGGCAGCAAGATGCCACCGAAATGGGCGGTGATTATACGATAAAAGATAGGCTGATAACAGAGAGTTATCAGCCTTTTTCTTGTACCATAAATTTGTATAACAAGAGCCTTGTTAGACTTTTTTTATAGCCAGTGTACACGCTCCTCGCCTTCGTATGGAGGCAGGGGCTTGGGCTCGAAATCGGAGTAGCCGAGCGCCACGGCGCAGAGAATGCCATAGTGGGCGGGAATACCGAGAAGCGAACGAAGGTAGTCGTCGGCCTTTGCACCCTCGGGCTCATCCTTGAGGCAGGGACGATCGTTGACGTGTACCCAGCACGAAGCCAAACCCTCGTCGACAACGGCGAGCTGGATGGTGGTGGCGGCAATGGCGCAGTTGTCAATCCACAGGTCAGTTGCCTGCTTGTCGCCTGCCACGACGATGGCGGCTGTGGCATCCTTCATAAAGGCTGAGCCGTAGTCGCGCATATGCGACATTCGCTCGAGCAAGGCGCTATCCTCAACTACATAGAAACGTGTAGAACGCGTATTACGCGATGTGGGAGCCACCAAAGCGGCATCGATGATGCGCTGTAACTTCTCTCGCTCGACGGGTGTTGAGAGGAACTTGCGTGTCGAACGACGACGCGAGATAATCTGTTTGAATTCCATAATCTAATCTATTTTGTTTTAGATGCTATTTAAATTTGGTCGCCAAATTAAACAGCTTCTTACATATTTTCATCCTCAAAGGCAAGTACCTCGGTCGAAATCTCGCCCAGGGCGCCCGCCACAAAATTGATAGCCGACTGCACCTTTATAAAGTCGATATACTGCAGGCCTACGGCAGAGCCATCGGCCGCTACGGCCGACGATATCTTGAAATAGGTCTTCGCACTGGTGGCGGCGGAAGAGTCGCTATCGGTGCCCTGATTATCGGCATAGCCCCACTCGTAGGCATTATTAACCTGATTGCCCGTGGTGGCATCGACTACGGTATTGGGCTCAAGCAGTGAGCCGTAGAGCGTAAGAGACGGTCCCTCCCACGCAGGGTAGTATGAGGGCTGGGTATGGGTAGAGTTACGGCTTATGAAGCCACTCTTGCCACGATTATCCATCCACTGCACATTCATATTATCGTACTCGGGGCGGTAATAGGTGATGGCGTAGCCTCGCTGGTAGGTGGACTTGCCCCACTCCGAGCCACGCAGTTCGTACCACACATCGTCGGGCAGACCATTGCCGTTGGAGTCCTGCATAACCCACACGATACCCGCCTCTGACGAGCCTTCGTACATATTACCCGTAATGCTGAAATCGTACTCCTCGCCACTTGCTATGCTATGGTCGAAGCCCACAACAACATAGCCACCCCACGCTCCTAGCGAGAGGTATTTACCCTGAGAGAGTCGGCCCTCGGCATAGGTCGTAGCCGACGCAGCACTCTGCTCGCCGGCAAAGCCCGACTGCGGCTCGTTGATAAACTGACCTGCGGCAGGACGATACTCATAGACCTTGTTGCTGGTTGCCTTGCTCGACTCGCCTACAGCGCGACGGTAGGTGCCCTCGGCGGGGGTTACCTCGACCTCCACCTCGCGAGTGAGCGAATAGCCGTCGGGGTCGGCAACGGTGAGTGTTATGTTATATGTTCCCACGCTTGTAGGGGTAAAGGCGAAGATGGCATCGGTAGACTCTACCCCACCCACACGCCAGCTATATGAGGGCGAAGCGAAGTTGCAGAGCGCAGCGTCGAGGTAGAGGGTGCGGCCGAGCGGAGTGGCGAAATATGATGGCATAAGTATCTCGCCAGCAAGGTGTTCCATCACACGAAGTGTAACTTGCTTGGTTGTAGAGCCATCGGCATTTGTAACGCAGAGCGAGAGGCTATGCTCGCCTGCGGAGTGGTTAATAAGCGTGCAGGTGGGTGAGGTAGAAACGGGCACGCCATCGAGCGACCACTCATATTGAGCCTCAGCACCACCGTTGAGCACATTGGGCACGATGGTATACTCGCCCACGGGGATGGTCAGCACACCCTCGTCGTTGGTTGCAAACGAGATAAGTGGTAGTTGCAGAGCCTCGACATCTATGCGGATATCCTCCTCGCTGCTACCCGTCGGATTGGTCACACGGAAGGTGAGATAGAAGGTGCCCTCTTTCGTTGCCGTGAAGGTATAGGAGGGTGTGGTGGCGAGGGTTACGCCATCCTGAATCCACTGGTAGCTCTGGCCATAGGTCGTAGTGGGTGCAAGGGTGAGAGACTGGCCCACCTTGAGGGTATAGTAGCCGCCTGCCTCGCCAAGCGAGATGGTGGGCAGAGGGTCCGTAGTAAGCTCCGTATGTGAGTTGCAGGCGCCAAGAAGCGCAAGCAGGGTGAATAATATGAGTAGTCTCTTCATAAGTCTAAATAATTCTTCGTGCCGTAGCCGATGCCGAAAGTCCCTCCTGCGAGAAGCCCTCGATGTGAACGAGTCCCGGGCATTTGCCGACCTCAATAGAGCCCAGCTCATCCTCCATACCCAAGGCTCTTGCTCCGCCCAGCGTAGCCCACTCGAAGCGCTCGGCAATGGGCACATCGGGCAGGGCCCTTATCTCCTCGAGCATAGATAGCGAGGTGTTCGAGGCGAGGGAGTCGGTACCTAAGCAGATAAGAGCATTGCGGCGACGCAACAGCTCGAAGGCGGGGCGCAGGCCCGATATATAATCGTTGGAGCGGGGGCACAATACCCACGCCACGGGGTGACTAAAATGGGACTCAAGGGCAGTGACATCCTCCTCGTCGATGCAACAGTTATGCACCAGGATAAGGCGCTGTGAGGCGTCAAGCGAAGAGCACAGACGCTGGGCGGGAGAGCCATAGTGCAGGAAGTCGCACTGCCAGCCCATACGCTCGTACCACGACCACAACGAGCCTGCGTGGGAATATAGCGCACGCTCGTCGGGCGACTCCATAAAGTGAATCGAAAGAGGGTTATTGCCCGCCATAGCGGCTACCGCCTCGAAAGCCTCCTGCTGCAACGAGTAGGTGGAGTGAGGTGTAGGCGAGGTGGCGGGATGCTCGAGTAGAGGCGCTATGGCCTCGACAGAGGATAATAGTCCGAATAGTTCGGCAAAGGAGTGGTAGCGGATGGGACTTTGGCTCTTCATCGGGTAGGAGCTTTCGCCATTGACCACATCGCCCACGGCCTGCACACCCTCGGCCCACATAGTGGCATCGGCTGCGCGCAGGGCACAATCGCGCTCCTCGGCTGAGAAGCCTCCTCGCACCTGTCCGATGGCTCGTGCAAAGCCCGCAAAGCCTGTACCCGGCTCGATGGCGCCACGCAGATAGGAGAGTTCGATATGGCAATGGGCATTGACAAAGCCTGCCGAGATGGCGCCCGAGTAGAACTCGGTGTAGGGGCTATTGTCGAGTTGCTGCCACTGCTCGACACTCACCACACGTCCCGCATCGTCAACCGAGATGAGGGGACGTGGCGTTATGCGACCACGGTCGATGAGGTAGTGTGAGGCTATACGGCGCATAGGCTACTTATTGGCTTGTGACTCGATGGCACGGATGAGTGAATCGGAGAAGATACGCATATGCGACTGCTCGTTGAAGAGCATATCAACACTTCGCTCGGTGAGAGGCGTGTGTGTAATCTCGACATTATGGATAACCATACGGGGCATCTTGCGGCGCTTGGGCTCGCGGCTATAATGGAACATATCGACCACAAAGCTGGTGGTGATGCTGTCATCAAGGGGTAATAAGTACTCCTGATTGAAGGTGGCCGCCTTGCGACGTTGCAGCGTTCCGTTGAGCAACTCCTTCTGGCTCTCATCCTCATGCTCGAAATAAACACGCATACGGCGGTTAGGCTCGCGGTCGAGCGAGTCGAGAGTATAGGAGCCCCTGACTTTATATAAACCCGGCTCAATGGTAGGAACCACTATGCGCAGACGAGAGGAGTCGGCATCACGGTCGATGACAACATCCTTATCGGAGTAGATAACCCTGCTGAAGCGGCGTGAGGCCACATTGTCGATGGTATCCTGACGTGCCACACGCTCGCGCAACGATTGCGACTCCTCATCAAGAAGCCCAATCATATACTCGGCAACATCGCTCAGGCGGATACTCTTACGACGCGAGAAGCTGTTGATGGTGTATTGCACATCCTCGGTAGTGTAGCCATAGCGGGCAAAGATAGGCTCGTAAATGTTGAGCGAATCGATCGAAAAACCTGGGTTATAGGCAAGGTAGGCATTGACAAGCATAGCGTCGTGGAAGATTGCGCCAAGTATCTTGTCGGGGACCTCCTTGGGTTTGTTACACGCCAGCATAAGCAGCGCACTTGAGAGCAGCAGGGCGGAAAGTATACGTTTCATTATTCTTTGTTATTCTCGCGCAGCAGGGCGCGAACGGTAAGATTTACAACTAAATACGATACCACGGCATAGGCCACGATGGTGAGCAGGATATCGGTGAGGTGCACCTCGACGGGGTAGGCGTTGACCATAAGGGTCTCGGCGTCGATACCCACAAAGCCGAAGCACTGCTGCAACAGGGCAAGGCCTACGCCCAGCAGCAGACCGATGACAAGGCTGATGATGGCCATCAGGCGGCCCTCGGCAATAAAGATGCCACGCACAAGGTCGGCACGGGCACCCAGCGTACGCAGAGTATGAATGTCGTCGCGCTTATCGATGACAACCATAACCAACGTGCCCACAATCGAGAGCGAGGCTACGACCATAACCAGCACAGCGATGAAGAATACACCCCACTTTTCGAGCGCCATAAGGCGGTAGATAGAGTTGCTCTGCTCGCGCGTGCGTACCTCGAACCCTTCGCCCACAGCCTGCTGCAATCGCTCGGCTATGGCATCGGCACTCTCACCCTCAAGAATCTTGACCTCGACGGAAGAGGCTCGCCCAGGGTAGTTGAAGAGGCTCTGCGCTGCCTGTAGCGAGGTGATGACCATAGAGCGGTTCTCCTCGTCGATGGAGTAGATGCCCGCTATGGGGAGTGTACGTCGGGTATAGCCACCCACGGGAATGAGGGTGGAAATACGGGCACGGTTGATGGCGTATAGATTGAGCGTTGTGCCCACGGTGGTAGCACGAAGCGAGGAGAGGTCCTGCAACACGCCAAAGGCTGCCACGACATAGTCGATGGAGTCGGCGTGAGTGGTGAACTCGCCCAGCATAAGGTTGTCGGCAAGTGGCACTACAGAGGTGTAGGCCTGGTCGACACCCTTCACGCTGACGATGGTGCGGTTGTCACCAATCTCGGCCAAAGCGCTCTGCTCGAGCACATAGGCAAGATTCTCAATGCCCGCCACAGAGCTAATCGCGGCTGAGTCGAGCTCCTCAATGGGGAAAGTAATACCTGCGTTAGGGGTGATGACCAAATCGGCATCGATGCTCTGGTAGAGCTCGCGCGTCATTGTCTCCAAACCGTTAAATATCGACAACAGCAGGATGATGGCTGCAACGGGTACAGCCATAGCCACAATGCTCACGCCCGAGATGATGTTGATGACCGAATGGGACTTCGGCGAACGCACATAGCGGGCGGCAAAGAGATATTTAAGGTTTAGTTTCACACTCGGCTAGTTTACTCTTTCAACAGCGAGTCGATATTCTCGATATACTCGAGCGAATCGTCGAGGAAGAACTGCAACTCGGGCACAATCTTGAGCTGGTTGCGGATGCGCTTGCCCAACTCACGACGGATAAACCAGTTGTTCTTCTCGAGCTCCTCCATAACGGCGGCATTACGCTCGAAGGGGAAGATGCTGAAGTATACCTTGGCATAGGCGAAGTCGGGCGATACACGCACGGTGGTCACCGTAACCATTGCACCATTACCCAAGCCGCGACACTCCTTCTGGAGAATCTCGGCGATGTCGCGCTGAATCTGACGCGCGATCTTCTGCTGACGTGTAGTCTGTTGTTGTTCCATATTCTATGTTCTTGTTTTATTTCTCATTTAACGGCTTGGCACACTCGGCGCTGAGGTCGACTGCTGGAAGCGGAACTCCTTATCGGAGCGGTCGCGCTTGGCAGGTTTGTGGAACCACTCCTGGAAGCCCTCTTTGTTGAAGCGGTAGGCCAGCGTAATGCTCAAGTTGATGTTATCGATGGGCGAACGCATAGGAGTCTGGTTGAAGGGGTTTTCCAGACCATCGGTAGCGTTGTCGTAGTATTTGTTCATATTACGCATCAGATCGGCATAGCCGAAGTAGTAGCGGGCACGCACACCCAACTCATAGCGACCAAAAAGCAACGCAAAGCCTCCGCCGCCTGCAAGGCCGTAGTTCCAACGGTTGTCGCGCTCCAGACGCCAATTGTAGGAGTCCTTAACGCCCGTGTCGTCGTACTCATAGTCGCCTCCGAAATTATAGGAGAAGGTCAGCGCCGCCTCCAGATAGAGTCGTAGGTGGTTCTTGGCCAAATAGACGTGAGGCTGCCAGATGATGGGCAGCATAATTGAGTTCAGTCGGCGAG
The DNA here is from genome assembly GCA_017631035.1 of Alistipes sp. Lineage (GTDB taxonomy): Bacteria > Bacteroidota > Bacteroidia > Bacteroidales > Rikenellaceae > Alistipes. The sequence goes on from JAGBUB010000011.1 coordinate 11,354, forward strand.
TGTAGTAGGAGTAGTCGCGAATCTCCTCGCCCTTGGGCGATGTAGAGAGCGAATAGGAGTAGCCATACGAGAAGCCACGCTGCATATACTCGAGGTCGATACCTACGGCTCCGACAAATCGTGGCAGCGAGTAGTAACGCCACGAAAGACCGAAGTTGGTGCCACCCATAAGCATCTTCATCTCCTGCTGGGGATAAAAGCGAGCCGTAGCAGCACCCATACCGCCCGACACGCCAAAGGTGTGCTGGGCCGAGGCCGACGAGGCAAAGCCGATGGCGAGTGCCAAGAAAAGGGTTTTTAGTACTATCTTTTTCATCTTCACATATTTACATTAGAAGCCACCAAGCGACGAAGAGCGCTGCTGTGTGCCGCCCGTCATTCCCGAGAGGGAGTTGGAGCCGGTGGAGTTGTGGCTGTGGTTATGGTCGGAGTGCTCGCCCGCCTGCTTGCGTTTCTCCTCGGCCTCCTTCTGCAGGCGTACCTGCTCACGATAATTGAGGCGCTCGATGAGTTGCTCCATAGTGACGTCGGAGAACAGAGTATTCATATCGAGTGTAAATTCAAACTCCCAACCTGCCTTCATCGTGAAGAGCTCCTCGTCCTGCTCGTTCTTGTAGAGCTCGGCACGCTCGCTCTGGCGACGCTCCACCAGATTGCCCGAATCCCAGCTGCCATTACAGTTGGCATCCTCGATAATACGCACTCGCATCTCGCCTGTGGGCACATAGTTGATGGTATGCTCACCGCCACGCAGGTGCTTGAATTCACGCTGCACGTTGTTCGATGAGTTGAGCAGCTGGATGATATACTCGGAGTTCTCCTCGCGCGGAATGATGTTCAGGCGCAGGGTGGCGAACTTGGCAATGTCGGAAACAGTGAAGTTAAAGGTTAGTGAGTCGTTACCCTCGCCGGCAATGTCGGCCAGCGCATCGGTTGGGATGTAGAGGCGGTAGCTGCGCTCGGCAAGCCAACGCGACTGCATAGTCCACTTGCGGGGCGACAGGCTGTCGGGGCGGAAAGTGATGCGCTCACGCACGGTGTCGCGCTTATCGCTCCACGAGATAAGTTCAAAGGCCGTAGAGTCGAAGCGTGTGAGGGGAGTGGGGAACTCAAACTGCAGGTTGTTCTCGGGGTTAATCTCGGTGCGGTCGGTGGGCAATGTAAGCTTGAAGGTAGAGGCACGATGAAGCTCTGCAGCCTGCTTGCCATCGGACTCGGCACGGGCACGCTGACGCTCCTGACGCTCGCGCTCACGCTCCTGCTCGCGAGTCTCTACCCTACGCCACGCAAGACGCAACGCCTCGGTCTCGGGACGCAGAACACGCACTGAGTCGTGCTTGAGGTAGGATACGCTACCACGAATGGTGTCGGGCAACTGCTCCGACTCGACATTGAGCCACAGAGCAATAGAGTCGCGCGTGGGCTTGAGATATTCGTAGATGATTTTATCAGAAGGGATACCCTCCAACTCCAGAGAGCTAATCTCGGGGTGGTCGGCACCAAAGGCAAGGATAATCTTGTGCTGCTCGGGACGCATCTTGTCGCGCAGAGTCTGACGGCGGAAGCTCACATCGGTGAACATACGCAGGTAGATCTGCGGGTCGGCCGAGGGGTAACGGCGCACGGAGTCGTACCAGATAGCAAACTGGGGCATATCCTTGGGGTTGTAGGTACCATCGAGGAAGCCAATCTTATCGACCGAAGGCTCGTAGGACTGGTTATCGTTCTTATCCCAATAGGCATAGACACGATAGGGCACAGGCTTGAGGTTCTGAGCAATGAAGATACCATTGCGCTGCGAGCGGGCAATCTTCGAGGGCTTGTAGTTGAACATCGTAGAGTCGTACTCCTTGGGCTCGGGAACAGAGTCGGCCTCGAAGAAGCAGACAAAGGTGCGACCGAGTGAATCGGAGGTCTGGCTATCCTCGGTGTAGCCCGACATATAGAGCGAGTCGATGATGGAACCCGTAGAGAAGACATAGCGCAGGCCGTGCAGAGGGTTACCCTCGTTGTTGTCGGCCACCGACGCACCAAACTCGATGGCATAGGTAGTGTTGGGCTCGAGCGAGTCGGGCTCAAGGTCTATCTGTATGCCTCGGCCACGCACGGCAACGGTGGGCTTCTTCTTCATAGCAGGCGAGGTGTAGAGCTCCTTCTGCTGATCCTTGAGCTGGACATACTCGTCGAAGGCCATATAGATGCGTTCGTCGGCAAAGTTAGTGGCATTGAGCATAGGGGTGACAGTGACCACGCGGGGAGCGAGTGAGTCACGAGGGCCTCCTGTGGGTGAGCCGATAGAGGCGCAACGCGAGAGGAAAGCGCCACCAAAGAGCAGCAGCACGGCTGCCGACGCAAGGCGCGTTAAGTGGCGGGCAGGGGATTTATGTATCATCTTCATCGTTTAATCAAAATTTAGTTATCATCCTCGATGGTATAGAAATCGTTCACCACGCGCCATCCCGACGAGGGGTGCGACGCACGCCACGAGGCCATATAGAGTTTGGTGTCGACCGAAGCGAGGTTGACGGGAAGCTCATACTTGCGGTAGGCGTAGAGGCGCAGAGTGGGATTTACCACAACGAGCATCGATACGGGCTGCTCCAGACGCACCGAGGCGGGGTATGCAAGTGAGGCATCGAACGTGCCAAGCACATCGGGCTCGGTGAGCACAGTGCCGGTGGTCTTGTTGGTGATGCGGCGAGCGACAGCGTCGTCGTAGGAGCGGATACACCACTCGGTGGTATCGACATAGTAGGCGTAGGTCTCAACCTCGAGCGAGGGTGTGATCTGGCCATCGGACGCGCTCTGGTCGTAGACGGCAATGTTGTAGTCGGTGTAGGTGACAACATCCTTGAAGCAACCGTGCAAGAGCAGGCCTCCAAAGATGAACAATGCTATATGTTTCAAAAAATTCTTTTTCATACGTTATCCGTACTCTGTTTCTCTTTCAACTCTTGGTAAATATCTCGTAGGCTACGACGCAACACAGGGTGGCGGTAGTGGCCCATAATTTCGCATAGCGGCTCGAGGGCGAACTCGCGCTCGTGCAAGAGAGGGTGCGGCACCTTCAGGCGAGGGGTTGAGATGATCTCGTCGTCGCAAAACATAACATCGACATCGACCACTCGCGAGGCGTAGCGCTCGCCCGTAATCTGTTTCTGCTCCTGCTCCTGCGCTCTGTTGCGACCCACCTGCTGCTCTACGGCAAGTGCCGCATCGAGCACTTCAAGGGGCGAGAGCTCGGTATCAAGCACCAGCGCCTGGTTGGCAAAGGGCTCATCGGAAGAGAAACCCCAGGCCTGAGAGGCATAGATGCGTGAGCGGCTGAGGATAGGTCCCACGCTCTGCTCCAAAAGCTCTGCTGCGAGTTCCAGGATGGTCTCACGCGAGGGAGCATTGCTACCTGTAAGCAGGACTACTCGCATCACTTCAGGCGGTTAATCTGTTTGCTGACCGAGAGAGCGAAGTGGGTGAAGATAATGCGGGGGTTGCCGTTCTGGCTCACCTGACGCATAGCCTGCTCGATCTCACCGATCAGGAACTCTATATTCTGGTTGCCGATAAAGGGGGCAAACTTATTGCAGAAGGCTGCCTCCTCGCCCCACAGATAGCTTATCGAGCCAAGGCCCGCGTGGAGCATATAGCTCTCGCGCAAAAGGCGCGCCGCGTGGCGGAGCATCGAGCGCTGCTGCTCGCGGGTAAGCAGGGCCACCTCGTCGGCCCAGTCGATGAGCTCGAGGTGCTTATCGTTATACGAGAGGCGCATAAGGCGGCAGAATAGGTCGAAGCTCTCCTTACGCACGGCATCCTCGTCGCCACCCGAGAGGCGGCGCATCTCAATCAAGTCGCCCGCAGCCAAGCGTGCTATGTTGCGGCGCTGCTGCTCGTCGCCCTCGACCATAGGCATCAAATCCTCGACGGTAAGGCGTGGCACGGCAACCTCCTGCGTACGCGAGATGACGGTGGGCAGGAGCAAATCGGCTCGCTCGCTGACCATCAAAAAGATGGTCTTCTCCCACGGCTCCTCGAGGATTTTCAATATCTTGTTGGCAGCCTCGTCGTTCATCGTTTCGGGCAACCAGATGAGCATAATCTTATACTCCGACTCGAACGACTTGAACGATAGGCGACGGATAATCTCGTCGGCCTCCTTAGCCGAAATAATACCTCGCAGAGTCTTGCCCAAATCGAGCATATCGTACCACTGCTGAGGGGTGAAGTAACCGCCCGTCTGTGCCACTATCTCGCGCCACTGCGGCATAAACTCGGCACTGAGTACAACCTCACCCGACTTCTTGCCCTGCTTGTTGACGGGGAAGACAAAGTGCAGGTCGGGGTGAGCCAACGCGGCTGTCTGCTGACAGCTGGGGCACACGCCACACGAGTCGCCATTCGTACGGTTGGGGCAGTTCAGATACTGGGCATAGGCAATGGCCAGAGGCAAAGCGCCCGTGCCAGCTACGCCAGTGAAGAGCTGGGCGTGGCTGATACGGCCACGGTCGATGCTCTGGGCAAGGTGGCGCTTGAGTTCCTGTTGGCCTATGATGTCGGCAAATTTCATTAGTTAATACCTCTAATCGAAGTCTTTATATTAGTAATTCTGTTTATCAGCCTCTGACGGCATACCTTGCGGCCATAGGCCGCATTTGCAAATCTTACCCACCCCCAACCCCCGCCTCAGGCAGGGGCTTTGGTCGCTAACGCTCCGAGGGTGCAGGACCAAAGGTTTTGCGGAAAGTGTTTCTCAATATTATTTCACCTCTCTAACGCTCAGGATTCGCACATCATCAATGGGGCGGTCGAGTGAGTCGGTAGCCGAAAGCTGAATCTTATCGACCACATCCAGACCACTTACTACGTGACCAAAGACAGTATACGAACCATCGAGGTGGGGTGTGCCACCCACAGTCTTATACACCTCGCGGATAGAGTCGGGAAGGACGACCTTGCCGGCCGTAGAGCGGGTGATACGCTGCTGCTGGGCATCGAGTGTCTTATCGTCGAAGGTACGACCCCAAACGATGTAGAACTGTGTGCGTGAAGAGCGGCGCTCGGGGTTTACATCATCGCCCTCGCGTGCGGCAGCCAGCACGCCACGCTTGTGGTAGAGCTGGGGGAAGATGATCTCTGCAGGTATATCCTCCCAATAGCGGGGGTCGCCCGTCTCCTCGCCATCGGCGAAGAACTCACTGCCGCTGATTGTGCGGGTGCGGGGATCACCGCCCTGAATCATAAAGTTCTCGATAACGCGGTGAAACAATAAAGAGTCGAAGTAGTGCTCCTCGACAAGCTGCAAAAAGTTATCGCGGTGGATGGGCGTCAGGTCGCTAAGCTCGAGGACGATGTCACCCATCGTGGTTCGCATCTCCACGCGGCGGGGCTTCGTGGGCTCGGGCTGTGAGCCACAAGCAACCATAGCGACAACCGCTACAAGTCCAAAAATTATCTTTTTCATTTTGAATCCTGAATTTTGAATTTACTTACCCGTAGAGCCGAAGCCACCAGCGCCACGCTCGGTTGAAGAGAGCTCGTCGGTGAGTTGCCACTCAATCTGCTCGTAGCGGGCAACAATCATCTGTGCGATGCGCTCGCCAGCCTCGATGGTGAAGGGCTCGTTGCTCAGATTTACCAAAATAACCTTAATCTCGCCACGGTAGTCGGCGTCGATGGTGCCAGGAGAGTTCAGCACGGTGATGCCGTGCTTAGCCGCCAAGCCACTACGGGGACGAATCTGCATCTCGTAGCCCTCGGGCAGTTCGACAAACAGACCTGTAGGAATCATTGCTCGCTCCAGAGGGCGGAGCGTAACACTCTCGTCGAGGTTAGCACGGATATCCAAGCCAGCCGACAGAGGGGTCTGGTACTCGGGAAGCGCGAAACGCGAATTATTTACGATTTTTACTTTCATAGTTATCTCTGTTTTAATTATTTTCTACGTAATACCGATCTGAGCATCGCACGCAAATCGATCTTCTCACGCCACACGGCATAGGCCACAAACAGGGCGAAGATTACGACATTGGCCACATAACCCATCAGCTGACCCACATAGGGCAACAGTGCCTCGCTCGCAAAGAAGAGCGCAACGCCAAGCACGACATACTCCACGATGCGACGCACGTCGTAGGGTGTGGGGAAGTAGCGGCGATTGAGGTAGTAGCTCACCACCACCATAGCGGCCTCGGCAACAAAACGGGCCCACGCGGCACCATAGTATCCCCAGCGGGGGAGCATCACGACGTTGGCTACGACCGTAACGGCCAGACCAACGAAGGTTACATAGATGGCGAAGCGGGTCTTCTCCTCGCGCTTATACCAGAACGAGAGGTTGAGCCACACACCTGCCAGCACATTGGCACCCAGAATGACGGGCAGGATGAAGATGCCCTCGCGGAAGTCGCGGCCCACAATCAGCGCAAACACATCGCGGAAGAGGGCTATGCCGAGGAAAATCATCATCGAGGCCATCATATAGTACTTCAGCGCAGCGGCGTTGGACTCCACAAACTCCTCCTTCGAGAAGTTCGATAGGAAGAAGGGCTCGGCCGCAAGACGGTACATCTGAGTGAAGAGTGTCATCACCACGGCAATCTTAGTGATGGCGCCATAGATGCCGAGCTGTGCCATAGATATATCCTCGGGCAAGAGGTATTTGATCATCTGGCGGTCGATAAACTCGTTGGCAGTGCCTGCAATGCCACCCACCAACAGGGGTAACGAGTAGGCAAGTATAAGGCGCAACTGGCGGCCATCGATGCGGGGAATGGTGCGCTCGGTGGTGGGCAGAATGAGCAGGAACGTAGCCACGCTGGCTACAAGGTTGGTAACAAAGACCCATCCCACGCCAAACTCCGACTCGAACAATCCCGTAGCCTGAAACACCACAGCAAGCGAGACGTTGATAACCACGTTGCACGCCTTGAGCATAACAAACTTAAGGGCTCTACCCTGCTCACGCAGACGCGAGAAAGGAATCATCGTAGCCACATCGAAGAGGATAATCGAGGCGACCAGCACCACATAGAGCTCGTTGCCAACGTAGGCATCGCCCATCCAGCGGGCAATCGTTGAGCGGAACAATACAACCACAACGAAGAAGAGCAACGAGGCTACAAGCGTAGCGCCCCAAGTGGTTGCAAAGAGGTGGCGTTTCTTGCGGCGCACATCCTCCTCTGCCCCACCCTCGGCTTCGGCCTTGGCGGCAAAGCGGAAGTAGCTCGACTCCATACCCATCGACAACAACACCAGCGCAAAGGGGATAAGCGCATAGACGTCGGTCACGATGCCGTAGGCCACCTGACCAAACACACGCGTGTAGAGCGGTGTGAGCAGGTAACTGAGCAGTCGCACGACGATGGTGCTGATGCCGTAGATGGCGGTCTGTTTAGCTAACTTTTCGAGCATTTTTCACTTTTCGGTTTGGGGCTCATCCATCCCTTGCCGGGGCTGGAGGCAGAGCCGAATTTCTCGCGCTCACGCGTGTGAGGCGTGCCTGCGACGCATAAGCGCACGCGCACAATGCGCGATATGACCTGCAAAGTTAATAATTTTATTGGATTTGAGGGCCTGTTTTGGCGGCTTTTCACTGCGGGGTGGCAGAAATGGAGAATTTAGGTGTAAAATTTTCTTTTCTCACCGAGGAGGGGTTATCGGACTGAATAAGACGATTTTAGGGGTGAGGGAGTTAAATAATTTAATAAATAATTGAATTTTTATAGTCAAAATACTTGACAAACGCTTTTTCGTGTATTATATTTGCAGTGTCGCAAATCACTAATCAGCATATTTATAAAGCCATTTTATAGGATTGGGCGAGTTTGCGACACGAGGCAACAATAAATTAAATTACTGAACTTATCGTTTTATGAAATACACTGTCCTCAACGCTATCAAACTTCCCTCTGCACTGCCACCGCACGGCGGGCTGAATAGCGAGTTATGAACATATCAACAGCGAGGTTACATATGTAATGCTGACTTTTCAACATAGGCCAAACTGCGTCATAACTCTTTAAAAAGCAGAGATGAGCGCCAGTAGCCTCGGCGCATTATCAACAACGGGCTACATTGCAATCAACAATTTTATTAACACCAGAAGCCGAAAAAATCGGCTTCCGACCCCTAACACCCCTAAAAAAATGAACCGAACCAACCTACTGAAAGCCATCGAGAGCTCGGCAACGGCCAACGGCTATCACTTCTACTCGGGCGATGAGCACTACATTCCGCAGCTCGCCACGGCCTACCCTGCGCTATGGCTCAACCCGCCAAAGTTTCAATCCATCGAGGGTCGCACGCACGGAAAGATTACCTATGCCGTGACGCTGCACGCCATCGACGCCAACCCCAAGCTTTCGCCCGAGGAGCGTACGCAGGTGGGCACACGACTCGAAGAGCAGTTGCTCGACACATTTACCTCGCTATCGCAGGCCGACTTTGTGGTGACGGTGGAAAACCTGACGATCAAACATCAGTCGCTCACGCGAACGGCACTGGATGATGTGACAGCTACGGCGACGGCCGATGTGATTACATTCTTCTAACCTAAAAACAACCTACATTATGAAATTTACATTACTGCCCGAGGCATACTCATCGTTTCGGGAGCCCCTTCTCTACGCCTTCACGACCGAGAGCGAAACGCCACGCGACGTGGAGATTAAGATTATCGACTGCGCCAACGGCGAGGTGATTGGCCGAAAGCGACTATACAACGTAACCTCGGGCGAGGTGGACATCGCACCCTACCTGCGCTCGGTGGCACGGCCTACGCTGCCCACGACAATCGAGGGTTGTGGCGAAATCGATACCTCGACAAACATTCGTGTGATAGTGCAGGCCGATGGCGTGGACTCGGAGCCTAGAAAGTTCATCGCCGCAAAAATTGACCGCAACGCAATCTTCACGCTACTCTCATCGCAGCACCTGAATCGCACGATGGCGCACGACGAGTTCGACATTGTCTGCTACTTCTCGTGGCCCGACATTGTGGTGAGCCTCGACGTGGAGTTCATAGGCAGTGGCAGCGAACTGTTGACAATTACCCCTCCCTCGGGCGGCCAGCGAGCCGTGGCGGTGACGGCCCGTGGTAGAGAGGGTGTTGATGCTATGAGGGTGACGCTCAAGGTGGATGGCACACCGATGGAGGTAATCGAATATGACCTCAAACCCAACCTCAGCAACGCCCGACGTGTGGCGTGGCTCAATACACAGCTCTCGCCCGAGGTCTACACCTTCCCGCTACGCAAGGGGGTGCTCATTGAGTCGACACGTCGCCATATGGAGAGTATCTGGGGACGTGAAGCGGCCAGCGTGGAAGCCCGCAACGAGCTGAAGCTACTCTCGGCATACGAACCCGAGCAACAAATCAGGGCCATTGCCGAGATCCTCTACTCGCCCAAGGTATGGCTCATTGAGGGCCACGACGTGCGTAGCGTACTGCTCGCCACCGACCGAGTGCTGATTTCGCCAAGCAAAGGTATGGGCATAGTGGAGGTGGACATTCGTGCCGCAGAGGAGGGCGTGCTGCTATGGTAGAGATTAAAATCGACGGACAGAGGTGCGACACCGAGTCCTCGTTTGTGCCCGACAAGCGAGCCTTCTCGTTCGACGCCAAGGCTCTGGCCGATGTCGACAAGCAGCGCACAGGTCGCACGCTCACACTACGCCTGCCGTTATCGCCCACCAACGACCGCATAATGGGTTATGCTGCCGACCCTGCTGCGGCCGAGCTCTTCAACGCCACGTATCACGAGGGTGAGGTTGTCGTTGACGGCGTTTCGCTCCTTAAGGGCGTGGCTACGCTGCTGGCCATCGAGGCTGATGAGGCTGTGGGATACTACAAAATCCGCATACGCGACGGTGCGGGCGACTGGATTGAAAGCATAGCATCGAGGAGCCTCTCTCAGACCGACATAGGTTTCGAGGCTACGCTCAACGCAGAGACCATTGTCCAGAGTTGGAGTGGCGAGCAGGGGGTAAGGTTTCTGCCGGTGCTCTTCGACGACTATCGCAACCCACACGACACGACATCGCTCTACCCACCCCAGCGAGTAATGACGGTGGCCGACTACTACCCCTTCATCTCGGTGAGAAAGTTATTGCAGGCCATATTCAAGGGTGCAGGCTACACGGTAGAGGGACAATTTATGGAGAGCGAGATGATGAAAAAACTCTACTTCAGCGGCCGTTACCCCTCGTCGGGTCGTTCGCTTAGGCGACTTGAAGAGAGTTCGGGATTTAAGGCCACACGCACAACAGCCTCGACGACGACGGCCGACGAGTCGGGCAGGGTGTGGCTGACGCCGCTGGTGCTCACCTCGTCGCTGGGCAACTTTGTGGATTCGACCGAGGGCGATGGGTGCTACAACAACCACGGCGTGTTGCAGATAGACTCGTCGGGCGTGGAGTACAGGCCCACGGTAGAGGCGAGTGTGAGTTTTGAGATTGGGCTAAAGTACACCACCGAGTACAAGATGTTATCGAGCAGTCGCTTGCAGGGTTTCGACGCCTTATATGTCGATGCGGGATGCGATTTAGAGATTCCGCTTGCAAATCAGTTCAAGGACCGACGCTCGAGCCTCACGCCCGGTGTGGAGTACAGATTGGTGAACTTCAGCCACCAGACGGGTACCATCTACCGATTGGTATATATCACCGACTCGGGTTCGACCAACATCAAGACTTTCACCAAGGCCGAGACATTATTCACAATGCCCTCGCTCAGCGGTGGACGCTGTGTGCTACAGACCGCCAACGGCAAGGAGGTCACCGGCGACTGGGCTATCTACGACGGATGGGTGACCACCACAGGAGAGGTGGAAGTAGAGGTGGTATTGCAGACTCCGCCCGAGAGGCTCTCGCCCTCGACGGCCAAGAGCTTCAACAATATGTACCTGCACGGTGCAGAGGCCGAGCAGAGCGTAACGCTTGCGGCGGGATGCACACTGCAGGCACGCTTCACCTCATCGCCTGCCGAGGGGTCGGCACTCACCTCCGAAACCATCCTCGGGCATCAGTGCTCGCAACTCGACTTCGTGAAGGCCATAGTGCAGATGTTCAACCTGCGCATAGCGACCATCGAAGGCTCGCGCAGGCTTTTGATTGAGCCTTATGACAACTTCTACAACGGTGCGCTACACGACATCAGCCACTATGTGGAGCCACACAAGCCTATGCTGGCAACGGAGATGGCTGCCGAGGTGAGTCTCTCACGCTCGCTCGGCTACCGTAGCGAGGGCGATGGTGCCGTTGCACGACACAACGCTCAGAATGACGAGGTTTTCGGTCGCTGGAGCACCACAACACCCTCCTATGTGGCAAAGATGGGGAGTGAGCGCCTGACAAACTCGCTCTTCTGCCCCACCATCTCGACAACGGGAGTACACGCCTCGGCACCATCGGCCCTGATTATGCAAGTGGGTGACCGCGACGCCGACGCAACGGAGGAGGTGGCAATGCGAATCGTAAGCTACGAGGGTATGGAGCCCCTGCCCGAGGGCGAGAGCTGGGGTGCGCCATCGTTCGGGGCGGAGTATCCACTGGCGGCCTTCCACTTTGCCGAGCGCTTCACGCTCTGCTTCGAGGATCGTGACGGGGTGCAGGGTCTACACCGCTACTACGACAAGCAGTGGAGCGAAGAGTCAAAGCGTCGCCGACTCAGCCTCTCGCTCACGTTGCCCGCACACCTCGTGCAACATATGTGCGACTGCGACGAGGACGGTGGCGCTCGCGACACCTACCGACTCAACATTGGCGGCCAGGGGGCGAACTACCATCTGAGTCGGGTGGTATCTTTCGACACGACCATAGGGTGTGCACAATGCGAATTTGTGCGTACCATTACCGATGAATTAACCTAATTGAAAACCTAAAAGAGAAAATGCAAACCAAGATTACAATCAGAAACGAAGCTCACACCTGTTACATCGACATCGAGGGCACGATAGGCGTACCCGAAGAGCATCAGTTCGAGAATGGCGACTCGCGTGTGGCTACTTTCAAGACACTACGTCACGAGGTGCAACGCATAGCCGAGATTGCCGCCAAGAGTGTGGTGGTGAACATACGCTCGACGGGCGGCGATGTGAACGATGCACTGCTCATCTACGATGCGCTGATGGGACTCGATGCACACATCACAACACGTTGCTACGGCTACACAGCCTCGGCTGCAACAATCATCGCACAGGCGGCAAACGACGGCTGTCGTGAGATTTCAAGCAACGCTATGTACCTGATACACAAGTCAACCTGCTCAATCGAGGGCAACGCCTCGTCGCTCGACGCACGTGCCGACCTATTGCGCAAGACCGACGAGCGACTGGCCGCACTCTATGCTCTGCACTCGGGACTCGATGCCCAGTTCTTTGCCGATTTAATGGCTGAGAATGGAGGCGAGGGACGTTGGCTCACGGCCCAGGAGGCGGTGGCGGCAGGTCTTGCCGACCGCATTATCGAGCCTGCGGCCACGACCCAGCAACCCTCAACGGAGAGTGACCTGCCCACCGACAAGGCCCTACACGGCGAGGCGCACAACTCGACAGCGAGCGTGATTATCCGCTTCCTGCTCGGACGTCTGGCCTACCGCATCGAGGAGTGGCTGGAGAGCCTGCACCATAAGCATCAGTCAAAGCGCGAGGAGCGCAAAGCAAAGAAGCAGGCCGAGACACTCGCCCCCGAAGAGGAGAGCACCAAAGAGGAGAGTTCGCTACCGCAGGCGGCTGTACAGAGCCCCTCGCGTTCGGCGATTGCCTTCGACGAGGGTCAGCGCCGAGCCTTGGCCACACGCACAAAGCCTGTGGAGGACCCCTCGATGAATCAGTCTGTGCAGCAGGCCAACGAACGAGCCTACGCCGACGATGCCAAGGCCTTCGGCAGATACTAAACCACACAAAACCAAACTTTTACAAAAACCGATTAACAAACCTAAAACAACAGTAAAATTATGTCAAACATTATCGTAAATCCCAAAACTTATTCAGGTCGCGAACTTGAGACCATCTTCTTCCGTCCCCTCTTGACCGGTCCTTCGGCCGAGTCACTCGGAATCCGCATCCTCTACAATATGCCTATGCCCACCGTAGTGCAGATCTGGGACAACAAGCAGAACGTGCTCACGCCCTTCGATCAGGCATCGGGCTGGAGTGGCGGCACAAAGTCGACACACTACCAGAAGACAATCCCTATGTCGCGCGTGAAGGCCGAGAACTCGTTTGCGGCAAGCGACTACTTCTCGACCGTCTTCGAGATGATTACCAACCGTGCCGATGTGAATATGGAGGATCTGTCGGGCACCGAGTTGGAGGCTGCCGAGACCGAGCTCTTCCGTCGTGCCATCGCCGAGTCTATTCGTATGAATATGTGGTTGGGCGACAAGGATAACACACTCAACACAAGCTTCAACAGCTTCGACGGTCTGCTCAAGATTATCAACACCCGCGTGAAGAGCGGCGAGATTGCCACCTCGTCGACCAACCTGAGCACGATGTTGAACGAGATGGAGATTGGCGAGCTCTTCTCTGAGGTTGTGAGCAAGGCCAACCCCCGACTGAAGGGCCTTTATGCCGAGGGTCAGGTGGCATTCTTCGTCTCACCCCGCATCTACGCCCTCTACCAGAGCTACCTCGACAGCGCCTACGGCTCGGCATCGTATCAGGATTGCCAGACAGGTCGTGCACAGCTCGCCTACCACGGCTTCCCCGTAATTGAGATTAACCTCGAGCCCTACATCGGCGAGTCGGAACTCTCGGAGGATTTCATCATCTTCACCGACCGTCGCAACCTGGCCCTGGCTGTGAATACGGCCGACAGCCCCGGTTCGGAGATTCGTATGTGGTACAACCCCGACGAGATGGAAAACCGCCAGCGTGCAGTGTTTGCCATCGGCTGCGAGGTGTTGGACGAGGAGTTGGTGTCGGCCTACATCGACGCCCAGTAATAAGTGTGCCCTATGACCGAGAAGAGATTATATAAGCCTGTGGGCGGAGTGGCCCACGCTGAACTATTCGCGGTAGGAGGGCTAACGTCGGCAGAGGATTTGGTACAGGGGCGAGGTCTTAGAGTGGAGCTAAGCGACGATGGGTCGCACTACCACGAGGAGGCCTCGGCCGACAACCTGCCCGTGAGCGTGCAACACACGCTCACCCTCTGCTCGACGCGATGGCAGGCGACCGAATGGTTCGATGCCGACTTCCTTGCCCGCGCCTCGGCCGACGGTGTGGTGGCTCGCATAGGGCTCTGCTCGGGCGAGAGTATAGTGGTGGGATGGAGCCAGCGCTTTGGCTTCGAGCAACCGCTACGACTACGCTCGCTGCTCTTCAACTCGGGCAGCCACGCCAACGACTCACCGCGCGTGGAGCTGACACTCTCATCGTGCGACACCTGCTCGGCCTTCGATAAATAACACAGCAAAGAACAACATTATGGAAAAAAGAAATACAAAGTCGATGGTGGCTGTAGCCAACCGCAAGCAGGAGTCGCTCTTCGCAGTCTCGACACGTGCCGTGGAGAACGAGAAGTTCTGGCGCTGGGGTGATGACAACCTGTTGCCGAATGCACTCTCGCTGATGTCGCGCCGCTCGACCACCCACCGACGAATAATCAACGACAAGGCCGACTACATTGCCGGCAAGGGCTTCTCGTTCGATGAGCAGGAGCCCCTGCTGGCCCAGATTGTGGAGCGAGCCAACGGTGAGGGCGACTCGCTGCGCCGCATAATCTACCGCCTGGCCTTCGACAAGGCGCTGATGGGAAATGCCTTTCTGGAGATTGTAACCGACCCCGAGCACTCGTTCCTCTCGCTCTATCATCAGGATGCCTCGCACTGCCGACTCGCGCGTGACTCGCAACACATACTTTTGCACCACGACTGGTCGTCGTTCAAGGGCGAGCAGATGCAGTCGCTACCCCTCTACCCGCGCTTTGAGCAGCAGGCCGACGGCACTCTGCGTTCGATAGTGCATTACAAGGAGTATGAGCCTATGTTTGCACACTACGGCGTACCGAAATACATTGCAGGAATGGGCGTGAGTGCCATAGCCTACAAGACCGACTGCTGGAACATATCGCGACTCGACAACTCGTTCCAGCTATCGGGCATTATGATGCTCGACGCCACGCTCGAGAGCGAGGCCGAGGCCGAGCGACTGGTGCAGACGGCCGAGAAGCGCTTTGCGGGCACACCCGGACAGGTGATGTTTGTGGTGGGCGGAGGTGACGAGAACAACTCGTCGCGTTTCATCCCGCTCGAGTCGCACAACGAGGGCGACTGGAGTGCACTGCACGATCAGGCTACGAGCGACATCGTGATTGCCCACTCGTGGTTCCGCTCGCTCAGCGGACTCGACTACTCGGCAGGCTTCAGCGCCGAGCGCATCCTGCACGAATATGAGGTGGCTCTGAACACCGTGATTCTAGCCGAGCAGGAGGAGCTGCTCGCGCCCATCAAGCGCATACTGCGCGAGGTGGTGGGTGTGAATGGCTCATCGCTCGAGATTGTAAACCGACCGCCGACACGTTCCAAGCCAATCTATATGAAGGTATGGGAGGCCCGCAAGGCCGACGGACTGGAGTACGATGCCGATGATGAGCGTCAGCAGGCCTACCTGTCGGAGATAACAAAGTACAACGTAACAAAAATTAACTGACCCTAAAGAACTATGGCAAACAAGATTATTTCCCCGCCCGAAGTGGTGGCTCTGGCCTTCAGCGATGGAGGCTATGTGGCGAGCGAGGTGGTGAGCGAGGTGGATATTACTTCGGCCATCGAACGATGGATAAGGCCTGTGGTGGGTGAGCCCCTGCTCGAGGCGGTAGAGGGCGGCGACTACGCCACACTACTGGAGGAGTATCTGCGACCTGCGGTGGCCGCCTATGTGCGTCTGGCCATTCAGCCACGACTCAATGTAGCCACCTCGCAACTTGGACTCTATGCGCCCAACTCCTCGCACCACAAAGCTGCCGACGAGGCTTCACGACGCGAGTTAATGCGTTGTTTACGCACGCGAGCCACCACGCTGCTACGCCGCCTATCGACCTACCTGGAGCAGAACAAGGAGTCGATAAAGGAGTATAAATCAAGCGATAACATTCTAAACCGATGCTCACTCGATGGAGGCTTTATACAGATTTTTTAACAGCTTGCCACTCTGGCGTTATCTGCGCCGATGGCTACGAAAGGGGGTGGTGGGATGAGTCGCGGCATAGAGAACTGTAATCCGGGCAACATACGTCGTTCGCGAGTGCGCTACCGAGGCGAGTGCCACCCCTCGACCGACCCACTCTTCAAGCAGTTTGAGACGATGGAGTGGGGTTATCGTGCGATATTCATCCTGCTCGACACCTACCGCTCGCGATATGGGTTGCAAAGCATACGGCAGATGATTATACGCTACGCACCACCCACCGAAAACCACACAGCTCTCTACATCGATGCGGTGTGCGATATGACGGGCATACGTCCCGACCTGCCCATCGACACGCGCGACAGAGCCACGATGGTGCCCATAGTGGCGGCCATTTCGCGAATAGAGAATGGCTGTGCGGCCTGCCGTGCCGAAGTCGAAAGAGGATTCGACCTGACAGGGTTTTAGGATTGGGTTAGTGATATAAAGTAATCTAAAAAGGACTTTTAAGTCTTTTCCACTTTTTGTGGAAAAAGTGGAGCAAAAGCCACCGCAAGGCGAAATTTCGGGGATCGTCGCTTGTCGTCGGTAAAACGATTGCTTCGCACTTTTGAAAGCAATCAAAAGGTCATCGTTTTTTAACCCTCCGTCGGCGCAACGCCCTTTTTCCCTAAATTTCGCAGTGCGGGAGGGGCTGACGCATTAAAAAAAATACAAATCACACCTATGGTGTGAAGCATCGCGGTCGGCAAGTTTTCGGAAATAGGGCAGGCGGGAAAATTTCCGTTTAAAAACAGAGAACTTTTCACGAAGTAAAAGCGCGAAGGCGTCTGTTTTAAGAAATTTTTGCCGCTGAACCCGAAAACTTGTCTCCGCGCGGTTTTTGCGCCACTTTTTTGGCGGCAAAAAGTGGCATAAAGAAAAATTAACCCAAAAACAAAGCCACTTTTACAACGCTTAAACTTTTTTGACCAAATGGAGAGGGAAGGCTTCTTCGTTTGGTCATTTTTTTTGTAACTTAGCTCTATGCTTCCGCCGCTCGAAAACATAGCCTCGCACCTACGCCAAACGCCTATGCTCAGTGCATTGGCAGCACTCATCGTGGGCATACTTCTGGCCGAATGGATTGAGCCATCGGTCGTGGTGGTAGCAGGCGCAACGGTCTTGGGCTTAGCAACTTTCATCTTGGGGCGAAAATCCGCAACAGGCGACCTTGCTGTGCTCATAATAATCGTTCTCGTGGGTGCTCTGGCCCGCACTCTGCGTACTACGCCCTCGCTACCTGCTGTGGCCCAGATGGAGATTGAGGTGGTGCGCACGACCACCCTTCGCCACAACACCACCTACGCCGAAGGGCGCATCAGAGCGCTGCGTCAAGATGGCTCCACCCTGCGCTCGAGAGCCGAGGTGCGGCTCAGCATACGCGACTATACGATGTCTGATGGCGACAGGCTCATAGTGGCTGCCTCGGCACGTCCCTTCGGCTCAGGGGAGGCCTACGACCGATATATGGCGGCACAGGGTTTTGTGGCCGAGATTTTCATTACCGAGCAGGATATTCTCCACCACCAAAAGGCCGAGCCAAAGTTCATAACGCGACTGCAACACTCTGCTCTGCAACGCATTAAGCAATTAGGTCTATCGCCCGATGTGGAGGCCGTAGCCCGCACCGTTGGTCTGGGCGAGAGGATAGCCATAAATAGCGACCTGCGCCAAAACTACTCGCTCAGTGGCGGAGCACATCTGCTGGCAGTGTCGGGTCTGCACGTCGGCTTTTTGTGTATGGTACTCAACATTTTGCTGGTGCTACTCACCCTGCTACGCAACGGGCAGATAGTGAGGAGCATTGTCGTGGTGGTCGGGATATGGATATATGCCGCCATAGCGGGCTTCTCGCCCTCGGTGGTGCGTGCGGCGGTGATGTTCAGCATTGTGCAGGCCTCGCTCCTCGCCTACTCCTCGGCTCGAACACTCAACTCGCTATGTTTCACAGCCTTTGCTCTGCTCATCTTGGATGCACGCACGCTGCACGATGCCGGTTTTCTACTCTCCTTCACAGCCGTGGCAGCCATCGTCGAGTGGGTGATTCCCTTCACCGCATCCAAAAGGCAGGCGCTACCCTCGCATAACCCTCTGCGCGATGTCGTGCGCCGAGTGATGATATGGCTGATAGTATCGATTGCCGTCGCCATAGCCGCCACCGCGGCCACCCTGCCGTTGGTGAACCATCTGTTTGGTAACATATCGCTATGGGCCATCGTACTCGGCCCCGTGCAGATGTTGCTGTGCGGAGTAGCGGTAGCAACAACCATAGGCTGGGTGCTGATGCCAATACCTCTGCTTGGAGGGGTTGTAGCAGGCATATTGGAGCTGAGCATTGGAGCAAT
This sequence comes from Alistipes sp., assembly GCA_017631035.1. Classification (GTDB taxonomy): domain Bacteria; phylum Bacteroidota; class Bacteroidia; order Bacteroidales; family Rikenellaceae; genus Alistipes. Next base: position 29,865 of record JAGBUB010000011.1, read on the forward strand.
GAATTCGCTGGCGCAGTGGGCGGCCGAGAGTGGTGCGCTCTCAACGCAGAGCAGTATTGGTAGTGGTTGGTGCATAGCCATATATACACTATTTGTGGCATTTACCCTCGCTCTGTGGGCCCTGCCTCGACCCAAAAGAGATGGTTATCGGGATTTTGTGTTGCACGAAACGGTGAGCGAAGAATAACTTTACGAAAAAAAGGCTATATTTGCCGCCCGAAAGCAATATAATCAAGTCGAAATGAAAGCATTGTACACCATTCTGTTGCTCGTGGTATCGAATGTCTTTATGACCTTCGCCTGGTACGGCCACCTGAAGTTGCAGCAGATGAAACTCATTGATTCGTGGCCACTCTATCTGGTCATCATCTTTTCGTGGGGCATAGCACTGGCCGAGTATGCGTGTCAGATTCCAGCCAACCGCATCGGATTTATCGATAACGGAGGCCCCTTCACGCTTATGCAGCTCAAGGTGATGCAGGAGGTAATCACGCTGATTATCTTCACCGTATTCACCACCGTATTCTTCCGTGGCGAGGCACTCCACTGGAACCACCTGGCGGCATTCTGCTGTCTGGTGATGGCCGTATATTTTGTATTTATGAAGTAATGACGCGCGAGGAGTTTTCCACACTTCTGCTACCCGAGGTAAGGCAGGCCATCGACGCAAATATCGACCGCGACCCATTGCAGATTGCGCTCGACAGACGCATCGTGCACGCTCGCGAGGTGGCCTCGCAGGTTAAGTATCTGCAACGCGCCCGCACGAAGCTACCCCGCCTGTATGAGGCTCGAGCCATAATCCCCGACCGTGCCTTTGAGCAGTCGTCGAGCGAGGATTGTGCCGTGGCAAAGCCCCTGCGTGGAGGCCGACTGCTCGACCTGACGTGTGGCCTTGGCATCGACTCGCTCACTATGGCGGCACACTTCGAGCAGGTGGTGGCACTCGAGCGCGACGAGGTGCTGGCCGATGTGGTGCGAGAGAATATGCGCCGTATGGGTATAAGCAACGTGGAGGTGATCACGACCTCGGCCGAGGAGTATGTGGCTACTTGTGGCGAGCACTTCGACTGGGTATATGCCGACCCCGACCGACGCACGGCTGAGGGACGACGTGTGGTAAGGCTGGAGGATTGTTCGCCCAATATGGTGGCCTTGTGGCCTATGCTCAAGCGCATAACCGAGCGTATAGCGATAAAGAACTCACCGCTGTTTGATGTCGATGAGGCATTCCGCATCTTCGGCGAGTGTGGCGTGGAGGTCATATCGCGAGGCGGAGAGTGCAAGGAGGTGAACATCTACGCTGATGGCCGTGGGGCACGCATAGCAGCCGAGGCGGTAGGTCGCCAGAGGGTGGAGTTTGCACGCGACGAGGTGGTGGACAAACCCTGCCAGGGTGAGTTTATGGCCGAGGAGTATGGCTATCTGATTGTTCCCGATGTGGCGCTGCAGAAGGCACGTCTTGTACAGCATTCGCTGCGTGAGGTGGCCGATGTGTGGAGCAACAATTCGTTTGGTTTTGCTCGCGTGGAGCCTACGAATGTGCTTGGCCGAGTGGAAGCGATTGAGCGCATCGAAACATTTGACGCAAAGCAACTTAAGCGCGAGCTGAAGGGTCGCGGAGTGGACATCATACTGCGCGATTTCCCGATGGGCGTCGATGAATTACGTCGCAAGATGGGCGCCAAGAGCGGCAATGAGGTAAGGCTGGCACTAACGAAGATAAAGGGTAAACTTTACAGCATATATTTGAAATAGAAAAGGGAGTCCGAAAGACTCCCTTTTTTAGTATAGTTCGATGTACTCGTAGGTATTCCCCACAGCCTGCAGATATCGCTGAAACATCTCCTGCGAGATGACCACCGTAGCGGTGTTGTCGTTGGGGTGAAAACTCAGCGAGGCCTCGTTGCGAAGGTTGGCATCGAGGAAGAGATGCACGTGGTTCTCACTATCGTTCACCAAGCCGAAGGGCGACACCGAGCCGGGCCTTAGGCCCAGCCACTTCTCCATACGCTCGGGCGAGGCGAACGAGAGCTTGCCCTGACGAAGACGCTGCTCCAGATCGTGGATGGCCATCGTACGCTCGCTGTCGAAGACAACCAGGTAGTGACGGTTGCCCTTATGGTTGCGGAAGAAGAGGTTTTTGCAGTGCTTCGAGCCGTCTGCACGCCAATACTGGCGGGCAATCTCGATAGTAGGTGCCTCGGGGTGATCATATACCGAGTACTCTATGTCGTGTGCCGCCAAGAAGTCGAAGACAGGCTGTCGGCGAAAGAAATTTTCGTTCTCCATAGTTATCTCGATGGTATTCCCAATACACCCTGTCTATCCTTAGCCCACTCATCCTGCGAGCGCAAGACCTGCTCGACAATGTCGCGAACGGCACCCTTGCCACCGCTAAACTCCGACACATAGCGCGAAGCCTCGATAACCTCGGCGCAGGCATCGGCAGGGCATACGGGGATGCCAACGAGCTCCATACACTCCAGATCGGGGATGTCGTCACCCATATAGATTGTCGTAGCGGGGTCGATCTCATAGTCGGCAAAGAACTCGTGCATAGCCCTGATTTTATCCATACATCCCAGATACATTCGCGTAACACCCAGACGTTCCATACGCGAGCGCAATAGGTTGCCGTGACCGCCCGAGATGATGCACACCTTATAGCCTCGGCGCACGGCATAGGCTATGGCGTAGCCATCCTTGGCGTTATACTTGCGGATGAAATCCGAGCCATCGCCGATGGGCATAATACCTCCGTCGGTCATCACACCATCGACATCAAAGACAAAGGCCTTGACCTTTGCTATATCTTCTTTGAAGTTTGCCATATATATTCGGTTAATAGTTTATAAATCTGCTTCTCTTTCTCGCCCTCGAGCATAGCCTCGTGGCGCTCGGCCACCGAGCGATCGCCCCTGACGGCCGGTCCCGTCTGCACACGGCGCGGATGATTGGCATCGACAGCCTTGCGTGCAGTCTCCTCGATAAGTGGTCGCAGGACATCGAACGGCAGGTCGGCATACTCATTCAGGCGGTCGGCAGCCATAGCATAGAGGGAATTGACAAAGTTACACGACAGCACGCCCGTGAGATGCACCTCGCGTCGTACGGCTGATGTAGCACGATAGACCCTGCGGCTGAGCATCTTCGCCACACGCTCGACAAAGAGTGTCGTGGGTTCATCCACACCCTCAACAAAGAGGGGCACAGCCGAGAAATCGACTCTGCGGCCTGCGGTGAAGGTCTGGAAGGGGTACAACACACCACACCCCTCATCGCCCAGCACACTCTGCTCGACACTGCCAGCCGTATGCACCACAACCGAGCCCACGCGTCGGCGCAGCCTCAAGGCCACCTCGCCCACGGCACGGTCGCTCACGGCAATGATGTAGAGGTCGGCATCGGCCGCTTGGCTCAAATCGGCACACCACCCCGAGCCCGCCAGGCGAGCCACCTCGGCCACACGCTCGGCATTGCGCGCCACCACCTGACGCAACTCCAACTCAGGGCACTCGCCCACGGCTATGGCTACGGCCTCGGCCACATTGCCACTGCCTACGACAACAACACCCAACCTACTCTCCATCGGTAAGATCAATTATGAGTTTATTCATTTCGCTCTGGCTTGAGATGCTCTTCAGTGCATCGACCGTCGCGGAGGCACGCTGGCTCAGAGCCGTAGTACACAACGACTCGGGGGTGGTGTCGACATAGTTATCGACAGCCTCCAGCACATCGCACACACGCAGCGTAGTCACGTCGCGTGCCGGAGCGTAGGCCACGTCATAATCCTCCTCCTCGCAACGCACCTCGTTGAGCACCTCGGCGGCAACGAGCTTGGTGATTAGCTTACTGGCTATGCGGGTATGCAGGCCCAAGGCCTCGCGGATGGTAATCATAGGCACAGCCCCCTCGCCACGACGGAAGGCACGGGCGACGTAGGCGGCAATGGCGAGCATCAGCTTGCGGCTCACATCGTAGCTCACATCGGGCAGGGCACGCTCCTCGTCGAAGCGTTTCTCGTTCTGGATGGCAAACGAGAGCTCGCAACCGATGAGCAGGATGCTCCACGAGTTCTGCATCCAGAGCATAAACAGAGGCAGAGCGGCGAAGCTACCATAGATGGCGTTATATGAGGTCATCCACTTAATCAAGTAGACGTACAACGACTGGAAAACAAAGAAGCACGTTCCCGCTATAACGCTGGCCATAATGGCCGAACGCAGGCGCACCTTGGTGTTGGGCAACACCAGATAGACAAAGGTAAACATAGCCCACACGACAAACAGCGACAGAGCATTGGAGCCGATGTTCATCCACACCGTGTCCTCCATTCCGAGCAACTCGCGGGCATAGCCTCCCACCGAGGTGGCAACAATCCACAACAGAGGCGCAATGATTACCACGGTGATGTAGTCGCTATACTTACGCACAAGGTTGCGGGTGGACTTTACCTCCCAAATTTTATTGAAGTTGGCCTCGATACTCTCGAACATACGAATAACGGCCCAGAACAGCGTAACCAAGCTGACCGTAGCCATCACACCGCCACGCGTGCGAGCCAGAGCCTTGTTGGCGAAGTCGACTATGTAGTCGACAACCTCGGGCATCTGCGGCAACATCGCGTAGAGGTTATCTACCAGACTCTCGGCAAGGCCAAAGCTCTTCACCACGGCAAAGACCAATGCCAGCACGGGCACAAGCGAGATGAGGGTGTAGAAAGTGAGTGCAGCGCTCATATCCATAGTGCCGTGAGCCATCAGACCCTCGAGCGTGTAGATGATGAGTTTGAGCGGGCGCACCGTCCACCCAAGACCCGGAATTCGCGAGATGGGCGAGAGCAGGTCGTAGAGTATTTTCAGTGGTTTGTGCATATTTTATAAATTCAATATTTTCTTTTTTACGTCATTGCGAGGGAGTATCTGTTGTACTCTCCCCGTTGGGGACTACATTTCTTTATATAATTATACCCCCTACCACTGCGGGGTTAGTGGTTATTTATTACACCCCTTCCCCCTGCGGGGACTCCCCCTAATAGGGGGAGAGTTATTTGTTTTTTATTTCTTCTCCATCTAACTCCTCCCCTAACTTAGGGGAGGTGCCGTAAGGCGGAGGGGTAATACCAAGGAGTAATACTGATAGGTAAAACAGAAGGATACTGTAAAGTAATAAACTTACAACATTCTATCTATATCGGCGATAATGGTTTCAGGCTCTTTCCACACCATTTTATTCTCAAATCTCAACACCCTAATGTTGTGATTCTGCTCAAGGTAGCGACTTCGTTCTATATCGTGCTCCATACCGCTCTCCGTAAAATGGTCTTTGCCATCCAATTCAATCGCCAACTTTATCTCTGGACAATAAAAATCCAATATATACGGACCTACGGAGAATTGTCGGCGCCATCTCAAACCTTTTATCTGCCTATTTTTAAGCATCCCCCACAATGTAGCCTCGGCTGCCGTGCCGTAAGTGCGAAGTTGGCGGCGTTGCTCTTTCAGTTCAGGTTTATTTTTGAACCGAACAAATGCTTTGTTCCTATTTTCATCCATAATACCCTCCTCGTTGATGGCTACTTATGTTTATTTTACACCCCTTCCCACTGCGGGGACTCCCCCTAAATTAGGGGGAGAGTTATTTGTTTTTTATTTTATTCTCTCCATCCCTAATTATTTACTCGGTAGGCGCGTTGTACGCCACGAATACGCATAATCGAGTGAATGAGCAGATCGACAATCGAGGTTGAGGGCACCTCGACGCTGATCGTGCCACGCATCGTGCCGTCGCCACGAGCGGCAAGATTAAGGGTGCGGATGTTGAGCCTGAGCTCGCGCGTAACCACCTCGGTAATCTGATTGCCTATGCCTGCCATATCGGCCGCCACGATGGCAATGGTCGCACGGAACGCACCATCGGCATTGCCACGCCAGCGAGCCTCCATCACACGATAGGGATACTGCTCCTTGAGGCGTGCGGCATTGGGACAGTCGGAGCGGTGGATGGTGATGCCCGACGATATGGTCACAAAGCCAAAGATGTCGTCGCCCTTGATGGGGTTGCAACACTTGGCAAGTTTATACTCTATGTTGTTGATTTTCTCATCGATAACAAGTGCATCCGATCGGCGTGCTGCGGGGGCATCGTCGGCCTGCGCAGCCTTCGACTCCTCCTTCTTGCGCTCGGCCTCGGCCGCCGCCACACGGCGCTGCTCCTCGGCCTCACCCGAAATCCACTGCTGGAGAATCTCCTTAATCGATATAAAGTCAATCTTCTGCAAGGCAATCATCGAGTATACCTCGCGACCTGTACGCACCTTGAGCACCTTGCCCAGGTAGGCCACAGCCTCGTCGATGGGGACTGTTATCTTCCAATTCTTGAGCTTACGCTCGAGCTCCTCGCGACCGATGCGGGCGTGCTTCATCTGCTCGTTACGCAGCCACGACTTGATGCGGCCACGAGCCTTCGATGTAACGCAGAACGACAACCAATCGGACTTGGGAGTCTGGTTCTTCTGCGTCATAACCTCCACAATATCACCATTGTGCAACACCTCGCGGATGGGCACGGCACGATTGTTCACCTTAGCTCCCGTGCAGGTTGCGCCAAGGTTGGTGTGGATGTCGAAGGCGAAGTCCAGCACGGTAGCACCCTCGGGCAGTTTGCGGATGTCGCCATTGGGCGTAAAGACAAAAATCTCGCTGGTCGAGGGCTTGGCATCGAAGCGCTGAGTAAGCGAATGGGTGGTCTCCTCCAGCGCCTCTCTAAGACGGCTGAGCCACTGCTCCGAAGTCTGCGCACCCTGATTTACACCCTTATAGCGCCAGTGGGCGGCGATACCTCGCTCGGCTACGGCATCCATACGCTCGGTGCGAATCTGAATCTCGACCCAGCGACCTCCGCCAGCCGATACGGTGGTGTGCAACGACTCGTAGCCATTCGACTTGGGGATGGTTACCCAGTCGCGCATACGTTTGGGGTTAGGTGTATAGCAGTCGCCAATGACCGAGTAGGCAGTCCAGCAGAACTGCTTCTCCATCTCGCGGGGACAGTCGATAATAATACGCAGGGCGAAGATGTCGTAGACACCCTCGAAGGGAACGTTCTGCTTACGCATCTTGTTCCAGATCGAGTATATTGACTTGGTGCGGCTCTTGATGTGGTAGTTAAGGCCTGCCACCGACTTGAGCTTCTCCTCGATGGGCACTAGGAAGCGGGCGATGAAGGTCTGACGCTCGCTCTCGGTCTCCTCCAGACGACGGCAGATATATTCGTAGTCCTTGGGCTCGAGCCACTTAAGGGCCAAATCCTCCAACTCGCTCTTCAGCGCATACAGACCCAGCTTGTGGGCAATGGGGGCGTAGAGGTTCATACTCTCCCAGCTCTTCTTGCGGTGCTTGGCAACAGGGAAGATGCGTAGGCTACGCATAACCTCCAATCTGTCGGCCAGCTTGATGAGAATCACACGCGGATCCTCCGAGTAGCTCACCAGCATATCGCGGAAGTCGTTGGCCTGCTCCTTCGAGACCTTGAGTTTGATGTTCGATATCTTACACAATCCCACGATAATACCCAGCACGGGTTCGCCAAACTGCTCGCGTATCTCGCGCGAGAGGGGCTCCACACTCTCGGGGCGCTCCTTGTTGGCGATGCGGATCACATCGTGCAGGATGGCTGCCACGGTAGAGTTACGACCAAGGCCCAACTCACGGGCAACAATCTCGGCTACGGCCACATCGTGGTCGAGCAGCGGAGTGCCATCGTAGCGGGCATAGCCCTGCATCTGGGCATGGGCATAGAGCAGAGCCTTGTCGACCTGCTCCTGGGTGGTTGGTGAGTAGCTCTCGGCAATAAATCGGCGCAAAGAGCCATATTTCTGTAATACATCCATAGTCAAACTCTTTTACGGTTTACGGACAACGTATAAATCCTCGTCGGTGAGTGCATAGAGCGCTCGCTCGGCCTCGGTGAAGGCCTCAATGTAGGGTATGACATATACCTCGAAGCCCGCACGCTCGAGGCGCTGGGCATAGTCGCGGCCATAGATGCGACGGTGGTCGTACTGACCAAAGATGCGGGTGCGCTCCTCCTTGTCGGTTATGGTATCGTCCTCGAACGTGAGCTCCCTGGCCTTATCAACGGGCGAGAGAACTACGCCCCAGCCACCACGTCTTAGGATGCGGTGCAGTTCGCTCAGGGCACGGCCATCGTCCTCGACGTGCTCGAGGATATGGTTGCAGATAACGGCATCGAACGAGCCATCCTCCAAAGGAATCTGCTGCACATCGAAGTGCATATCGGCCAGCGGGCTCTCCAGATCGGCCGTGACGTAGCGTTCGGGTTGCGAGGAGTACATCTTGCGGAACTTACGCATAAGGGCCACCTCGGGTGCTATGTGCAACATACGGGGCAGAGCCATAGCTCCGCGACCAAGGTCGCTCTCCCTCACAAGCCACAACCACAGCAGGCGGTGACGCTCGAGCGAGAGGCAACGCGGACAGAGGGCATTCTCGCGCGAGGTGACGTAGCCGTAGGGCAAAAACTTACGACGACGGCATCCGCACACGGGGCACTCCTTGCCTCGACCCACATAGAAGAGGCCGAGAATGGGTACCGCCCACCCTGCCATACGTTGCAGGAGCGGACGTGGCACGAGATTTAATATGAATTTGATTAGTTGCTTCACTTTCTATCCACTTTTTTATGCCTCCAACTGCTCCTTCACGGCACGCTCCACGTCGGTGAGCTGTGCACGGCACTGGGCTATGAGTTCGGTAGCACGCTTAACCTCAGCGGCGAGTGCATCGACATCGATCTGCTCGTCGCGCAGGCGTGCAAGAATCTGCTCGACCTCGGCTATTGCTTCGGAGTATGTTAGTTTTTTCTTTGCCATATATTGTTCTATTTTATTTCTGCCTTTATGCTTCCCTTGGCGAGCTGGATATCCACCTCGCGACCCGACAGCCCCTCGGTTGAGGTTACGGCTCGTCCATCGAGGCGCACCACAGCAAAGCCAAGGCGCAGAATCTTCTCGGGCGAGCGGGCTTCGACAACCTCCGCAGCCCTATCGAGCAGAGCCCGCTGGCGCTCCAGTCCACGCCCAACGGCCGAGACCAACTGCTCACGCAACATAGCAAGTCGTGCCGAGCCTCTGTCGCAGTAGCGCAATGACTCACGCTCTATGTCGGCAGCCATACGCTCCACCCTAACGCGGGCACGTTGGGTGGCGGCAACGGCCATATCGGCAAGGCGGTAGGCCGCCTCGTCGAGCCACGCCATCTCACGAGCCATACCGTCGGTGAGCCACGCCGCAACGGCGGTGGGGGTTTTCAGTGGTGTGTGCGCCACCATATCGGCGACGCCGGTATCCTTGTCGTGGCCTATGCCTGTGATGACGGGCAGCGGAAACTGCGCCACATAGGAGCATAGACGGTACGAGTTAAAACAACTCAAATCGCTTGCCGAGCCACCACCACGGATGATGACAACGGCATCGAAGCGCTCCTGCTGCTGAGCCACCTGCTCAAGAGCCGCACAGATGCTATCCTCGGCCGAAGAGCCCTGCACAACGGCATCGAAGAGCGTAGTGATGAAGGCATAGCCACCCTCACGGAGTTCGTTGCAGAAGTCGCGATAGCCTGCCGCCGCCGCACTCGACACCACGGCTATGCGTTGCAGGGGTCGGGGGAGGGTGAGTGAGCGGTTCATATCCCACACGCCATCGCGCTGGAGTTGCGCTATGGTCATCTGCTTCTGTCGCTCGACCTCGCCAAGGGTGTAGGAGGGGTCGATGTCGGTAATCTGCAACGAGAGGCCGTAGAGCTCGTGGTACGAGACCACCACCTTGGCCATAATCTTCATACCCGCTGCTAAGGCCGAGCCTGTCTGCGACTGGAAGTAGGAGGAGAGCATACCCCACTGCGACCGCCAGATGACGGCACGTACCTGCGCACGCGGGATGGGTGTGCCACCACGCGTGGGCTCGCTCTTCTCGATGAGTTCGAGGTAGCAGTGACCCGAGTAGTTGACCTTCAATTCCGACACCTCGGCCACAACCCACAGGGGCAGGGCGAGAGCACCCTCAACGGCCGCCTTGATGCGGTGCTGAAGCTCGGTGAGAGTGATATGTTGTCGTTGCGAGGTCATAACATTTATTCTAATTTACAAATATACAATTCTAAATGCAAAATTCAAAATTCAAAATCGCAGGTGGGAAAATAGATGCAATGGTGTTATAGGTGCAATAAAAAAGGACCACCTTTTAGGTAGTCCTTAATCCTTTATATAATTGTCGAGATTTTCAGATGCTTGAGATATTTTGAAGCCACCGCAGTCCGAGCCTACGCAGCATACTTTGGCGTATGTGAGTAGGGCGAGGGCAAGGTGGATGCCGAAATATCCAAGCAGATAAATCTCTTACAACTCGCTCTCCTTTAGGCGCTCCGCATTTTCAGCTACAATCAGCTGGTCGATGCAACCCTGGATGTCGCCATCCATAAATGCCGAGAGGTTGTAGATGGTGTAGTTGATACGGTGGTCGGTGATACGTCCCTGGGGGTAGTTGTAGGTACGAATCTTTGCCGAGCGGTCACCTGTCGACACCATTGTCTTACGCTTCGATGCAATCTCGTCGAGGTACTTCGAGTACTCGAGGTTGAAGATACGCGTACGCAACTCCTCGAAAGCCTTGTCGAAGTTCTTGAGATGCGACTTCTGATCCTGACACTGCACGACGATACCTGTGGGGATGTGGGTAAGGCGGATAGCCGAGTTGGTGGTGTTCACCGACTGGCCACC
>JAGBUB010000012.1 GCA_017631035.1 Alistipes sp.
ATGAAGCGAAGAGTTCTTTTAGGTGGTTATAGCAGTGAGGTTCCACCTCTTCCCATTCCGAACAGAGAAGTTAAGCTCACTAACGCCGATGGTACTGCCTATTTAGGTGGGAGAGTAGGTAGCCGCCTCTTCAAGCCGAGTCCTAATAAGGGCTCGGTTTTTTTTATATGTATGTTTGCTGGTTGGGTAAGGTATTTAAGCTGATTTTGCTCGGCTTGAATCGGCGGCCGCCGCCGACCTTTATGTTACCCACTCTCCTAAATCCTCCCTCCTGTGAGGGAGGACTTGTGTTTTAGCCGAATGCTTATATATATTATATATAGGTATAGAAAAACCGCAATCTCGAAGGATTGCGGTTGCGTATTTTAGAATATACTTTCAATGTATTTTAATAATTTAGTGAAACTTGAATGAGATAAATTTAGGCATCCTTGAGGAGCTTTATTCATTCCGTTTTCCAATAAATGTACCATCGAAAGTTCGTCCGAATTTATAGAGGATAGCAGTCTTAATTTCATCCATCTATTATGCTGTTTTGAGTTCTCGTAATCGCTGGGATTAACATAGTACTCCACTTCAAATGCAAGTTCTTTGTCGCAAGGATGGGGAAGATCGTGACCATCGACAATACACTTAAATCTAACTGCACTATCTGGACTTGCTACATATATATATATAATATCTCCAGTCTGAAAGTTGAAATGTTGTCTCCAATATACACACCTGTGTTTGTTAAGGCATCCTGCGATATCAAAATATTTAGGATTTGCGGGAATCATCCACTTCTTAATATCTTCTCTCGATGGAGTCTTTGTAGATATAGTTTTATGGTGTTTTTTATCCGTATTTACATTATCGCCAAATAGCGAAACCTTGTAGGTTTCTTCTATTACTGCATCATCAAGAAGTAATGCGACTTCTTTGAAAATTTCAAGGGCTTCTTCCGGCGATACATTGAAGAACTCTCTATTGTTACGAATGCGAAGATTTGTAAAACGTTCTATGTATCGATGAATGAGTTTCTCCGCCTCTGAATACTTAACTGTCTTCAGCGTAGCATAAATCTCAAATGGCAGGGGCACGGCTGTGTTGTCCAACTCTTTTGAGCGGATGTCGACGGGGCGAGAGCTTTTGCCAATCTTTACCCAATCCTCCTTAAAGCTTGGATTGGTTAGAATATATACATATCCTGGTTCCTTCATCGTAGAATAGTTTGATTTCTAAAATATACTTTATTATCACGAAATATCACGGCCACACTTTGGGCTACTCCTTGCTAAAGGATCTTATGTGTACTACGATCTCGCTTTCGCTGTCGGCCATCGAGAGTATCAGATTGCGATAGCGTCCTTTCTGTGATAAATCGTTGAGTAGCGGGTAGATAGGCATTTCGTTGGTCCAGTAGTCATTGCCGAGGAATACCATCGGGCTGGCATAGCCGAAGCTCAAATAGTGATTCTGCACGGCATCCTGGAATATCTCCTGTAGTGTACCGGCGCTGCCAGGCGTGAAGATGATTCCGCCCTTGGCGATGGTCAGGATTCCATCCTCGCGTATGCTGTTCTCGAAGTATTTTGCTATGTGCGTGGCGAAGGGAGTGGCAGGCTCGTGACCATATAGCCACGTAGGCACTCCCAAGCTGCAGAAATTCTGCTGTGGCCAGCGGTTAATCACCTCGAAAGTAGTCGAGAGCCAGCCCTCGTCGCGGAAGGTGGGGGCTGTGTCGAGTATCGGAAATGCTTCTGAGAGTTCCTCCTCGCTACGTCCTGCAAACCACGCTCCGAGGTGGGTTGCCTCCATTGCTCCCGGGCCGCCACCGCTAATCATTAGGTAGCCTAACTCGGTGAGCTGCTTGCTGATACGTGCTATCTTGCGGTACATTTCGTCGGTGCGGAGCAGTCCGTGACCGCCCATTATGCCTACGATTTGGCGCTCGTCGTAAGAAGAGAGAAAATCGTGCATCGCATCGCTTATCGAGTGGTCGTGCAACGAACGGGCCAACGAGATGCGTATGTTGCGTGTGGTCTTGCCCTGCTGCAGATAGTGGCGGTAGACGCGTGAGTCGAAACACTCATCGAACGACTCAGCAATGGCGGGATCGTAACCCGCATATAACTCCATAGGCGAGTAGAGTGCCGAGCGGTAGATGTTGTAGGGCACACTGATGCTGGGAAGTATCAGACAGCTATCGTCCAACCGTTCGCTCAGTTCTTGCGGGAGCGTGCAGCCCAGAAAGATACAATCCGAAAAGGTGTTTTTTGCCACCAGCCTCTCCAGGGCAGTGAAGTCCAGATTGAGGAAAACGTGCTGATTTATGTGCAACGTGCGTTGCAACAATACCGTCAGACGGTCGGGTGTGTCGATCTCGATGTAGGTCATAGTGCGCCTAATTTAACTTATTTTAGAATAACTCCAGCTGTCCTTCGGTGTGGTTGAACGACAGGCGGTGGTAGGGCGTGAGGCCATATTCGCGAATGGCAAGGCGATGAGCCTTAGTAGGATAGCCTTTGTTGCTGTCCCAACCATATTGCGGAAACTCCTCGTGCAGTCGCATCATATATTCGTCGCGGTGGGTCTTGGCCAGCACCGATGCGGCGGCTATGTTGGCATACTTGCCATCGCCCTTGACAATGCACTGGAAGGGGAGGCCGCAGTGCGAGATGAAGCGGTTGCCGTCGATGGCAAGGAACGCGGGTGCGACCTTGAGATTGGTGGCGGCGATGTTCATTCCCTCGATTGAAGCTTTGAGGATGTTTATCTCGTCGATGCGTGCTGCCGTAACCTCGGCCACCGACCACGCTACGGCTTCGCGTTCGATAACCTCGCGCAGGATGTTTCGCTGGCGCTCGGTCATCTGCTTCGAGTCGTTGAGCAGGGGATGGTGGAAGTCAGCAGGCAGAATAACTGCTGCGGCAAAGACACTTCCTGCCAGACATCCGCGTCCGGCCTCGTCGCATCCAGCCTCGATAAGTTCTTTTTGATAGCTATTTTCTAACATATAGCAACAAAGTTACAAATATTTTCTCGTGTTGTGTGCTTTTTTCGTACTTTTGTACTACACTGATAATGTATAAAAAAGAGTTGAGAGTATGGCAGCAAAACGAGTAGTACGACACCGCATTTGGGACTTGGCGACAACGATGATTCTTATCGCCATCCTCACTACCGTGCGCTCATCGCTCTTCCCCTTTGGCGACGAGTTGGTACCCAACACCGCTACACCCCTGGGCGATTTGTTGCAGGGTTTGCAGGCCTCGTTTCCCGTACTGTCGGTTGTGCTGTGGGGATTTATGCTCTTCATTGCAGCGCTCGACGCTGGCCGTTATGGCCCCAAGTATGCGCTCTATCCCGCCTATACGTTGATGGCCATACCCATCTTCGGAGTGTTGGCCGGAGGCGTGATGGTGAGTGGCGACTATCTGCTTACTACCGTTGCTATGTTTACTATGTTGCTGGCAACCAAGTATATGATTCGTTGCGTGCAACACACTGACAGCTTCAGCGACCTCTCGCTCTCGATGCTGTGCTATGGTCTGTTGCCACTTGTGCTGGCGCCCTCGGCTCTGCTCTATGTTGTTCTGCCCTTATTGCTCTTTGTGGTGCGTAGCTCGTGGCGCGACTGGGTGGTGGCCATCTCCAGCCTTATCTTCCCGTTGCTCTCGGTTAGTTATTGGAGTTGGTGTGCCGGCGAGGGATTTCTCTCGGTAGGCGAGCAACTCTATGCCTCGACATTTACGCCCAGCGAATTCAGCTTCTTCTCAACGCTCAACATTGCGAGTATCCTGGTCATCGGAGTGTTGATTGTGATGTTCTTCTGCGCTATTATGCTCATCGTATCGGACAAATACTCGCTTCGCGTAAAGTCGCGCTCGCTGATGCGATATAACGCTCTGTTACTCGTAGCAACCATTGCGATGTTCTTTTTGCCCAGCGCCTCGGCGTCGTTATTTGCGTTGGTGGCGGTGCCTGCCTCGTTGCTCATTCCGCTTATTTTTGTGCGTATGGGTGTGGGCTTCACCGAGATGCTCTATCGTCTGATGCTCCTCGCTGCAGCAGCCAATATGGTGCTTATGGCTATCTAAAAAGCCCCTTCTTGCGATATTTTGCTGAAAATAAGGCAATTTTTGAATTCTTAATTTTGTTTTTTGAATTTTAACCCATACCTTTGCACTCCGTATCAACCTCTTATATAGGGTGGTGGCTCGGAGGGCACGTTTTGCGTGTCGGGATTATAAGTCAATGGACTGTATGGTAGAGCTGCGACAGCGATAATGTTGAACGACTTAATTTTAATAATTTGTTGCAACAATGAACAAGGATGCAATCATTAAGCTCGTGAACGAGCAGATGTGGCCCAAGACTGACGCTGATGTGCCTCAGTTTGGTGCTGGTGATACTATCACCGTAACTTACCGTATTGTCGAGGGTAACAAGGAGCGCTTGCAGAGCTTCCGCGGCGTAGTTATCCAGATCAAGGGTACAGGCAAGACCAAGATGTTTACAATCCGTAAGATCTCTAACGGTGTAGGCGTTGAGCGTATCTTCCCCCTCTACTCTCCTCACATCGACCACATCGAGGTAAACAAGTATGGTGTTGTACGTCGTGCACGTATCTACTACTTGCGTAACCTTACAGGTAAGAAGGCTCGTATCAAGGAGCGTCGCATTTCGAAGTAGTATTTTTTACTACTTTGGTTCACAAAAAGAGGCTGTCGTGAGACAGCCTCTTTCGTTTTGTGTATGTTCGGTTATTTGAACTCGTTGAACTCGATTGCTACGCCCTCCTCCTCGACAAAGGCCAGCCACATATGGCCCATATCGTAGGGGCCGAACAGCAGTTTGGCATCCTTGATAGCCTCCTCGATGTTTGGCACTGCATATGCAATGTGTGCCTGCTGCTGCATCAGTGCGGGCAGGGGAGTGTCGGGCTCGAAGTAAAGGAACTCGATTTTGTTGGGACTCTGTGAGCAGTCGGTGATGTGAACTTTCAGAGGCTCGACATACATCATACCCTCCATCTTTTCGCTCAGCACCATACCTACGTGGTTGAATGTTCTCATATCGTTTCAGTTTTAGTTTAGATTGTACAAAGTTGCGTGGCTAACCACCCCTTACAGGCTTGCATCGGGGTTGGTGAAGCGCAGACCGGCGTTGTCGTGGAATGTGCCGTACTCAGTAACCACTGCACCCTCATCGCCCGCCATCAGGAAGTGGCGGCTCTCAATCTGCTGCAAGGCGCTGATGTCGCCCACCTGCATAATGTGGAAGTTGCTCACGGTAATAAACTTATCCTTCTGGCTCTCGGGTAGCGCAGGGGGATTGGGCGTAGGCTCGCCAATGCCGAAGTTGTATACCCAGCCGTTACGCACCTGCCAGCTCTCGTGCTTGGCGGCGTTGTCCGACGCAACGTGGTAGTGCTCAACGATCATCTGGTTGGGTAAGAGATATATCTCGTGGCCGAAATACTTATACTCGGGGTTATTGATCCAGAACACACCGCCCATTCCGACGTGCTCGAAGTCGCCTAAGCCGAAGTCGTTAACCCAGAAATTCTCCTCAAGGAACGGAGTGAAGGGTATGCCGTAGTGCTCGAACATATCTAGGAAGGCCTTCTTGGCCACATCTTCGTTGAACTTGCCGTCGGTGTAATAGTCGGCGTTGGTGTACTTTTTGGTGTAGGGTTTTTGTGCCATAATTTTTCAGTTTTAGGTATCTCAAAATTAGTGTTAATTTTCCATTTCTGCAACCGCGTGTGAGGTAAATACTCCTTGCGTGGCTAAAAAATAATGGTCGTCAGAATGTGGAAACAAATTATTTTTTATCTTTGTAATGCGACATATTTTTTCACGCGAACGTGTGCCGCCCCAAAACTGATTATGATGAAAAAGAGCGATAGATTGATATTCGTTACCAACGACGACGGCTACGATGCCCCGGGATTTGCCGCTGCCATCGAGGTTGCACGCACCTTTGGTCGTGTGGTGGCCGTAGCCCCCGATACGCCACAGAGTGGCCGTTCGCAGGCCATAACCATCTACGACCCGCTGTTCCTCAAGCATCGTTGTCACGATCAGGGTCTTGATATCTACTCCCTGACGGGTACGCCTGTCGACTGTGTAAAGTTTGCCTTCGACCACCTCATTGCCGATGAGCGTGTCGACCTGGTAATCTCGGGTATCAACCACGGCTCCAACTCGGCCATCAACGTGCTCTACTCGGGCACTATGGGTGCCGCCATCGAGGGTAGCTTTTATGGCTGTCCGTCGGTGGGACTATCGCTTCTCGACCACTCGCGCGATGCCGACTTTACCTATGCAAAAGAGTATGGTCGCCAGATTATATCCTCAATTCTCGAGAGCGAGCCTTGCCCTCTGCCTTTGTGCCTGAATGTAAATGTGCCCGCCGGGGCAGACATCAAGGGTGTGCGTGTGAGTCGTCAGTGCCGAGGCATCTGGCGTGAGGATTTATTCCCACATACCGACCCCAATGGCCGCAACTATTTCTGGCTTACGGGTAGCTATACCAACTATGAGCCCGAGGCCGAGGATACCGACGAGTGGGCTCTCTCGAATGGCTATGTGTCGGTAGTGCCCATCCAAATCGATCTTACAGCCTATAACAATATGGCCTATTTGAAAAAAACATTGAAGTAGCGACTACGCTCGCAGAAAGGAGGTAGAATTATGACAATCAAGATCCTGCTCTACGTAGCAATCATCATCCAGTTTATCGCAATGTACTATGCGGTGCGTCTGGTGCGTGCCACCAAGTACAACTCGATTTGGATTTTATTTATCATAGGCTTTGTTGTGTTGGCTGTGGAGCGAGTGTTGCAGTTGGGTATATACTATGGCTCACCTATGCCTATGGCCTCGTCGGTGTGGTTCGACATCATCATTTCGGTCTGCTTATCGGTGGGTATGGTTATGCTCGACCGCCTTTTTGTCTATATCGAGCGCCTTAACCGCCATCGTCAATTGCTCGACAAACGTATCCTCACGGCCGTGCTACGAGCCGAGGAGCGTAGCCGTGCCACCTTCTCCAAGGAGTTGCACGACGGTCTGGGCCCGCTGCTCTCGTCTGCCAAGATTTCGCTCACAGCGCTCTCGCGTACCGAGATGGACAAGGAGCGTAAGGAGATTTTCGACAATACGCTCTATGTTGTCGAGGAGGCTCTGCGCTCGTTGCGTGAGATATCGAACAACCTCTCGCCCCACGTGCTCACCGACTTTGGCCTTGCTCGTGGCATACGTAACTTTATCGAACGTTCGCAGGCCCTGCACAATGTAAAGCTCTCGTTCGCAACCAACCTGCGTAGTGAACGCTATAATACCGACATCGAGGTTATTATGTACCGTGTGGCGTGCGAGCTTGTCACCAACTCGCTCAAGCACTCGGGATGTAGCGAGATTCGCCTCGCGCTATCGATTGCAGGCGATGTGCTGGAGTTGCAGTATAGCGACAATGGTCGCGGATTTAACCCGCAGGCGATGATGGATTGCGGTATGGGTCTGTCGAATATCAATTCGCGTATCAACTCGCTCAATGGTGAGTTCGACATACGTTCGTCACGAGGCCGTGGAATGACCGCCACGGTGAAGGTAAACGTGCGTGGTGCGGCACGTCTTGAGGCTAGGCCATCGGCCATCGAGCAGGCACGCCCACGCAGAAAGGATCGCAAACGATGATTCGCATAGCATTGGTCGACGACCACTCGCTCTTCAGGCACGGCCTGAAGATGTTGCTCTCGACACACCCCAACTTCGAGGTTGTGGCCGAGTCTTCGAGCGGTGAGGAGTTCCTCGCCGTGGTGGAGAGTGTGCGTCCCGATGTTACCTTTATGGATTACGCAATGGCGGGCATCAACGGAGCCCAGACCACCGAGCGGGCGCTGGCTTTGTGTCCTGAGATGAAGGTTATCTCGCTAACGATGTTTGCCGATACTGCCTACTACTCGCAGATGGTGGCCTCGGGAGCCAAGGGTTTTCTGCTCAAGGACTCGGAGTTCGACGTAGTGGTCGAGGCTGTTGAGACGGTGTGTGGCGGAGGCTCTTACTTCAGCTCGTCGCTTATGGAGTCGCTGTCGCAGTCGATACACTCAACAGGAAATCTCAACGTGGAGTCTATCGCCGAGGAGGACCGTTTGTCGGATCGAGAGATTGAGATTTTGGTCGATATATGTCGTGGCCTCTCTAATCAGGAGATTGCCGACCACCTCTTCATATCGAAGCGCACGGTCGATAAACATCGTGCCAACATCCTGGAGAAGAGCGGTTGCAAGAATACGGCAAGTCTGGTCGTATATGCCATCCGCAACGGATTGGTGGAGGTATAGAGTATGAGCATTAAGGGATACATACTATGGTTGTGGCGTGCAGCCGAAGGTGTGCGGGGACGGATATTCCTGCAGGCCGCAGTGGGCGTTGTGCACGTTGTCTTCTCGCTGATGTATGTGTGGACCAGCAAGCAACTCATCGACATTGCCACTTCGCGCATCGATGGAAATATCTACCTCTTCGTAGCGGCTATGGTGGGGTGTATCATCGTGCAGATCCTGCTCTCAACCTTCGTTTCGCGTAAGGAGATAGAGTCGGAACTCGATATGAAAAACCACCTTCGTCATCGCCTCTTCTCGCACATTATGGATAGCCGCTGGGCTGAGGGTGGGCGTATGCATACGGGTGATGTGATGAACCGCATATGGGAGGATGTCGACACCATAGCCAACACCATCTGCGTAGTGGTACCACAGAGTATTGTCACCTGCATTCAGTTTGTGGCGGCTGTCACCTTCCTTGCTCTGCTCGACTACCGATTGGCCATTGCTGTGGTCTTTATCCTTCCTTCGTTTATGCTTCTAAGCCGTGTATATGCACGTCGCATACGCAACTATAACAAGCAGATTCGCGATATCGATTCGCGCGTACAGGCGCATATTCAGGAGAGTATGCACCACCGCACGCTCCTCTATTCGATGGAGTACACTCCCTGCGTGGTGGAGGATTTGCAGACTATGCAGTCAGACCTGCGCGAAAAGGTTATGCGTAGCACCGACTTTACGCTCTTCTCGCGTAAGATGATGCAGATGGGCTTCTCGGTCGGTTACCTGTCGGCTTTCGTGTGGGGTGCGTTCCGTCTGCAGGCGGGTGCTGGCTATGGCCTTATGACAGCCTTTATGCAGCTTGCCGGTCAGGTGCAACGTCCCATTATGGAGTTGAGTCGCCAGCTCCCCTCGTTTATTCACGTCACCACTTCGGTTGACCGTCTGGCCGAATTGGCCGACCTGCCCATTGTGGAGCGCGGAACGGTAAGGCTCGATGGTGGGGTTGGTATTCGTATGCGAGGGGTTAGTTTCTCCTATCGCGATGGCGAGCAGGTACTCGACGAGTTTACCTACGACTTCGCTGCCGGACGTATGACCGCCATACTTGGTTATACAGGTGCGGGCAAGAGCACACTGCTGAGAATAATCCTTGGCCTGATTGCTCCCCAGCGGGGCGAGGCCACCATCTATAACGCCGAGCAGGAGGTGCCCCTATCTTCTGTCACACGATGCAACCTGGCATATGTACCGCAGGGCAATTCACTAATGAGTGGCACGGTGCGTAGCAATCTGTTGCTGGGTAATCCCAAAGCCTCGGAGGAGCAGATGTGGCAGGCATTGCACATTGCTGTGGCCGACTTTGTCCGCGACCTGCCGCAGGGACTCGACACTCCCTGCTCAGAGTCGGGTGGCGGTCTGAGTGAGGGTCAGGCTCAGCGCATAGCCATTGCACGTGCATTGTTGCGCGACCGTAGCGTGATTATTATGGATGAGCCTACGGCGGCGTTGGATAGTGCTACCGAAGAGCTTCTTTTGGCCCGTCTGGCCGAGTATGCTCGTGCCCGTACGATGATTATCGTTACTCACCACTCTACGGCCGCTGAACTGTGCGATGCGGTGCTTGAGATTGCGTGATTCCGTTTTCGATAAAAAAAGCAAGGGTGCCCAACGCGTGTTGAGCACCCTCATTTTATAAATACCTATTGGCTCTTTCTCTTACTTGCGGGCCTCCTTGGCCTCGATGCACTCTGTAGCGTGGGGCACACGTATCAGACGCTCCTTGGGTATGAGTTTGCCTGTAGTCTTGCAAATGCCGTAAGTTTTGTTCTCGATGCGTACCAACGCCATCTCGAGATTACGGATAAACTTCACCTGGTGAGCAGCCAAACGACTTGTCTCCTCCTTTGAGAGTGTGGTAGCACCCTCCTCCAGCACCTTGAAGGTGGGCGAGGTGTCCTGAGTATCGTTGTCGTTCGAGTGGGTGATATTTGCTCGCAACAACTCGTAGTCGGCTCTGGCCTGCTCGAGTTTCTTTAAAATGACTTGTTTAAATTCGGCTAAGTCATTATCGCTGTATCTTACTCTTTCCTCTGCCATAGTTGTAAATTTTTTAATGTCTTTATGTAAAGATAAGATAATTTTTACTAATTACCAAATCTTTTATAGCGAAAGAGAGCCCATCGGCGCTACAGACGTGTCACGGCAATCTTCAACGGCTGCTCGTCAATATCCGAATCAACCACTACGTCGCCAGCGGGCGTAGCCGAAGCCGTCACCTCAACGGCCAAAGTCTGCGATGCGATGTAGTCGGCGAAGTACTCGATAGCACCTGCTACCAACTCCAACTGCTCAATCTCGACACGAATCTTGTCCGTTACCTCGAAACCTGAATCCTTACGGATGTTCTGAATACGGTTAATCAACTCGCGTGCCACACCCTCACGGCGAAGCTCGTCGGTGAGTGTAATGTCGAGTGCAACGGTCAATTTACCCTCCGATGCAACCAACCAACCGGGCATATCCTCCGAAGTGATTTCAAAGTCGGCAGGTGTTACCACCACTGTCTCGCCACCCAGGTCGAGTATAGTCTCGGCCGATGACTCGATAG
The DNA here is from genome assembly GCA_017631035.1 of Alistipes sp. Classification (GTDB taxonomy): domain Bacteria; phylum Bacteroidota; class Bacteroidia; order Bacteroidales; family Rikenellaceae; genus Alistipes. Next base: position 10,932 of record JAGBUB010000012.1, read on the forward strand.
CGGCAATCTGCTCCTGAGTAAATGTTGCGGCCATAGCTGCCATCTGCTTTGCAAGCTTGGCGTAGCGCTGGCAGAAGTTCTTAAAGTTGAGCTTGATGCGCTTGGTAATAATACCTGTTGTGTCGCTCAACAACTCAATATCCTTGATGTTGACCTCGCCCATAATCAGAGCCTTCACGGCCTCGATGTGGCGTGCCATATCCTGGTCCAAGACGGGAATCAAAATCTTTGTCAAGGGCTGACGCACCTTGATGTTCACCTTGCGACGCAGTGCAAGAACCATCGACGATACGCGCTGTGCGATATCCATCATCTGCTCCAGCTCGCTGTTAATCAATGTCTCGTCTGCTACGGGGAACTGTGCCAAGTGAACCGATGTCTCTGCGTGACGGCCGCTAACAGCGTTCAGGTCGGCGAAGATACGATCCGAGATGAACGGAGCAAACGGAGCAGCCAACTTAACTACGGTCTCCAAGCAAGTGTAGAGAGTCTGATATGCGGCCAACTTGTCGTCGGTCATACCGCCACCCCAGAAACGCTTACGATTCAAACGAACAAACCAGTTCGAGAGGTTCTCGTTCACGAAGTCCTGAATAGCACGTGCGGCAGGTGTGGGGTCGTAGTCGTTGAGGTACTTGGTAACGTCCTTAACCAAAGTGTTCAGCACCGAGATAATCCAGCGGTCGATCTCGGGACGCTCGGCCATAGGAATCTCGGGCTCCTGACCTGTGAAGCCATCCACGTTGGCGTAGAGAGCGAAGAACGAGTAGGTGTTGTACAATGTGCCGAAGAACTTACGGCGCACCTCGTCAACACCCTCCTTGTCGAACTTGAGGTTGTCCCAAGGCTGTGAGTTCGAAATCATATACCAACGAGTTGCATCGGCACCATAGGTCGAAAGCACCTCGAAGGGATCAACGGCGTTGCCCAGACGCTTCGACATCTTGTTGCCGTTCTTGTCGAGCACCAGACCGTTAGAGATGATATTCTTGAATGCTACCGAGTCGAACAACATAGTAGCAATTGCGTGCAGTGTAAAGAACCAGCCACGAGTCTGGTCAACACCCTCGGCGATGAAGTCGGCGGGGAACACCTCCTTGAAGTCGGCACCACCATTCTCGAAGGGGTAGTGGAGCTGAGCATAAGGCATAGCACCCGAGTCGAACCATACGTCGATCAAGTCGCTCTCGCGCTTCATAGGCGCACCATTTGCGGCTGTGAGGACGATAGAATCAACATAGGGGCGGTGCAGGTCGATGTTCTCAACCGAGTAGTTCTCCTTCGACATATCGCCCACCTTGAAGTTCTTGAACGGATTCTCGGTCATATTGCCTGCCTCGATTGACTTCTCGATCTCGGCCATAAGCTCCTCAACCGAGCCGATGCACTTGAGCTCCGAGCGATCCTCGGTAGCCCAGATGGGCAGGGGTGTACCCCAGAAGCGTGAACGCGAAAGGTTCCAGTCGTTCAAGTTCTCCAGCCACTTGCCGAAGCGACCTGTACCTGTCGATTCGGGCTTCCACTTGATGGTGGTGTTGAGCTCCATCATACGCTCCTTGAGAGCCGTAGTCTTGATAAACCACGAATCCAACGGATAGTACAACACGGGCTTGTCGGTACGCCAGCAGTGGGGGTAGTTGTGGGTATGCTTCTCAATCTTGAAGGCCTTGTTTACAGCCTTGAGGTTGATAGCGATATATACGTCGAGTGACTCGGCAGCTGCGGCAGTAGCCTCGTCGTAACGACCATCTACGGTAAACTGGGGATCGTAGGCATTCTTCACCCAACGACCCTCGTAGTCCTTGTAAGCCTCGGCGTCGACGCACTCTGCAACGAACTTCTCGTCGAGCTCCTCCATCAGGTAGAACTTACCCGTGAGGTCAACCATAGGTCGTGTCTCGCCACGCTTGTTAATCATAAACAGAGAGGGGATGCCTGCGGCGCGTGCTACAAATGCGTCATCGGCACCGAATGTAGGTGCGATGTGAACGATACCTGTACCATCCTCTACGGTTACATAGTCACCGGGAATCACGCGGAAAGCCTTGTCGGCAGCCGATTGCCACTCGCCAGCCTCGTTGAGCTCGACGGGCTTCACCCACTGGATGAGCTGTTCGTAGTGAATACCTACCAAGTCGGTACCCTTCCAGCGACCAACAACCTCGAAAGGAATGAGCTTGTCGCCAGCCTTATAAGCGTCCAGTGCAATGCCCTCGGCCTTCTTGTTGAAGTGAGAGTAGAGCAGAGGCTCGGCCATCACTACGGTGATCTTCTCGCCGGTGTAGCCGTTGTATGTGCGTACTGCAACGTAGTCAATCTTGGGACCAACGCAGAGTGCAGTGTTAGAAGGCAATGTCCAGGGTGTTGTTGTCCACGCCAGGAATACGGGAGTACCCCAACCCTCCATCTCGGCCTTAGGCTCGAGGATGCGGAACTGAGCCACCATTGTTGTATCCTTCACGTCGCGGTAGCAACCGGGCTGGTTCAACTCGTGAGTCGAAAGACCTGTACCTGCTGCGGGCGAGTAGGGCTGAATGGTGTAACCCTTGTAGAGAAGGCCCTTGTCGTAGAGCTGCTTCAGGAGCCACCACAGAGTCTCGATGTACTTGTTGTCGTAGGTGATGTAGGGATCGTCCATATTCACCCAGTAACCCATCTTCTTTGTCAGGTTCTCCCACAGGTCGGTGAACTCCATCACGGCCTCACGGCAGGTGCGGTTGTACTCCTCGATGGTGATACTCTTACCGATATCCTCCTTTGTGATGCCGAGCTTCTTCTCAACACCCAACTCTACGGGCAGACCGTGTGTGTCCCAACCCGCCTTGCGGTGTACCAGATAACCCTGCTGTGTCTTGTAACGGCAGATAACGTCCTTGATGGTACGCGCCATAACGTGGTGAATACCGGGTGTGCCATTTGCCGAGGGGGGACCCTCATAGAATACGAACGTAGGATGACCCTCGCGTGTGGTGATGCTCTGATGGAAAGTATCGTCAGCATCCCATTTACTCAATACCTCGTCGGCTATTTTAGCCAAGTCGAGACCTTTGTACTCGTTAAACTTCATAGTGGTCTTATCTTTTTATTTTTTCTTGTTTCTTTGCTTGGTGCGACCTTATGTTGAGGTCGAAAATGCTCTTTCCCATTATTATATATGGGTATATATCGTGCAAATATACAGATATAAATGCAAAATGCAAAATTCGAAATTAAGAATTAGGCTAAATAGTGTATGGCGCATATAACAAAAAAGGCGCCCGATGGACGCCTTTTGCACTATGCGAATATCTCTCTTTACAGATGAATCAACGACTTCACGGGGGCAATCTTCTCCAGACGCTCCTTGCCATTGAGGAAATCTAGCTCGACGATGAACAGGAACTCATCAATTACCACCTTGTACTCCTTGCCATCCTTCACGATCTTCTGGCTCATCAGCGACTCGGCCACACCTTCGGCTGTGCCGCCCGTTGCGAGCAGGTCGTCCAGGATCGATATGTGAATCTCGTCGCCCTCGGCCTTGGCGGCTGTGATGTCGCTCAGACGATAGAAGAGGTGGTCAGAGCCATACTCCTTCTCAATCTCCACATCGCACAAATCGCCCTCATTGAAAGGCAGTTTGCCTATCTTGCGAATGGGGATAATCGACTCCACCTCGGGCTTGGAAACCATCAGCGGCGCAGCGAATAGGAAGCCTCGTGCCTCGGGGGCAGCCACGTTGGGAGCGGTGAGCATCTCGCCCAGACTCTCGATTACCTGATTGAAGATGGCTTTATCCTGCATCAGCGGAATAATATCCACGAAGACGATACCCTCCTTGGGAAAATCCTTGTAAAATTTGAGTGCGTTTTTCATACTCTTGTTTATGGTCGATGACTTGATTACTCTCTAAGATGCGCAGTTTTCGGCTCGTCGCACCGTCGTCATCCTAGATATCACACAAATATACGAAAAATTTATAAAAGTGTGTACAACACGTAGAGCCAATGTGCCACAATTGCTGCAACCAAACCTCCGATGGTGTGTGCCACGATTGCTTTTGAAGTGAGGTCGCGATAACCCAAAGAGTCGAGCATCGCGGTGTGGGTGCTCAAATAACCACTCCAGCACATACCGATTGCGGTGAATACCGCTATGGCGTTGCCATCGGCCCATCCATTCTCGAGGAAGCTGGGCACAAGACCCAAGGCAGCACCTACGGCACCCAATGCTGTAATGGGGAATGCTATGAGGTGGGGATCGGTGAAGCCGAACAGCCACTCGAACAGGAAGCTAACCTTGCTGGCCAGCAAGGGCAGCAACTCAACGCCCTCATAGGCCGAGCCTGTGTAGGTTCCATCGGCCGAAGCGCCAAAGGTGAGAAGCATTACAAATGAGGAGATTATAAGCACTCCGGGGATAATGGCAAAACCCACATCCACACCCGTACGACCACCGTCAAGCAGCGAGTTGAGGATACGTACGAAGAGCGACTTCTCCTCCTGTTGCTTCTCCTCCTGCTGCTCGATGCTCTCCTCGCAGGCCTGCTCCTCGGCATAGTGGGGATATACTTTGATTACGGCTCGTTGCATCAGGCGTGTCGATGTGATACAGCCCACAAACGCACCAAGGAGTCCGAATACGGGCTCGGCAAAAAAGCCGTGTCCCATCATAAAGACTATTACCAGCAGACCCATACCAAACGCCGTACCGAAGTTGGTGAGCGAGATGAACTGATATTTCTTGAAATAGCTGCTGAATCGCTTGTCCTGAGCCAATGATATAATGGCTGGATTATCCGAGAGGAATGTCATCACGGCACCCAGCGAAGCCACGCCGGGAAGGTTGAAGAGAGGGCGCATCAGAGGGCGCAGAATCTTCTCTAGAAGGTTCACGACGCCGAACTCGATGAAGAGCTTGCCGATGGCACCCGTCAGCACGGTGACGCCCATAAGGTAGAATACCGTATTAAGCAGCAGGTCGTGGGCCGTATTCATCAGCGTGTTCAACATCTGCGACACTCCCATTACGTAGGCGATGCCACCGAAGAGTAACAAGATAATTACTAAACACGGGATACCCTCCCAGATGCTCGATTTCTTGCGATTCATTGTGTTTTGTCAGGTTAGATTGTTGATGATTAAAGTAGCTCTTTTGCGGTTGAAAAAACATCGATTTTCCACTTCATACCGATGCTGAAGACCGATTGGCCATCCATCAAAACACCGTTGGGGTTGCCATTGTGTCCAAATGTGTAGTGGTAGAAGGCGTGCAAGCGGATCGAGCGATTGCTCTTGGGCAGAGGGTAGAACTCCACGCCGGCTCCAAGTCGGGTAAGCTCGGTGTTGGGCATCACGCAGTAGTCGTTGATTGCGCCCGTGGTGTTGTTCACATCGTGTGTCATACGGCCGAAGATGTTCAACTTGTCGGCTATGGTGTATGAGGCCTCGCCCATAATTGAGTAATCCTTGAAGAGCATATCGGTATTCGATGCTCGAAGCATATAGTCGAGCTGCAATCTGAAATCTCCAAAGGTGAATTGGTTGCCCAGCGCCAGATATGCAATATGCTCTTTGTGGCTGTGCTCAATAATGTTTGCTGTCCAGATCGACTGATACCAATCGTGCGAGCCCATCCACATCAGGTTGTAGGCGTACATATTGTCGGCATTTGCTCTGAACGGACTCTGGCACACCTGAAACAGTAGTTTGTCTTTGCCGCTTTGGGTGGCATAGGTGGCGCTTACGCCAAACTGGTAACAAGCGATGTTGTTCCAGAACTCCGAGCAGAAGTAGAGGTCGATGGGAGCGCGGTCATACTCATATCCACCGATAGCCACCACCTGCTTTCCGGCCGAGAGTTTCCAGTTGTCGGTAGGTGTGTAGTTCAGATACAACCAGTCGGTGGCGTCGAAAAAGCTCTGGTCGGCGTGGGCCTTGTTCAGTCGCTGGCGGTAGGCATACGAAAACTTGTCGCCAATATTACCCGTTAATATCACATTCAGGTATCTGCCGTAGAAGCCCGCCGTGAAGCCATCGGATTTCAGCTGCTCGCCGCTGTACTCGATTCGTGTTTCAGCCTGCAGGCTAACATCATTTTCCTGCGCCTTGGCCTTGGGTGTAAATAGTGCCATAGCCGCCAGGAGGATGAGTATATTTCTCATTGTTGTTTGTTTTGAATCAGTAGGTTGTGAAAACGAGCGCAAAGATAGTGTTTTTAGTCTATCGGTAGTGTCGGGCTGTGAGCTTTTTACTCTTTTTTTTGAAAGTTGTTATCTTTTTGTAGACGTGTTGAGTGATTTTTATTAAAAATCAGCCGAGTTTTTGATTTTTTTGCTATCTTTGCATCAATTGGAAAATAATGAACTTAAAATGCCGAAGTTTTATGACAAGGTAAATGTACTGCGAAAGCCCCAGTGGTTGAAGATCCGTCTGCAAAGCAACGACGAATCGGCCGAGGTCGAGCGTATAGTGAAAGAGCACTCGTTGCACACCATTTGTAGTAGCGGTCTTTGCCCCAATAAGGCAGAGTGCTGGCGACGTAGAACAGCCACATTTATGATCCTGGGCGATATTTGTACACGTGGATGTCGATTCTGCGCGACAAAGACAGGCATACCCCTTGCTCCCGATCCCACCGAGCCTGAGAAGTTGGCCGAAAGTGTGCGATTGATGGGACTTCGACACGTTGTCGTAACATCTGTAACTCGTGATGACCTACCCGATGGCGGCGCCAAGCATTGGGCGCAGTGCGTCGAGGCTATCCGTAAAGAAAATTGCGACGCAACAATTGAGCTCCTTATTCCCGATTTGGATGCAAGGGCTGATTTAATCGAAATTGTAGCCGCATCCAAGCCCGATATCATCGGGCACAACATCGAAACCGTCGAGCGTCTGACCCCGCTGGTGCGTTCTCGAGCGAAGTATCGCACGAGTCTTAAAACGCTGGAGATAATCTCCTCTATGGGTGCAGTCTCGAAGAGTGGACTGATGGTCGGACTTGGCGAGAGCGATGATGAAGTATTGCAGACACTTAGAGACCTACGCGATGTAGGTGTCGAGATTGTAACGCTTGGTCAGTATCTTCGACCCTCTCTGG
>JAGBUB010000013.1 GCA_017631035.1 Alistipes sp.
GCTAATGATTTTTGTGTCATAATTTTATTGTATTAAGTGAATGGTTTAGTTACCAGTTCATACTAAGAGTAGAGGGGCTTTGGTAAGAAGGTTTGAGAATTAGTGATTTTTTTTGCAAAAAAAAAGATGCGAATGACTTCTTCTGCCTATAAACGACGCCTTCTGAATAGAAAGTAGAATTCTTTTCGCCTGTGTTAGATGCGGCTCATTGCACTCCATTTCACCTCGTTGCAGCTCATTGCAAAATGGGCGAAATCTTTTTATTGGAAAACGGTTTTGAGAAGATATTGGACATCGAGGTCGAGAATGGTGCGTTCTCATAAACACCAACGCCCACGAAAAATGGCGTTTTGGGGCATAAATTCATTAAAACACAAAAAATCCCGAAAGTGGTTGATAAACTCTCGGGATTTTTCGTCTATTTTGTATGATTTTCAGCCGATTTTTGTAGGCATCAGTGTTTATTAGTGGGCGTTAGAGTGCAAAAATTACTTTCCGATGCAGAAGTGGGAGAAGATGTTTTTTAATATATCTTCTGAGGTGATTTCGCCGGTGATGGTGCCGAGGTGGTGGATGGCTAGGCGGATGTCTTCGCTTACTAGATCGGTCGGAATGCCGTCGTGAAGAGCCTTCAGAGCCGTTGAAAGAGCTTCGTCGGCCTGGCACAGAGCCTCATAGTGGCGATGGTTCGATACGATGACCTCGCCGCGATATGCGTCGTTGACGTCGGCAAATGATTGTAGCGCGACAAGCAAACTATCCATTCCCTCGCCCGTGCGAGCCGATAGGCGCAGGGTAGGGTAGTCTGTCGGAGTGGGCACACAATCTGCCTCTCGTGCGATGTCACACTTGGTAATTATGCGGTATACCTGTTGCTCAGCCGTGGGCGTATATCCAATCAAATCGGTCTCAAAAGAGCTAGTCGCATCGTCGCTGAGCCACAATATGATACGTGCCTTGCGAAGAGCCTCCGTGGTACGTTCGATACCCATCTGCTCCAGTTTGTCATTTGTCTCGTGCAGGCCCGCCGTGTCGATGAATCGATATATCACACCCGCTATGTTTGTCGTCACCTCCACCGTGTCGCGTGTCGTGCCTGCTATGTCTGACACCATAGCGCGGTCCTCGCCCGCAAGGCGATTTAGCAGTGTGCTCTTACCCACGTTCGGGCGTCCTGCAATGGCAACCTGTATGCCCTCCTTGAGGGCGTTGCCAAGCGCAAACGAACGAGCCAATGACTCCACGCGTTGCTGCGTGAGTTCGAGAAGCTGGCGCAGTTGACTGCGGTCGGCAAACTCAACATCCTCCTCCGAAAAGTCGAGTTCCAACTCCAATAACGATGTGATATTTAGTAGTTTGTTACGCAGATTTTGCAATTCGTCAGAGTATGCTCCACGCATCTGTGTCGATGCTATGGCGTGTGATGCTCGCGAGTCGGCAGCAATGATGTCGGCCACTGCTTCGGCCTGCGACAGGTCCATACGTCCCGAAAGAAAGGCTCGACGGGTAAATTCGCCAGCCTCGGCGAGGCGTGCTCCGTGCTTGGTGATAAGTGCAATGATGCGCTCTACGGTGTATCGTGAGCCGTGAGCCGATAACTCGATGGCATTCTCGCCCGTATAGGAGTGTGGCGCACGAAACAGGCTTACAAGCACGTCGTCGATAATCTCGTCGCCATCCTGAATGTTGCCGTAGAGAATCGATGCTGCTTTGGCGTCAAGCAGGCGTTTGCGGCCACGAAAAATCTTGTCGCATATGGCAATGGCATCCTCGCCACTCACGCGGATGATGCACAATGCCCCACCCATAGGGGTGGCTGGTGCGACGATAGTATCGTGGTCGTTATATATCATTCGAAGTGTTATTTGCGAATTTGCAGACGCTGACCTATGCTGAGTTTGTTGGCACTCTTAAGGTTGTTCCACGTCATAAGCTGTTTTGTGGTAACACCATAGCGACGCGCAATAGCGCCAAGCGTATCACCCTTCTTCACGCGATATACGGTGGGTGCCTCGGCAATCTTCTTTTGCACGGCAGTGGGGTTGAGATACTCCTTCAGATAGAGCGAATCCTTGGCGAATATAGCATCCTGCTGGGCGATATACTCAGTGATACGGTTTGTAGGAAGCTTTAGGGCGTAACTCTTGTTGCTTGCCGGGATGATATCGAGCTTATACTGGGGGTTGAGCAGTTTCAGTGCATCGGTCGTAACATCAATCGTCGATGAAATCTGCTCCAAGTGCATTACTCTATCGACGTGTACCGTGTCAACGGCAATGGGCATCGGCGGATTCGAGTATTTGATGTTGTGAGCCTCGTGGTAGGCATATGCATATGTTGCTGCGATGAAGGCGGGCACATATCCTCGTGTCTCGCGTGGGAGATGCCAATATACCTCCCAGAACGATGTGGGGTTGCCTCCCGTACGAGCCAAGGCCTTGTTTACATTGCCGGGACCGCAGTTGTAGGCCGCAATGGCCAGGCTCCAGTCGTCGTACATCTTGTACAGGTCCTTCATATACTTACACGCCGCCACGGTCGACTTGGCGGGATCAAAGCGCTCGTCTACCATAGAGTTCACCTCTAGACCATAGGCGCGGGCCGTTACGGGCATAAACTGCCATAAGCCGCCTGCTCCGACACGAGATATGGCGGTGGCCTGCAGCGCAGACTCGATAATTGCCATAGCACGCAACTCTACTGGGAGCTCGGCTCTGATTAGCTCCTCCTCAATCATCGGGAAGTAGTACTGACCAAGCGAGAGCACTCGGCTCATCAGACCTGAACTATCGGTGTAGCGCTTGATGTATGAGCGCACCAACTCGTTGTAGGGCAGATGTATGGGCGACACTAGAGCGTTGAGTCGCGCCGTATAAAGCGAGTCGAGAGCCGTATCGGTTGTAATTGTCTCGGGCTCGCAAATGTACTCCTCGAAGAAATTTTGGAATGCTTTGCTTACCTGCTCCACCCTCAACTGCTCGGCCAGCGAATCGGCTTGTGCCGGGGTGTAGTCGATGGTTATAGTTGTCTGCGGACGGTACTTCTTCTCCTCGAGTGCGGCTGCCAATTCACGCTGCAGCTCATCCTCGCGTGTGCGATATGAGGCAACGACCGATGCGAGTGAGTCTACACGACGACGCTCGATGGCGAGCTCCTCCTTGACCGATAGCTTCTGGCGTTTGAATAGCTGTGCATTAGCCGAAGTGGCTCCACCAAGGCATAGCAGTAGTATGAGAAAAAGTTTTGTGGCAGTGTTTTTCATAAATTAGAATGTGAAGTTTAAGTTGAATCCGAATACGGGATTGGCTTTATTAAACTCGTTGTATTGATAGTCAAACATAGGGTCTACGTCGACCGTCAGGTTGTCCGAAATATCGAAATCCTTGAGGTGTGCATCGACGTGAGCATCAATAGCCTGGAAGACATATACGCCGGCTGTGATGAGTATACTCAGGTCGCGGTTACGACGATATGAGTCGCGCAGGTTTTTGAGGAATGTGGCCGAGTAACGACCTCTAAACTCATCCTTCGATACTCCGTCGGGGTATTTGTCGGGATTCTGGTCGAAGTCGGCACGCAAAGCATAGGCTGTCTTAAATCGGTTGAAACCACGGTTATTCCAGTCGATTACATATATCATCGACGCCATTCCTCCCAACACAATGGGCACCTTCCAGTAACTCTTGTTGTAGGCTTGTCCTGCGCCAGGGAATATGAGCGATAGCGTTGTAGCCTTCTTTACATCCGACACATCGTTGGTGGCGTAGTTCATCGCTGCATCACCAATGAAGTATATGTACGATGCGGCGGCCGTGGCCATAAATATCTGCTTTTTTGTGTTCTCCTGTATCTTGCGACGTTGCAGGGCGTTCATCTCCTCTGTGCGCGACATCCCGTTCTGGAACATCAACTCCAGCTCCTTCTTTAGGGGCTTGTGACGATTGCCATAGTGGGCGGCAAGACCTATTGAGGTGCCGAGTGTGCCGTACAAGATGGGTAGCTTCCAATACTGCTTGTTGTAAATCTGTCCATAGCCGGGCAACACGGCCGATAGGATGGTCACACGCGATAGCGCAACCGAATCGCCAAACCACTTCTCGCGAGGTATGATATTGCCATCCTCGTCCAGACGACCCAACTCCTTGGCTCGTGCCTTACGGCGCTCTATGCGCGCTATGGAGTCGGAGATATGCTTTGCCTGCTTCTCGCTTATACGCTTGAGGTGCTCGGGTACGTTGGCTATAGAGTCGGCGCGAGCCTGCTCGAGCGAGTCCAGACGCTCGATGAGCACTCCTCCGGTAACCTGCTGCACCGCACCACGACGCAGAGTCTGCGCCGAAGCGTTGTCGATGCCGAAAGTAAGGAGCAGAATCATTATCCCACGCAGCAAGGCACGCAGAGCCTTTGCAGTGGGCTTTGCGGAGAGTGTAGTGAGTGGGTAATGTTGTGTTGTCATATTGTACATTTAACGGTTGTGCAGACGCTCGATGAATGTGTCAATCTCCTCGTCCGATGCAAAGTCGATTACAATCTTGCCTCCGCCATTCTTGCTACGCTTGATGCTGATGTTCTCCGAGAACAATCGCTCCAACTTCTCCACCAAACGTGAGTATGACTCGGGGTACTCCTCCTCCAAGGCGGGTGTAGTGTCGCCCTGCTCGGCCAACTTACGTGCCAGCTCCTCGGCCTGACGTACCGACAAGGCTTTCTTGATACACTTCTTGAGTGCCCACACCTGCTTTTCGGCGTCAATACCTGCGATAGCCTTGGCGTGACCCATTGTGATGAGGCCCTCCTTCAGTGCGAGCTGCACCTCGTTGGGAAGGTTCAACAATCGCATATAGTTCGATACGGTTGAGCGTTTCTTGCCCACCTTCTCGGCCATAGCCTCCTGTGTAAGACCACATTCGTCGATAAGACGCTGCATACTGAGCGCAATCTCGATGGCGTTCAAGTCCTGACGCTGGATGTTCTCCACCAGAGCCATAGCGTGCAGGTTCTCGTCGTCAGCCTCGCGGATATATGCGGGCAGAGTCTCCAGACCCACCATCTGCGAGGCACGCCAACGGCGCTCACCGCTGATGATGATGTACTTTCCACCCTCGCCCTTCTTTACTGTGATGGGCTGGATGATACCTAGCTGACTAATCGATGAGGCTAACTCAGCCAGGGCCTCGTCGTCGAACTGTGTACGTGGCTGTGTGGGGTTGGGTATAATCTCCGATACGGCTATCTCGGCCATCTGATTCATAGGCGTAGCCTTGACCGACACCTTGTCGGTGCCGAAGATGGCATCCAAGCCTCGTCCTAAACCTTTCTGCTTCATATCTTATTTAGTTGCTTGTTTTACTTTTTTGTTGCGCTTGAGGAACTCCTTGGCAAGCGTTAGATAGTTGATTGCGCCTGTTGCAGCAGCGTCGTAGAGCATAACGGGCTTGCCGTGCGAAGGTGCTTCGCCCAGACGAATGTTGCGTTGGATGACGGTGTCGAAGGCCAGCGGACCAAAGTGCTCACGCACCTCGGTGGCTACCTGATTGTTCAGGCGGTTACGCATATACATAGTGAGCACAAAACCCTCAATCTCGAGCTCAGGGTTAAGACCGCTCTTGACAATCTTGATGGTGTTGAGTAGCTTGCTCAATCCCTCCAGCGCCAGATACTCACACTGCACGGGGATAAGCACCGAGTCAGCCGCAGTGAGTATGTTCACTGTAGTGTAGCCCAACGAAGGCGAGCAGTCGATGAGTATGTAGTCGAACTTATCGCGAATAGGCTCAATCACATTCTTGATGATGTGGTGGCTGTTCTCCATCTTGGGCAGCTCGGTGTCGGCCGCTACCAGGTCGATGCTCGAGGGCAACACCCACAACTTCTTGATGTCGGGGCTCTGTAAAATCACCTCCTCGGCACGCTTTTCGCCCACCAGACACTCGTATATACCCTCCAACTCAATATCGAAACCAAGACCCGATGTGGCATTTGCCTGCGGGTCGGCGTCGAGCAGAAGAACCTTCTTGCCCAATAGAGCCAGCGAGGCTGCGAGGTTTATTGCTGTGGTGGTCTTACCTACGCCACCTTTTTGGTTTGCTAATGCGACTACTTTTGCCATTTGTATCCTGTTGACTAATGTAATGTTTTTGCTCTTAACCACTTTGCGTCGGCCTCGAAGTTGGCTTGGCGCGCAAAGTAATGCATATAATCGGACAAATTTACGCAAAATAAAATAAATAAAACAACGATTGACGAAAAATGCTTAACTTTGTGGTCAGCAAAACCAAACTAAAACTGTGTAAACTATGTCGGAAAACATTAATAACGAGGCGGTAAAAGCGTCTCAGACGCCATCATCACAGAGTTCGCCCTCGCCCTCGCTCGGATGGATCGATGCCTTGGTGGTCATCATCGCATTTGCGGTGTCGATGGGCCTTGGCGGAGTGCTATGCCTTGCGCTTGGAGTGAGAATGCCCGGCGAGGCAATGACAACAAGTTTCGATGTCGAGGTGCTGGAGGCCGCGGCCTCTATGCAGGCACGTTTTGTGGCTATCGCATATTTGCTTTCGATGGTCATTTGCTATGCCTTACTTTTTATCTATTTCCGACTGCGAAAAATGCCTCTTAAAGAGTGCGTCTACACCCGTTTTTCTGTCTCGCCCATTCGCCTGCTCACAGGCTATGTGCTTATGTGGTTTGTCTCGATTGCCGTTGAGCCACTCTCTTCGTTACTCCCTGGAGATCAGGATGCTTTGGGCAGTGGAGGATGGTTGCTAATATCGGCCGTGTTGCTCGCTCCGCTCTTCGAAGAGAGTATTTTTAGAGGTTATCTTGGCGGTGTGTTGCGCAAGTCTTACGGTGGCCTTGCAGCGTGGATTATCTCGGCCGTTGTATTCGGTGTGGTGCACGCCATTCCTTCGGTTATTCTGACAGCTACGTTGAGTGGTCTGGTACTTGGTTACTACTACTTCCGTACCCGCTCGTTGTGGATGGTTGTTGCCCTGCACGCGTTGAATAATCTGACGGCTTGCTTCCTTCGTATGATTGATATGGGTGATGTATCCGTGCGTGAGATGCTCGGCGGCGGAGCTCTCTATTGGGGAGTGTATGCGTTCTGCACGTTGGTTGCTGTGGCGGCTTTGGTGAGTATGGGTCGCTACGTGAAAGGTATTAAAAGCGATAATAATTCCTTAAAATAATAATAATATCGGCAATTACTACGTTAATTTCAAGTAAAAGAGTTATCTTTGTCAATTATTATGCGCCGATTGGTTAAAATACTGTGCGCTGTAGCCGCATTGACTACGGTTTCGTGTCGTGAATTGCCCGATTATTTGGTGAGTGACGATACGATTGCTCGTGTGGGTCGCAACGAGTTGTCGATTAACGAGATTGACAACCTTATGCCCTCGAATCTCAAGGGCGAGGATAGCGTTACCTACGTCAAGCAGTATGTCGATCGTTGGATAGTACGCCAGCTTAAGGTTGAGGAGGCCGACCGCCTGTTCTCATCTTCGGAGCGCGAGATTGACCGTCTGGTCGAGGAGTATCGTCAGACACTGCTCAGCAGCCGCGTCGACCAGCACTATGTCGAGGAACAATCGGTGGGTGATGTGACCGATGAGGATATTGCCGAGTATTACAATACTCACAAGTCGGATTTCGTGCTCGACCGCACCTTAGTCAAGGGCCGTGTGCTCTGCTTTGATAAGAACTATCGTCAGAGCAAGCGCCTTATGGAGCAGATGCGTAAAGCTGCCACCTCGCAGACCGAGGATAAAACCTTCTCGGATACGTGTGAGAAGAATGGTTTCCTGCTCATTGACAACCGCTCGGAGTGGGTTAATTTTACCGATTTCCTCACCAACCTGCCCACTACCCGTACGCAGGAATACGAGCCCCTGCTCGATAAGATGGGTATTCAGCAGATGGAGGCCAACGGTTTGCGCTATTTGTTTGATTTCACGTCGGTATGCCACAAGGGTAACGTGGCACCGCTTGAGATAGTGAGCGAAAATATTCGCCGCATTTTGATTACCCAGCGCCGTAGCGAGATTATCAAGAAGCACGAGGAGTTGATTCGCAGCAAAGCTATGGATGAGGGACACGTCAGCGTGTATAGATAGAAAATAGTAGAGATAAAACAGGATTTTTGATATATGATGCTTAAAAAGAGAGTTATAGCCGTTGTCACATTGGTGGCAGTGTTTTTGTCGGCAGGTGTGCTGACAGCTCAGAAACGACAAGTGTTGCTCGATAGAGTTGTTGCCGTTGTGGGAGGTTCAGCCATTCTCTATTCTGAAGTTGAGGATTACGCCGCTTCGCTTGTACAGCAGCGCCGTGAACAGGGCTACACCTCGGATCGTGATCCTATGAATGAGGGTCTTGAGGCTTTGATGCGCCAGAAGTTGCTCTATAGTCAGGCTTTGATCGACTCTGTTACGCTCTATAGTGATGTGAATGGTTACGTCGAGGAGCAGTTGCAGGCGATGATTAACGAGGCCGGTTCAATTGCTGAGCTTGAGGCTCGCGAGCATATGGCCGTGTTTAATTTCCGCGAGTTGTTGCGTCAGCAGATTACCGAGCAGGAGTATGCACGCACAATGCAGCAGGAGGTTGTCGGTGAGATTACCGTGTCGCCGGGTGAGGTGGAGCAGTATTATAACTCGCTCTCGCAGGATGAACTGCCCCTTGTTCCCGAGCAGTATGTATATGCGCAGATTGTTCGCTATCCCGCCTCACAGACCGAGGCTAAGCGCCGTACACGTGAGCGTCTGATGGAGATGCGTGAGCGTATCATCTCAGGTAAGTCGTCGATGGCAGTATTGGCTCGTACCTACTCGCTCGACCCGGGTTCGGCTATGCGAGGTGGTGAGCTTCCCGCAGGTCCTCTGGAGGAGTTGATGGCACCCTATGCTGATGCGTTGGAGAAGCTTAAGCCCGGACAGGTATCTGAGGTTGTTGAGACCGACTACGGCTTCCACATCATCGAGCTAATCGATGAGCCCAAGAATGGCCTCTACCATTCGCGCCACATTCTCCTTCGCCCAACCTATACCGCTGAGGAGTTGAATGAGCCCGTTGTGTTCCTCGATAGTCTTGCAGCGGTTATCCGCACCGACTCTATCAGCTTCGAGGATGCTGCACAGCAGCACTCGGAGGATAAACTCACAAAGAATAATGGCGGTCTGGTATCTAACCACGATTTGTTGATGACCAGCCCCTCGTTGGCCAACGTTAAGTATTCGGCCACTAAGTTCCGTCGTGAGGATTTCGGCGAGGGCAAGAGCCTTCAGGATTATAGCAACCTCATCAGAATGAAGGTGGGCGATGTGTCGCCAGCCTATATGGCCGAGGATTTGCGCAAGAACGAGCACGCCAAGATTATCAAGTTGCTCGAGATAATTCCTACTCATACCGCTACTCTCGACGAGGATTACACCACGATCGAGGAGATGGCCCTCTCGCAGAAGCAGCAGAAGGTATTCGATGAGTGGATGCGTGAGAAGATCGATGGCTTGTATGTTTACATTGCGCCCGACTTCCGCGAGGGCGAATTCCAATACCCGAATTGGGTTAAATAAAAATAGTTACAGTGCGTCGCATACTATCTATCATAGCGGTCATAGCATTCGTCGGCATCCTCTTTGCTCAAGAGGTTGCCGTTCGTCGTGTTGTTATAGGTGATGCAGCGGTGGAAGCACCCCAAAACCGTAATACTACCAAGCGTACGCCCCAGCGTCGCCGTGTCGACTTTATGGCAGATGTGGTACGCCCCTATCAGCAGGGTACCGATAGTATCGTATGCCTTGTGGGTAACTTCGCCGCACACCACAATGGTGCCGTTATTTCTTGCGATAGTGCTGTTCGTTACAGCGATACCCGATGGGGTTTCTTCCGAGGCCTTATCATCAATCAGGATTCCATATATATATATGGTGATAGCGCAATCTACGATGGTGACATCGGTGTAGCCGAAATTTACGCCCCCATCGTCAAGGTTATCGATGGCGATGCATTGCTCTATACCTATAATTTCAGCTTTAATACCGATACCCGTGTGGGTAGTTATGAGGGTGGAGGTGTGCTGGTGCACGACAATAACATCATCGAGTCGCAGCGTGGTTACTACTTCTCTGAGAGTCACGATATCGCCTGTGTCGAGCAGGTGGAGTTGCACGGTGCCGATTACGATATGAAGAGTGACTCCATCATATATAATACTGATAGCGAGTTGGCGCAATTCTTCGCTGCCAGCGAGATATGGAATGTCGATGGCGATTATCTCTCGGCCGATGCAGGCCTTTACGATAAGGCGCAGGACCTCTATATGATTACCCGCAATGGTTATATCCTTACAGCCGAGCAGGAGATGTGGGGTGATACGCTCTCGTATTATCGTTCGCGTGGCTATGTCGAGGGTCGAGGCAACATCCAGATGGATGACTTCTCGCAAAAGGTGATGGCCTTTGGCGACTATGCCGAGTATTGGAACGATGAGGGTAATATGTTGCTTACCCGTCGTCCGTCGGTGCTGAGCTACGACCTCTCGCAGAGCGACTCAGTCTTTATGCGTGCCGACACTATTATGGTTCGTACCATCTCGGTGCTTGAGGAGCGTCGTGAGGCAGAGCGCAAGGCCGAAGCAGAAAATATGAAGGAGCAGGCCGACCGTGAGATTCCAGCATCAAGAAATAACCGTGAACTTCCTACGCCCGCATCGCGTCAGCGTCCGACTGACGATGCATCTGCGGTGGCTCAACGCGAGGTCAACACTCCTCAGGTAGAGTCAGATAATGAGCGCTCAGAGGAGGAGTTGTCGGAGCAGATGCCCGTTGATTCACTCCAGCAGGATAGCGTTGTGCTAAGTGCCAAGGAGCTGAAGGCTCAGGCGGCAAAGAAGGCCAAGGAGGAGGCTCGCAAGAAAAAAGAGGAGGAGCGTCGCATTAAGGATGCAGCCCGCAAAATAAAACTTGACTCTATTGCTCGTGTGCGTCAGGCTAAGATTACGGCTATGCTCAACCAGCAGAAGGAGAAAGAGTTGGCACGTGCAGCCCAGGACTCTGTACGTCGTGCCGAGCGTCGTGCAAAGCTCGTTAGCCGAGGTCGTGATGTGACCGAGATTGATAGGGAGGACAGCCTTGCGGCACTTAACCGTGAGCGTCTGCGCGGTGTCGAGGGTGCGCCCGCCGAGGTCAGCCGACGCGAGTTTGCCGAGCCTCCCGTCGAGTCGGATAGCGTGGCCGTCGTCGAGAGTGTCGACTCTATTGCAGCCGATAGCGTCTATCGTCTGTTGAAGGCCTATCGTGGCGTTAAGATGTATCGCAAGGATGCGCAGATGGTGTGCGACTCGCTCGTAAGCTCAACAATCGATTCTGTGGTTCATCTCTTCGTGGAGCCCGTATTATGGAATGGCTCCAATCAGTTGTTGTCGGAGAAGATGGAACTCTATACTCGCAATCAGCAGTTGGAACGTGCTGAGTTCCTGGGTGACCCCATAATGGTGGGCGAGGTCGATGGCCATTACTTCAATCAGGTTACCGGCAAGAAGATGGTTGCTTTCTTCCGCGACAACGAACTCTACCGCGATGATGTCGAGGGCAACGTGCAGACCATATATTTCCGTACTGCCGACGAGGAGTCGAAGAATGTCATCGAGATGACCTATCTGGAGAGTGCCTCTGCATCGTTCTATCTGGAAGATCAGCAACTTGTGGGTATCACCTATCGCAACGAGGTCCCCTTTACTCTCTATCCCATAGGCTTGGTTCCCGCCACACAGCCAACACAGTTGCCCAACTTTAAGTGGGTGCCCGAGCGTCGCCCAGCGTTGGTAGATGTCTTCGATCGCACGATGCGTGAGTCGCGTCGTGAGGCCACCTCATTGCGTCGCCGTCCCACCTTCCGCATTGTCGAGCGAATGGATCGTCGTAAGGAGGCTTTGATGATGAATGGCGAGTGGTTTGACCGCGAGGAGGACCTATCACCCGTGGTTATCGAGTGGCGCGATTCTCGCGACAGATAGCCTTAAATGCTCAGTCTAATTTTTGTGCGTTAACGATTTTTTAACATTTTTCGTGGAAATTATTTGGATTATGATTTTTTTTATGTAATTTTGAAACGGATTAAGGCTAAAAACTAAACCAATTTAAAATTATATTATTATGAGTTCAAAATTTTCACGTCTTGACTTCCTTCGCCTTTCGGCTGCAGGTGCGTCAACTTTGGTAATCCCTAGCGTTCTTTCTAAGGCAGAGGCTGCTCCTAAGAAGAAGGCTGAGGATAACTTCATTAAGCTTGGTTTCATCGGTTTGGGTCAGCAGTCATTGAGCTTGTTGAGCGGTATGATCGCTGCAGTAGATCAGGTTCGCGTTGTAGCAGGTGCTGATATCTATGACATCAAGCGTGCTCGCTTCGAGAAGCGCGTTAACGACTGGTACGCTGAGAAGAACATTAAGAACAAGTTCACAATGTACAACTACCCCGAGCAGTTGATCGCTGATCCTAACGTTGACGCTGTAGTTATCGCTACTCCCGACCACTGGCACGCAGCTATCGCTATCGCTGCTTGTAAGGCTGGTAAGGACGTTTACTTGGAGAAGCCCCTTACTTTCACTGTACACGAGGGCCAGCGTTTGATCGAGGCTGTTCGCGCTAACCACATCGTATTCCAGACTGGTTCTATGCAGCGTTCAATGTCTGTATTTGCTCACGCAGCTAAGGTTTGCCGTTCAGGTATGTTGGGTAAGATTAAGTTTATCCGTGCTTGGGCTGGTGATGGTCCTAAGCCTTTCACTTTGGAGACTTCTGCAGCTCCTGCAGGTTTGGATTGGGAGCGTTGGGTTGGTCCTCTGCCCGCAGAGTGGCTTAACAAGTACAACCACACTTTGAACCCCTTGATCAACGATAAGGGTCGTGACGAGTGCTGGGGTGCATGGCGTTGGTACCAGGGTCTTGGTGGTGGTTACACTACTGACTGGGGTGCTCACATGTTCGATATCGCTCAGTGGTGCTTGGATAAGGATGGTTCAGGTCCCGTTGAGGTTCTTCCTCCCGATTTCAGCCCCTATGGTGGTTTGACTTACCGTTACGACAATGGTGTTGATTTGGCACACATCAACTACGGTTGGGGTCAGAGCCTCCAGATCTTCGGTGAGAA
>JAGBUB010000014.1 GCA_017631035.1 Alistipes sp.
CTCGGCATCGTCAGCGCCTGTGTAAACATCCTCACCCTTGTGACCGATACAGATAGCTGTACCTGTGTCCTGGCAAGTAGGAAGCTCACCCTCGGCTGCTACAACCTGGTTGCAGAGCATAGTGTAAGCCACGAACTTATCGTTGTCAGATGCCTCGGGATCCTCGAGGATGTTAGCCAACTTCTGCAAGTGTGAGGGGCGGAGGTAGAACGAAACGTCGCTATAAGCGCGCTTTGAGAGCAACTCCAAGCCCTTGGGGTCAACCTTCAAAATCTTGCGACCGTCGCACTCAACGACCTTCACATAATCTGTTGTGACGAGTTCATACTCGGTAGTATCCTGCTGGATGGGATAGGGTTCCTGATAGATAAAATCAGCCATAATTTTCAATTATTTTATTTGTTTATAGAATTTTTCGCTTCTTGGTTTCGACTTCGCCACTCTGCCTCACCCTGCGACGGGCGCACCACACCGCCACAGGCGATGCCTGCAAGGCACAGATGGTCAAAATCACTGCAAATTTATAAAAATAAAGTGTAATTAGCAATAATCCCGTTTTTTTTACTCTATGCACGACGAAATACCCCACTTTTTCGTATATTTGCCTCAAGAAACTATCACCGAAAATTACACTAAAGAGAGTTATATTATGAAAAAGATTATCGCATCGCCCCTCGCGCCCAAGGCCGTGGGACCCTACTCGCAGGCCGTAGAGAGCAACGGCACACTCTATGTATCAGGTCAGCTGCCTATCGATGCTTCGACAGGCGTAATGGCTGAGGGTATCGAGGAGCAGACTCGCCAGTCGCTCACCAACATCCGCTACATCGTCGAGGAGGCAGGCTACACCTTGGCCGACGTTGTGAAGGTTACCGTTTTGTTGGACGACATCGCCGACTTTGCCGCAATGAATGGCGTTTACGCTACATTCTTCACCGAGCAGATGCCCGCCCGCGTTTGCTACGAGGTGGCTAAGTTGCCTATGGGTGCCAAGGTGGAGATTGACGCCATCGTGACACGCTAAAAAAGGCGAGAAAAATATTTGTTTGACAAAATATGCGTCGGAGTGCACTCTGGCGCATATTTTCGTATTTGTTAATAACGTTGTCAAAAAATAGTAGTAGTAAAATTAGTTTTACACAAGTTTTTTTAAGACCTTTGTAAAGGTGGTTTGCGCACCGTTACGATTTTTCTCATTTTACGCAACAATATAAAATACAAATACTTATGTCAAAAAACCAACAAAACCTCACCGAAGTGAGCTACAACGACGCTGTGGCTGCGTCGAAAGAGTACTTCGCCGGTGACGACCTTGCGGCTACCGTATGGGTGAGCAAGTATGCGCTGAAGGATTCCTACGGCCATATCTACGAGCGCACACCCGAGGATATGCACCATCGTATTGCTGCCGAGATCGAGCGTATCGAGAACAAATACCCCAACCCGATGAACAAGGAGGAGGTATTCTCGTTGCTCGACCACTTCCGTTACATCATTCCTCAGGGTGGCCCGATGACCGGTATCGGCAACAACCTGCAGGTGGCTTCACTCTCAAACTGCTTCGTTATCGGCAACCGCCAGCACGCCGACTCTTACGGTGGCATCTTCCGTATGGACGAGGAGCAGGTGCAGCTGATGAAGCGCCGTGGTGGTGTAGGTCACGACCTCTCGGAGTTGCGTCCTACGGGCTCTCCCGTGCTCAACTCGGCACTCACCTCTACAGGTATCGTTCCCTTTATGGAGCGCTACTCAAACTCTACACGCGAGGTTGCGCAGGATGGTCGTCGTGGAGCATTGATGCTTTCACTCTCGATCAAGCACCCCGACGCTGAGCGTTTCATCGACGCAAAGACCCAGTCGGGCAAGGTGACAGGCGCAAACGTATCAATCAAGGTTGACGACGAGTTTATGCGTGCCGCACTCGAGGGCAAGCCCTACAAGCAGCAGTTCCCCATCTCATCGAGCAACCCCAAGACCGAGGTTACTATCGACGCCAAGGCTCTCTGGGACAAGATTATCCACAACGCTTGGCAGTCGGCCGAGCCCGGTGTATTGTTCTGGGATACCATCATCCGTGAGAGTGTGCCCGATTGCTACGCCGACCTTGGTTTCAACACCGTATCGACCAACCCCTGTGGCGAGATTCCCTTGTGTCCCTACGACAGCTGCCGTCTGTTGGCATTGAATCTGCTCAGCTACGTAGATAACCCCTTCACTAAGGAGGCTAAGTTCAACTTCGACCTCTTCCGCGAGCACGTAGCCAAGGCTATGCGTATGATGGACGATATTATCGACCTTGAGTTGGAGAAGGTTGAACTCATCATCAATAAGGTGGCAGGCGACCCCGAGGAGGCCGACATCCGCCACGTCGAGCACGAGTTGTGGCTCAAGATTAAGGATATGGCTCTTCGTGGCCGTCGTACAGGCTTGGGCATCACTGCCGAGGGCGATATGCTGGCCGCATTGGGCTTGCGTTATGGCTCTGACGAGGCTATCGAATTTGCCGTTAGCGTACACCGCACATTGGCCGTAGAGGCTTATCGTGCATCGGTTAAGATGGCCGAGGAGCGTGGTGCGTTCCCCATCTACGATGCTGCTCGCGAGGCTTCGAACCCGATGATTGAGCGTATCAAGGAGGCCGATCCCGAGCTCTACGAGCAGATGGTTAAGCACGGCCGTCGTAACATCGCTATGCTTACCATTGCCCCCACAGGCACCACATCGCTTATGTCGCAGACCACATCAGGTATCGAGCCTGTGTTCCGTCCCGTATATAAGCGTCGTCGCAAGATTAACCCCTCGGATCGAGGCAAGAAGGCCGACTTCATCGACGAGATGGGCGAGAAGTTCGAGGAGTACTATGTATATCACCACCAGTTCGTTAAGTGGTTGGAGAGCAACGGCTACGACACATCGAAGTTGCAGTCAATCTCTGACGACGAGCTCGCCAAGTGGCTGGAGGCTTCGCCCTACCACGGCGCTACGGCTAACGACATCGACTGGGTAGCCAAGGTGCGTATGCAGGGTGCTATTCAGAAGTGGGTTGACCACTCAATCTCGGTTACAGTAAACCTCCCCAACGACGTTAGCGAGGAGTTGGTTGCCAACGTATATCGCACCGCTTGGGAGTGCGGCTGTAAGGGTGTGACCGTATATCGTGATGGTTGCCGTACAGGTGTGCTCATCGACACCAAGAAGAAGAAAGAGGAGCCCAAGCATTGCAGCGAGCCCTCACAGCTCAAGCGTCCCAAGTCGATTCCTGCCGATGTTGTTCGCTTCAAGAACGGCAGCGAGTCGTGGATTGCCTTCGTAGGTATTCAGGACGAGCGCCCCTACGAGATCTTCACCGGTAAGATCGAGGAGGATGCTATGTACATCCCTCCCAAGATTACCAAGGGCTGGATTCTCAAGGTACGCGAGGAGGATGGCTCAAAGCGTTACGACTTCCAATACAAGGACCGCTACGGATATGTAAACACCATCGGTGGTATCTCACGACTCTTCGACGAGGAGTTCTGGAACTATGCCAAGCTTATTTCGGGTGTATTGCGTCACGGTATGCCTATCGACAAGGTGGTACACCTTATCGACGGCTTGCACCTCAACAGCGAGAGCATCAACACCTGGAAGAATGGTGTGCAGCGTGCTCTTAAGCAGTACATTGCCGACGGTACCAAGTCGAAGGGCAAGTGCCCGCAGTGCGGTCAGGAGGAGATGGCATACCAGAATGGTTGCCTCACCTGTATGTCGTGCGGCTACTCAAAATGCGGTTAGCAGCATAGGCGGGTGGCAAGCGCCGTCCGCAATATAACAGAAAAGGGCGAAAAGCAGGTTTCGGGCAGTGGCCAACTTGTTTTTCGCCCTTTTTATTTGCACTTTTGCCGAACTTTTGCAGTCAGACAAAAACAGACTAATCACAAGCATAGATAGACGAAGCAGAACCTCAAATAATTAACGCATACAATCTCACTGTATATAAACAAATGTTAATTATGAAAAGAGTTTTACTTTCTATCGTTATTGCGGTATTTACCGTCGGGGGCCTCTGCGCCCAAGAGAATTCGGCCGAGGGACTTCGTTGGAGCGATGTCACAGGCAACAACTTCTGGTCGAACTGGGAGATTAACGTTGGAGGCGGTGTCAACGCAACGGCGTGGCACGGCATTGGCAACAAACAGAAATCGACGGGCGACGTAGGCTGGCAGGTTGAGGGTAGCCTAACCAAGTGGTTCAACCCCATTGTCGGCGCACGAGTGCAATTTGTGGGCGGACGCCTGAACGCCTCGGATGACGATGGTCGCAAGAGCAACTGGATTATACCACACGCCGATGCGGTGCTCAACCTATCGAACTGGATTGGCGGCTATCGCGAGGATAGAGTCTACTATGCTAAATTGTTCGCCGGAGGCGGTGTAAGCATTGTCAACGTGAACGACAATGCCTCGTCGGGCTTTGCCGCCACGGCAGGTCTTATCAACACGTTTCGAGTGTGCGACTTCCTCGACATCAATCTGGAGCTGAAGGGATTTCTAAATGCCGGACACGATATGCCACGCGCCATAGCACCCCTTGCGGGCAAGTATGGACAGATTTACTCGGCTACGCTGGGCCTAAGCTATCGCTTCAACAAACGTGGCTGGGACCGTGCATACACCCAGGAGGAGGTCGACACCTACCTGGCGGCCATAGCGGCCCTGGAGGTGGGTCTTATTGAGGCGCAGCGCACCGAGGGGCAGCTCACTCAGCAACTTGCCGAGCAGGAGGCTGCCACCGAGCAGGCGCTTAAGACGAGTGCCACACTACGCACCGAGCTCAAGGCCGAGGAGCAGCAGCCTATGCCCGTGACTCCCGTGGCCATATTCTTCAACATCAACAGCGCCCGACTCTCCGACCGTGCCAAGGCTACGATGCAGTTACTGTGCAACTCCATTGCCGAGGCTCCGAAGGATCAGACATTCACAATCATAGGCCACGCCGACCCCAAGACGGGTTCACCATCGTATAACCAAAGCCTCTCGGAGAAGCGAGCAAAGGCTGTCTACGAATACCTCATAAGCAAGGGCGTAGACAAGAGTCGCTTAGCGTGGAGAGGAGTAGGTGCCACCGACAACATCTTCCCCATAAACGGAACCAATCGGGTGGTAATCGTAAAGTAGCAACAAAAAAGGGTACCTCGCAAGGGTACCCTTCTATTTGATAATTACAACGTTGACCAGTCTAACGCCTGCGACACGGTTAATCTCATCGACAAGTGCCGTGCGACGCATAAACAGCTCCGAGCGAATGACACTCGACGAGATATGGGCATACAGCACTCTGTTCTCCAATCGCAACTGCATAGTCACATCGGCAGCTCTATCGCCCACCACCTCACGCCACGTATCGGGCAGACGCCCCTCGGCCACCTTGGCTGCAATGTGAGGTTGCGAGAAAAACTCCTTGAGTACATCACCCACGAGCATTGTCTTCGTGCGTCTCATCGCTTGACGTCGCCTCCCTCGACCATAAAGAGAGCATAGCCCCTATCGGCACGCTCGAGCGTTGTCTCCAGACGCAACTTATTGCAATCGGTAATGCATATCTGACCGAAGTCGTCGCCACCCACAATCTCGAGCAGCTTCTTCACTCGGTTCATATCCAGCTTATCGAACAAATCGTCGAGCAACAGAATAGGTTTCTCGCCCGTAGACTCTGCCAGCAGGCGATACTGCGCCAACTTGAGTGCTATGAGGAACGACTTCTGCTGACCCTGCGAGCCATACTTGCGAAGCGGGTAGCCGCCAATACGGAATATCAAATCATCGCGATGAACACCAGCCGTAGTGAACTGATTTACAATATCCCGCTCGCGCGAACGAAGCAACACATCGGCCATAGGCATCTCGCCCAATTCCGAACGATAGGATATATCTACCCTCTCGCGGTCGTCGGCCAGCGTGCGGTAATACTCCTCGACCATAGGTTGCATACGCTCGACCATAGCCCTTCGTGCCTCATAAACGCGCGTGCCGTGTTCGCTGAGCTGCATATCGTAGATTTGCAACATAGTCTCGTCCGACGAGCTCTTCAGGAAGCGGTTACGCTCGGCCAGCACCGTATTATAGCGCATCATAGAGTTAAGGTAGGCCCTATCCAACTGCGAGATGAAGCCGTTGAGATAACGACGGCGCTCCTCGGCCGCATCGGTGATAAGCTCAGTATCCTGCGGTGAGACGATAACCACGGGAAAAGCTCCCACGTGGTCGGCTATACGCTCATACTCCTTGCCGTTGCGCTTGAGCACCTTACCCGCACGACGCGAGAAGGAACAGACAACCTGCTCCACACCACCACCATCGGTGCGATAGGCTCCCTCCACTACGAAGAACTCACCATCGTGGTTGACACTCTGGCCATCGGTCATCGTGAAGGCAGACTTTGACATCGACAGATAGTAGATGGCGTCTAAGATGTTGGTCTTGCCGGCACCATTGTCGCCCACAAAGCAATTGATGCCCTCCGCGAGCTCGATTTCGGTCTGCGGAAGATTCTTAAAATTTATGAGTGACAACTTTTTAAGGCGCATATCTTCAGTTTTTACTCCTCAAAGGTACAATTTTTCGCCGACTTGACGCCCTTTTCGGCCTTGGAAAAGCATTTTAATAGTCACTTTCGATGTTTTTTGCTTTTTTTGTTATATTTTTGCACTTTGAATCAAGATGATTTTAAACTAAAACACTGATATTTTTTATGGCAAAAGAGGTAGTAACACCCCAGGAGGAGATGCTCGAGTCAGCTCAGGCGCAGACCGAGAACTTCTTTGAGAAGAACAGCAAGATGGTCGTTGTAGCAATCGTGGCTATCTTCGTATTGGCAGCCGTAGTATTCGGCTACAAGAAGGTTATCGTTGAGCCCCGTATGACTAAGGCTCAGGAGATGCTTTTCGAGGCACAGTATCGTTTCGAGCAGGAGAATGCCGACTATGCTTTGGCACTCAATGGCGATGCAACCGCTCCCGGTTTCGCACAGGTTATTGAGCAGTATGGCAATACCCCCGCTGGCAACTTGGCTAATATGTATGCCGCTGCGTGCGCTTTGCGTATGGGCGACTTGGCTGCAGCCGAGAAGTATATCAACGATTTCTCAACTATTAAGGGCGTAGCAGGCGAGATGATCAACGCTATGGCTATCGGTCTTAAGGGCGACATCGCAGTTGAGAAGGATGAGTTGTCAAAGGCCGCTTCACTCTTCGAGAAGGCTGCTGCTGCAAGCGACAACGAGTTCACAACTCCTATGTACTTGCGTAAGGCATCGCAGGCTTACCGCGCTATGGGCGACACAGCCAAGGCTGATGCTAACCTCAAGACTATCCAGGATAAGTATCCCTCGTCAATCGACTCACGCGAGGCTACAATCTACATCGGCGACTAATTTCCCAAATGGAGCAGCAACTCAAGATTGGTGTGGTCATCGTGGACGAGTATTCGACTTTCGCCCACAACTTCCTAACGGCTACCATCGAGAGTCTGCGTGCGGTAGGATGCTCCGAACAGAATATTCTCGTGCGTCACGCTCCGCGAGTGTATAACGCCACTATGGTGACTCAGTTCTTTGCCGAGTACACCGACGTGGATGGAGTGATTATCTTGGCGCAGAGCAACTCCTCGCCCGAGTACCGAGCAATGCTCGATGCGGTGAGCAAGTTGCAGATTGCGTGGAATATGCCTGTATGCGTAGGCGACTGCACCACAGCCTCTGAAGTGGCCGATATGGTGCGTATGCAAAACGAGATGGAGGCTGCCGCTCCCGAACATATTTCGCCCGATAGAAAGTCGATAAACTAATCGACCGATATAGACAAAAACAACCCGCCTGACCACGATGGTCGGGCGGGTTTGTTATTTTGTTATTTGCCCTACCCTATGCACAAGGGACAATGGGGATAGGTATATCGGAATACAAGCATAATTCCCTACGATGGGACACACCAACAATAAAGCCTGCCTAACGATGTTAGACAGGCTTTTATGCTTTGTCTTGGGGCATAACCGATAAAGGCTACCCCAAGATGAATTTACTCGTAAATAAGCTCGAAATCGTCGAGCCACATCACGCTCTTCGAGCTACCGGTAAAGTAGTCGCCATAACGCGAAGCCGAGCATACGATAATGATGTGTGTCGGCACACGATCCGTAGCACGATACTCCAGAGGAATGGTGAACTCGGTCCAGTCGTTCACGCTCTGCTTAAGAGGCATCTCACCATAGGCAATCACAGCCCCGGAGTTGATGTCGAATGCAGTCTCGTCGATACGACGTGTAACAATCTCAACAGGGCTATCCTCGGTACCACCATAATCGGCCGCACTCCAGTCACCCAAAGCGATATAAATCATACCTGTGTCGGCATCGCCCTCACTGACGGTCTCACCAGGAGGCTGTGCAGATACGTGGTCCACAATGCCGCAATTATACTTAAACCAGCCCTTCAGTGCTGTAGGACGGGCCGTGAACGGGCGTCCGAAATGCACTATACCGTGCGTACCATCGTTTCTTACATATGAACCGATGAAGAGGTTACCCGCGGCAAACTTACCCACACCCAAAACGTTGGCATATTTTGACGCAAGACGCGCTGCAGTCTTACCGCTTGAGCCGGGACGTATGTCAGCAACACCCTCGGTAAGAACGGCATTTGCGATGCTTGCACCCACGTTACCTGTAGCCCAGTAGGGATCGACACCCTCGGCGTAGGGATAGATAATATCCTTGATAACGCTCCACTGCTCGAAGCCTCCGTTCACCAAATCGATGGTGCCCTCGGTGCTCTTGGTAATAATGGGCGAGAGGTCGTCGTTAGAATAGGCCACGAAATCATAGCTTGTCAGGGGCTCAAGGCCTGTGACCTTGCAGGTAAACACACCTGCTGCAGTCTCCACCTGCGGAGCATCAATCCACTGCTCATCACCCGTGAGGCGATAGCGGAAACCTACTGTTGTACCCTCCTCGGCAGCACCTGATAACCACGCACAGGTAGCCCACACGTCGCTCTTTGTAATCTGCACCTTCACGTCGGTTGGCTTGACATAGAGCTGCCAGCGCTGAGTCTGACCCGAGAGAGCCGGATACTGCAGATAGATATATCGCACTGTCGAGAAATCGACAATGCTCTCGGGCGCAGGCTCCATAGTTGTAACCTCCTTGGGGCCCAACTTCAACGACGTGATGACGATGTTGCTAAGGTCAGTACCCTCGGCAACATATGCCGTTGCGGTACGACTGTTGACATCGATCTCACTCGAGCCAATCTGTCCCATAACAGTGAAATATCGCTCGATGGTCTGCGTGGCCTGGATGGTCCACTCATAATCCTGATATCGTGACAGAGTGACCTTCAAGGGCGATGTGAGGTTGAACGTACCCATAAGATTGATTGAGGATACGCCGTGCTCGGTAATCTGTACGTTGGTCACCTCAACGGCCGACATATTGGTCTGCTCGTCGAGCGTAAGAGTCACCGTACGTGTTACGGGGTCGATGTGTGCACTAAATCCGTTGCCTTCATAGGCGAGAATGGCAATCTCCTCCACGGGGTAGGGAATATCGTTGCCAATACATCCTGCCAAGCCCACCATTGTGGCAAACAGAACTAATACGCGGTTAATTAATTTCATTCAGATCCTTAAGTGTTTGATTATTCTCCTCATCATAGAGATTCTTCGGGGTATCGTATACCCACTGGAAGTCATCTACATACATAACACTATTTGTACAGCCGAGCATATAGTCACCATAGCGGCTGGTAGCAGCAGCAATCACCAACGAGAGCTTGCTCGAAGGTCGAACTGCAGAGGTGTCATAATAATAGATAGGAATCTCCAAATCTTTCAACTCATTACCATTCGTAGTACCACGAGGGTTAACAATTCCGTAGCCGATAATCTTACCTGACTTACTCAGGGCATCTTGCACGCTGCCATTATCGGGGCTCCATACGCCCTTAGGCTTCGACATACCCGATGTAACGGTGTGAGGTGCGGTCCAGTCTACGATTGCAACGTAAATACTACCCTCATCGAAAACATCCTCGTTCAGGTTATTTACGCTTTCACTACCGCCATAACCGTGGTAGTTCATATTTACTTTACCAAACTGCGTGAAATACTTTAGCTTGAGCGCTGTAGGACGTGCCTCCCAGGTGTACGGAATACCAAACGATACGGCACCATCGGTTCCCGACATCTTAAAGTTACCCAGGAAGAGGTTACCGGCAGCAAGGGTATAGATACCAAGCATACCAGCCCTAAGAGCGGTCAATTTAGCACACGCCTCACCTGTCACGCCATAAATACCGTCGCTGTCTACATCAGGTCTGTACCAATGGCACAACTTACCTGTGCTATTAGTACCACTACCCCAAGGTGCAGCTGTACCCGATGAACTCAAATCCTCAAAGCAATCCATTTCCGAATCCTCGAAACTTGCCATAGGGATTGGCTGGTCGATGTGTGTATCCAATGCGTATGTCTCGACGCACTCGCCATCGACATACAACTCGCAGTCGTAAACGCTATTAGCGAAAATACCCTTCTCAAGATTGGGTGTATAGACCTTATAACCCTTATCATTGGTACCCTCAACCCACTCGTTGGTGGTATTGAAGATGTAGGTATTATCGGCCGAGGGAGTAAACTCCTTCTCAATCCACTCTGCAGCACCGCTACGACGATAGCGAATCTTAACCGCCGACACGCCACTCTCGGGAATGAAGGCCTCGAAAGCTACAGTGTTCGCCCACAGGTCGGGAACGATAGACTCACGCATAAGGCCACGCTTCTTGAACTTCAGGCTCTGTGCAACAGGCTCACCGCCTACATCGACCATATCGAACTCCAAGGTGTGCATAGCGCCAGGCAACGACTTGAAGAAATCGTCCGACATAGTCATAACAACCTTTGTAGCCGACTCCTTGGTAACCTCCAAACCTGCAATGCCGTGGTCGGCAACCACCTCGCCACCATCGAAGAAGGCTACATCGCCCAGCTTCAAGGTCTGCAAATCGTTGATTGACTCACATACGAGCGCTACACCGCCGCTACCGAACGTGTAGACGTTTTCTCCGTCAGAGAGCAGACCGTCGCCTGAAATCTCGGGCTGGGGCTTGAAATTAAAGTCGCTCTCGATATCTACGGTGGTATCATCGACATTCACAGTGATGCCTGTATAACCATCCGATGTGCGCGAGTAGTAGAAGTTCACCTTGTAACCCTTACCCGCCTCAACATTATCAATCTTACCTACGCGAGCCACTGCACCATCGGTTGAGTGTGTAGCCTCGAAAGCCCACACCAGCGAGGTTACATCCTCGGGCATAATGAAATAGCCATCGCCCGAGCCGTCGAACGTAAGCTTGGGGGCCTTCGCTGCAGCGACAGCCGACTCATAATCGGCTACCGTTGTGGCGTCGGTAGTGACTGCCGCAACCGAGATTTTCACATTGCTCAGCAAGCCATTCTCGTATACCTTCTTACCATTCTGGTAGTCATTCTCGGTGGTGAAGCCCACGCTAATCTTTGAATTAATGGTGGGGCAACTAACCGCAACATCGGCTGTGCTATGAGCCTCAATTGCAAACTCCTGTGTGCCGTAGTAGCACAACATCTGCTTAAGACGCTCCGTAGCATTCTCGCCCGTGGGGACCTTGAATGCGGTATTCTTGGTGTTACCAGCCTCAACCTTGACCGAGTAATTACCTGCAACGAGGTACAACGGTGAGGGAATCTCCTCCATCGAGGTGTAACGACGCACCAGGCCCTCGCCATTATAGATACGCACCTTGAGTGTCTCGGGAGCAAAGCTATCAGTGTCGGGGCCAGCGGCAGACGACATCTTGATGTCGAAGTGCACTGCACCCTTATCGTCGGTTGCAACAGAGTCCTTACTACAAGCGGCCGTGAGCATAACCACACCCGCAAGTAGTATAAGTTTTAGAAATCTTCTCATAACTCAATCGTTATTTATTAACTGTAATTACAAATGTACTGCTACTTGTTCCATTCTTATCGGTAGCCTGCAATATAAATGTATGAGTTACTGAATCTCTCTCCTCTCCTGTGTTCTCGTCCACTCCTGTACCCAACATCTTAAGCAAGGGCAAGAATTTACTAATTTCAAAATCGAGCGCCTTCTTATTCTTCAACGGGCTCACACGACCTTCGATACGCTCGCCTGTCGCGGGATCGTATATACGATAGTTGTCGGCCAACTCGGCTGCGGCACTTACCTCGGCATCGCTCTTACCTGTGGGATCGAAGTTCTCGATAGGCAAGAAACCGAAAGCACGAAGACGTGTCTCCATAACAGCGCTTGCGGGCTCGAGCACATCCATCTCCTGCGCCAGACCATATTTACCCAACTCCTCGGCATCCAACAGCGGGCTGATGATGTTCACGCGAAGGCCAACTACGCCATCTTCTGCCTGCGATGTGACGTTAGCCTTTGCTGTGGCATCTACCGACTCGATTGTGGTGGCGTTGGCAGGCTCGCCGTTGCTCATCCATACGATTGACGGGCCCTGACCGGCATCGGCAGTTACGGCGATAACCACATCGGCAAAGCCACGACGACCGTCGCTATCGACTGTATATACGCGGAATGTATGAGTACCATTATATTTATAGATGGCATCCATACCATCCTGCTTGAGCGTAATAAGCGAGCCATCGGCAGCAACATTAACATACGATGAGGTAGCTGTTGCGGCAGGATACAAGGGGATGATACCCTCCTCGAAGCCATTCGATGCGATAGCCGAAAGCAAAGAGTTGCTGATGCTGCCATCCTCGTTCTCGATAAGTGTAGCATATACCTCGCTAACCGTAGTGTTGTCCTGAGCGGCAACCTTAAGCTTCAATACCGAAGACCAGAACTCGCCATCGGCATCATACAACGATGAGTTAATCGCATATGTCAAGTCATCGCGACCGTCGATAGTAACCAACGGAG
The DNA here is from genome assembly GCA_017631035.1 of Alistipes sp. Classification (GTDB taxonomy): domain Bacteria; phylum Bacteroidota; class Bacteroidia; order Bacteroidales; family Rikenellaceae; genus Alistipes. The sequence continues at coordinate 12,984 of JAGBUB010000014.1, forward strand.
CGGCGGGGTTGTTCTCGTCATCGTCGGGAATAGTCTCCTCGAAGTTCAGCCCTGCGTAGAGTGTGACAACATCTACGGTGATGGTCTCATCGTAGGTGTAGCCATCGATGGTGAACTTGAACTGTGCATCACCCGTTGTGCTATGGTCGATATCGATTGATACCTTACGCCACTGCGCTGCACGCACACCGGTAATCTTCTTCACCATCTTCACATTCTCCTTCCAGAGGCTCTCATCGGCACGATTCTCGAGGATATCGACAGGGTCACCTGTGTAGTATGTACCCGAGAGTGTGATGACCATAGTATTGCTACCACCTGTAACGTCGGCAAAATATACCAGCGGCGATGAGTGTGTAGCATCGCTCTCGAAGGTGTAAGCATTACCCTCGATAGCGCCATTTTCTGCCTCGCGACCCACCTCAACGATGGTCTTCAGGCGCTTCTCATCCAGAGAGTTATCCTCAGCAGCCTCGTAGGTCTTGAAGACGGTCTTAAGGTCAGCCGACAACTCAACCGTGGTCTTGATGTTAGACATACGGCAGGTAACGCTGGTTGTAGCGGGATTCTCCTGTGTGTGAGTGCGGTGGTTGATAACCACATCCTCAGAGTGACCTACATAGTAGGGCGCATCGGCAGCAGCACCCTGGGCGGGAGCCTTAGCCGAAGTCTGGTAGGCATAGACTACATAGGTGCCGGGCTCCAGACCGATGACCTTCGCCTGATCACCCTGCTTCAGGTCGGAATAGTTGCCCGACCAAGCAGCAGCCTCTCCCTCGACGGGGTTCTTGGGCCACACCTCAATATAGTATGAGTCGGCAGCCTCCTCGGTAGCTCGTGTCACAGAGGGCTTCTTGCCTCCAAAAATAGCAATCTCGGTGTCGGCGCTGACAGCCACACCGCTAATCTGCAGATAACCAACCTGCTCATCATCGGGGCCACCAACCTCGGTGGGCAACTTGTCAAGACTGCAGGCTGTTACGCAAGCCACAATGGCCATTAGCAACAAACTTTTCAGATAACGCTTCATATATCTCTATTTTTTATTTATCACAATTAGTTGTTGTCAGGATTAAGTTCTGCCGACTCGGCCTCCACCTCGGTGAAGGTGTCGTCGAACGAGATAACAAGTCGGCCACCGCCCGCAGTCGAGTGGTCAACCTCGATTGCATAGTGAGTCTTGGCAGCCAGAGCCTCCGAGCCAATGGTGGTCTTATCGAAGGTTACCTCAACACCATTCTGCACCTTTGTAGCCGAACCGCTCAGCGAGAGCATCTGTCCGGGCTTCACGAAGATAAGCTCAGAGGTGTGATTCTCCGCATCGGGCTCAAAGGTAAAGCTATTGTCGGCTGTATGAATGGTGAGTACAACATCGGTATAGTAGTTCATCATCCACTCCGATACCGAAAGTGTATAACAGCTATTGGCGAGCTCTACGCCGATGTTGACCTGCTCGGTTCTCTCGGGATATACATAGAACTCGGGCGAAACACCCTCGAAGTAGACCTTGCCTACTCCCTCCTCGTCGGGATTACCATACCTGACAGAGGCCTCATAGGCATTGCTGTAATGGTGTAGATCCACGTCGTATACGCCAGCCTCCAATGCGGGATTCTCGGCCGCATAGTCAGCCACGGTACCTGTACCGTTATGCTCCCACTCATAGGTCGCCTGAGTAAGGGCATCGTCCTGTTGCTTGTCTTTGAATGTGTACGTACCTGTTAAGGTAAGAATGAGTTCGTCGCTTGTGGGCACCAAACTCTCGGGCAGAGCAAATTCTTCACCAGCACGTGTCACCACACTTGCTATTGAAGAGGATGTCGAGCAGAGCAACTCCACATTGCCCTTACCATCGGCAGGCATCGTGGGCTTATCGTCGGCACTACAGCCAACCAATGCTGAAGCCACAGCCACCAACATCCATAATTTTTTGGTTGTCATATTATTAGTTTTTTTGTTGTTTGTATTTTACTCTATTTTGCAATCGACACACGGATATTGTCGAGGTAAACATTCGACTCGCAGTTGCTAATACCGCCCGAGCTGTGCAACGAACTGGCATAGAAACACAATCGTGTATTGCGAGTTACGCCAACCACATTGTTGCCTGTAGAATAGCTCTGGTATGTTTGGCCGAATACTTCTGCACCATAGCCGCTTGCCACCTCTACCGTAGACTGTGTTGTCACCATCTCCGCACGGGTATTAGTGTATGACTTAAGACTCAAACCACTCAGGTAGTTACCCTCGGCCATACCCTTAATAGGATTTGCACTATCGGTGTGGGTTGCCACATTCATATATGTGTTACTTACAGAAAAACCGCTACTTGAGTGAACATAAGCGCCCGCATCGAAATTAACGCATACGGTTACCGACGCTCCATCCTTGAGCTTGGTGAGCGGCGTTGAGTCCAGACGACCAAAGAGCTCCGTGGCAAACGACATCATGATTTTAACCTCCTGATATCGAGTATTCAATCGCACTGCGCCACTCTTTGCCCAGAATCGAGCACCACCCCAGCCAGGCATCTGAGTCAGTGCTGCTCCACCGTGCTCGCTATCGTTTGAAGCATAGGAATTATCGCCATCCTTCTTCTGCTCATCGGTAATGCTGGAGAAATCCTCCTCGAACAGATAGGGCACCTCCTGATCAACCTCGTACACGCTGGTCGACGATGAACCAAGCACAATGGGATCGCTGAAGTAGGTATTGGGTGAGTCGTATACCATAGCCAGCGACTGACCGGCCATATTAGCGGGATTGGCACATATGGCCAACATATAGCGCTTGCTGGCATTAGGCTTAACGACCAACTCTGTAGTAGTGGTACCAGCATAGGGCACGAGGAACTCGCGACCGCTGAAGGTCATCGTATTCCACTCCTCACCGAGGTTATTCTTTGTCTCGTTGATATCGACGTAGGTGATAGGTGCAAAAGGCGAAGAGGGAATAGTCAACGCAATGGGGGTAATGCTCTGCGGAGCAAGTACCTTATTTATATTGGTGGTGATAGCATTCGACACCACTCCAGCCTCGTTATATGCTACAAACGAAATTTCGCCACTCAACTCGCGGGGCAAAACGTGTACCCACACATAGCCACGACCTGCATCGATAAGATTATCATCGTCAAGAACAATCGAAATGGTATTGGTCACCGAAGCCTCGTCCCACGTTAGTTCACCGGTCAGCACATCGAGGGTCGCATCGCCCACCACGCCCTGCGGGAAGGTGATATCCAGACGCTTGATAGGAATATCGAGATTGTTCTTACCCTCGGGGATGTTGATGCGGAGCATATGGAACATATGACCGAACTGAAGCGAAGGCTCTCTGTAGGCAATGTTATTCTCCGATCCGCCACGATAGATGAGCGCACCACCCGTTGCCGAAGCATACATAACATCGAGCGCAGGGTTATACTCGCCATTCTGCTCGGCAGGCAGACTATATGTCGCCGTCGTGCCATCGATGCTCGCAGGCACGGGGTAGACAGCGTAGTAGTTGTACTCCTTGTCGGCAGGCATCGCCGCACCGAGTGTTGCTTTGAAGTCGGCGTTGTTGTAGGTGGGGTTGTAGGTGGCGAACTTGAAGGTCTTGTTCTCGATGGTGTACTCCTGAGCATCGGTTGCCTTGGCCCACACCTTCACCTCGTCGCCTACGCTCCAATTGATGGAGTGATGACCATCAGCCTCCTCGCCCAATGATGTGCGGGTAGTAGAGTTCTGCGAAGCACGCAAAACAACCTCAACCGAAGAGGAGGTATTGTTATCGTTCTTGTCACAAGCTACAAGAGCCACGATAATGAATAGGTATAAGATATTTCTCAATCGCATATTTCCGTTCGAATTGTAATTTGGCATACAAAAATAGAAACATACAATTTATGCTAAAAATAAAATCAACCAAACGTGGCTATTTCATCACAAAGTCAGCATTTTGCCTCCTAAGAAAGAGCTCAAAACGCCCGTTGGCCGAGCAGACCCGACTTGTGTCAATATATATATTAACTAATGTCAAAACAAAAATGACACCACCATAACGACTGCGGGTGGAATTGCTTATGGGCTTTGATTATGAAATTAGGGCAATTCGTTGATTTTTTTATCATTTAGTGCCACATTTCCTCTATATTTGCGACACTTAACCGCACAATTCGATGATTACAGCAAAGAAATATACAAAATTATTGCTCATCCTGCTGCTTGGTTTTATCTCGCTCGATGCAGTGGCCCAACATTCCGAGGTCATCGCACGTGACACTCTCACACGAGCCCAGAAAATCAGCCAGCGTGGTGTGACCAACACCTCGCATACATTCATCAAGAAGGGCACCTGGATTACGGGAGCAAACATCTCGTACTCATACCACAACAACGACAACTTCAACTTCGCCATCGTCGAGGACATTGCATCAGAGGGTTATAACTTCCGCGTGAGCCCTATGGTAGCGTATGCGTTCCGCAATAATATGGCGTTGGGTTTGCGAGGCACATACTCTCGTTCGAACCTTACGGTGGATAAAGCAGCCCTCTCGTTTGGCGACGAGGAGACTGGCACCGACATTTCGGTCGATAACTACAAGGTGGTCAAGCATTCATACAAGGTGGCAGCCATCTGGCGACAGTACATCCCGCTGGGACAGAGCAAGCGCTTTGCCCTGTTTAACGAGATTTCGTTAGGCGCAGGAGGCACTCAGTCGATATTTGCCGCCAACCAGCCCGTGCAGGGAACCTACGAGGATGGTTACTCGATTTCGGTAGGTATCTCGCCCGGACTTATGGCTTTTGCATCGAACGATGTAGCCATCGAGGTGAATGTGGGTGTTATAGGCATCGACTTTACCAACGTAAAGCAGGTGCACAATCAGGTGGCAACGGGTAACCGTCGCTCTAGTAATATGAACTACAAGGTTAATCTGCTCTCGATTGGTGTGGGAGTATCCTTTTATCTATAGAAGCGATGAAGCAACGACGATTAATAATATGCCTTCTGCTGGCTCTGCTGTGCGGCTCGGTGGCTGAGGCTCAAAATAGAAATTCTTCAAGACGCGAAGGACGAATCGACCGCGAGATTAAGTCGGGTGCGACCTTTGCCTACAAGGGCGAGTATATGCTGGGATTGACCGCATCGTACGGTACTCTTTCGAGCGAAGATACCAACCTGATGGTCTTCCTCGACGACATCAACATCAACGGAAGTCTCACCTCGATAAAACCCTTCTTCGGTTATTTCTATCGTGATAACCGCTGTGTGGGTTTGCGCCTCGGTTACCAATATCTCAATGGCGGGCTGGATAACTTAAGCCTCGACTTGGGCGAGCAGAACGACATCTCGATGAATGTGGGTGATATACACCTGTTGAACAACAGCTTCTCGACAGCCCTGTTCCACCGCTCATACCTTGCACTCGACCAGAAGGGCCAGTTTGGTCTTTTTGCCGAGATCGAGGGTTCGGTGCAGTATGGCGAGGGTAAGTTCATCAACGGCTCCGGCGAGGACGAGAAGTACACCCGCAGCGAGAATCTGAAACTTGCGCTGGGCTTCAACCCCGGTATTGCGGTCTACATCTTCCCGTCGGTATGTGCTACTGTTTCGGTAGGATTGGGTGGTCTGAGATATACTGCCATCAACCAGTTCGACGAGGCAGGTGTCAAGACCGGCTCACGCCACGCTTCGAAGATGCAGTTTAGAATAAATGTAGCCGACATTAACTTCGGTTTGGTCGTGCACTTGTGGAACAAAAAGAAGATGGCCGCTCGTTAACGGTCTGTTCCAGCACAAAATTGGGTTTTGGGACCTAATCAATTTGGGGATTTTTGAAAAAACTTTGATGATTTCTCATCAAAGTTTTTTTTGTGGCTATACCTATGCATAACCGACAAAATAGATCCACCCTAAGCAAAGGCATCTACTTCTCCCACTCAGAGTAGGGGTGTTTGAGAAGTTGCGAGTTATAGTAGCGAACGTCGCCCGTAACCTCCTCGCCGAGCCACGATGGGCGAGCAAACTCCTCATCGCGCGAGGAGAGTTCCACCTCAGCTAAGATAAGGCCCTCGTTGGAGCCATAGAAACGATCTACCTCGAAGGTGTGTCCCTGAAAGGGAATGATATAGCGACGTTTGTCGATTACACCATCACTAAACCCCAGCAGTGCACGCGCCTCGCTGGCGGCAATAGGCCACTCCCACTCGTCGCGCTCAAGGCCTGCGGCATCGCTTCGACCCTTGATGGTAAGAAAGCCCTCGTCGTCACGCACTCGCACACGAACAGTGAGAGAGTCGGAGCCCGCTATGTAGCCCTGCACGATGTGGTAGGAAGAGGTGGCATACGGCTCAAAATCGCCCTGCACAAGGAATTTGCGTTCAATCTCCTTTGCCATAATTATGAAGTTTTCGGCAAATTTACTAATTTTACTATCTCAACGCAAACAAAATGAACAACGATTATGCGCTTATAACGGGAGCCTCGTCAGGTATCGGGCTGGAGTATGCCCGAGCGTTGGCTTCGAAGGGATACAACTTAATTCTTGTCAGCAACCAAGCCGACGACAACCGCCGTGTGGCCGAGGCTCTAAGCTCGGAGTATGGCGTTGACGCATTGCCCATATATGCCGACCTTACACGAAGGGAGGCGGCACGCGAGGTGTACGACTATGTGATGGAACGAGAGTTGCAAGTGGATATCCTAATCAACAATGCAGGTATGCTGCTCTTCTCGACACTATGCCGAACTGAGTATACCTCACTGGATAAGATAATTGCGCTGCATTGCACTACGCCTACGCAGTTGTGTCGTCTCTTTGCCGAGCCGATGGTGCGCCGTGGGCGAGGACACATAGTGCTAATGTCGTCGGTTACGGCGTGGACTCCCTACCCCACCATATCGCACTACGCCGCAACGAAGGCCTACCTGAAGAGTTTTGCCGACTCGCTGTGGTATGAGTTGCGCGACAAGGGAGTGTCGGTTACTGCGGTATTCCCATCGGCGGTAGATACCCCCTTCTACAGCTTGGCGGATAAGCAGCGTCGTCTGCTGCGCAGTGTGGGCCTTATGCTCTTGGCCGAGAGTGTGGCACGCAAGGCCCTCGGGGCGATGTTTCGTGGTCGCAGACGTTGCCTACCAGGATTTTTGACCAAGGTCGAGGCGGCTATATGCTATCTGCTTCCCGCCTGGGCGTTATTGCCCATACTAAAGATACCTGCCGTTCGCAGAATTTTGGAGAGAGTATAAAAAAGAGGCTACCCGAAGGTAGCCTCTACTATTTTGCGTTCTGTATTCTGCATTAGATCACACCCTGCTCCAACATAGCCTGAGCGACCTTCATAAAGCCAGCAATGTTGGCGCCCTTAACGTAGTTGATGTAGCCGTTAGGCTGCTCGCCATAGGTTACGCAAGCCTTGTGGATCTGCGACATAATGTAGTGCAACTTCTGATCAACCTCCTCGGCCGACCAAGAGAGGTGCTGTGCGTTCTGAGTCATCTCCAGACCAGATGTAGCCACACCACCAGCATTTACAGCCTTGCCAGGAGCGAAGAGGATACCTGCCTGCTGGAAAGCGGCGATAGCCTCGGGTGTACAACCCATATTCGATACCTCGGCAGCACACCAAGTACCGTTTGCGAGAAGCTCCTGCGCATCCTCGCCAGTAAGCTCGTTCTGGAATGCACAAGGCAGAGCAATATCGCACTTGATGCTCCACGCCTTCTTGCCGGGGATGAATGTTGCATCGGGGAAGCGCTCAGCAAAGGGAGCTACGATGTCGCGGTTTGACGCGCGAAGCTCCAACATATAGTCAATCTTCTCGGGAGTCATACCGTTGGGGTTGTAGATAACGCCGTCGGGACCAGAGATAGCAATAACCTTTGCACCAAGCTCGGTAGCCTTCTGTGCCGCACCCCAAGCCACGTTACCAAAGCCTGAGATAGCTACAGTCTTACCCTCGATTGACTTGCCAGCCTCGTGCAACATATGCTCTACGAAGTAGAGTGCGCCGTAGCCGGTAGCCTCGGGACGAACCAATGAGCCACCCCAAGTAAGGCCCTTGCCGGTCAAGACACCTGTGTTGTACTCGCGAGCGAGCTTCTTGTACATACCGTACATATAACCAATCTCGCGACCACCTACGCCCACGTCACCTGCGGGAACGTCGGTATCGGGACCGATATTCTGCCACAACTCCAACATAAAGGCCTGGCAGAAACGCATAATCTCGGCGTCAGACTTACCCTTGGGGCTAAAGTCAGAACCACCCTTCGCACCACCCATAGGCAGTGTAGTGAGGGCATTCTTAAAGGTCTGCTCGAAGCCGAGGAACTTCAACATTGAGGGGTTCACTGCAGCGTGGAAACGGATACCACCCTTGTAGGGGCCGATGGCGCTGTTGAACTGAACACGGTAGCCAAGGTTGGTCTGGATCTCGCCCTTGTCGTCAACCCACGTTACACGGAAGGTGATGATGCGGTCGGGCTCAACCATACGCTCAACGATTTTAGCCTTCTCGAACTCGGGGTGATCGTTATATACCTCCTCGATTGACTCCAATACCTCGCGTACTGCCTGCAGGTATTCGCTCTCGCCCGGGTGCTTGCGCTCGAGCTCGGCCATTACATTGTTTACATTCATAAGTATTAAGTTTTTTTAAGTTTACTATTTTATTTTGTGACAAATATAACGATATTTCGCTATGATTATTAAGTCGAAGGCAAAATAATTCTACACTTTGTCAAATGGAACATAAATCTTCCCAAACAACACCCTTCCGCCCCGCGTTAAAGGCACAATAATTATGGGTTCGGCCACGCGAGCGAGGCTATTTTTCTCTTCACACGAGGGTGAACATCAATTTTTTCGCCCTTTTTTATAATGAGCATAGCCTACAGAGGAAAAAATAGTATCTTTGTGATGGAATTGCATATAAAATTAACAACCTATAGATTATGAAACGAATTTTTTCTCTTATCGCAGCAGTTGTCCTGGCCACTACGGCTATGGCGCAGGTAGCTGTTGATTCGCCCGTAAGCCGTGTTCGCATTGGCGGATATATGGGTTCACGCATCGACGACTGCATCGAGCATCGCGTGAAGGCACAGGATGTAGATCATCTGGTAGAGCCTTTCCGCCATCAGAACGAGTCATCACGTTGGCAGAGTGAGTTCTGGGGCAAGTGGATTCAGGGTGCCATAGCGTCGTATCGCTACAACCGCGACCCCGAACTCTATGAGATTATCCGCAAGGGCGCCGAGGCATTGATGGCTACCCAACTCGAGAATGGCTACATTGGCAACTACGCCGAGGAGCATCAGCTCAAGCAGTGGGATGTATGGGGCAGAAAGTACTCTGCGCTGGGACTCATTGCGTGGTATGACCTCTCGGGCGACGAGCGTGCACTCACATCAGCAACACGCCTTATCGACCACCTAATGACACAGGTAGGCTCCGGCAAGGTATCGATTATCTCTACGGGTAACTATCGTGGTATGGCCAGCGCATCGATTCTTGAGCCGGTGGTATATCTCTACAAGCGTACAGGAGAGAAGCGCTTCCTCGACTTTGCCAACTACATCGTCGAGCAGCTCAACAGCGAGGAGGGCCCCCAGCTCATCACCAAGGCTATCGACGAGGTGGCCGTAGCTAACCGCTTCCCCCATCCGCAGTCGTGGTTCTCACGCGAGAATGGACAGAAGGCCTACGAGATGATGTCGTGTTACGAGGGTCTGCTCGAGATGTATAAGATTACGGGCAACACCCTGCTCCTTTCGGTGGTGGAGAAGACCGTTGGCCATATCATCCGCGAGGAGATTAATGTGGCTGGCTCGGGCTCGGCTTTCGAGTGCTGGTATGGTGGTGCCGAGCGTCAGACCCTGTCCACATATCACACTATGGAGACCTGCGTAACATTCACCTGGATGCAGCTATGCAACCGCCTGTTGCAACTCACGGGCAATGCGCTCTATGCCGATTATATCGAGATTACTGCATATAATGCTCTGATGGCTTCGCTCAAGGACGACGCCTCGCAGATTGCCAAGTACAGCCCGCTGGAGGGTTGGCGTACCGAGGGTGAGGAGCAGTGCGGTATGCACATCAACTGCTGTAATGCCAACGGCCCCCGCGCCTTTGCACTGTTGCCGCAGTATGCCTATCAGGTGGCTGGCAACGCCATCCGCGTGAACCTATACGCCGAGTCGGAGGCTACGATGACCTTGGCACAGCGCAAGCCTTTGGAGGTTACCCTGCGTCAGAAGACCACCTACCCCGTCGAGGATCGCATCGAGATTGAGGTTGACCCCGCACGCAAGTCTTCGTTCGCAGTGGCAGTTCGCATTCCCTCGTGGAGCAAGATTGCACGCGTGGAGGTGAATGGAGTGGAGCAGCGTGGCGTTATGCAGGGCGCTTATCTGCCTATCGAGCGCGAGTGGCAGAAGGGCGATAAGATTGTTGTAACACTCGACCTGCGTGCTCGCCTTATCGAGCTCAATGACCATCAGGCCATCGTTCGTGGTCCGGTGGTATTTGCTCGCGACAGCCGCTTTGGCGATGGTTTTGTTGATGAGACATCGGTTATCCAGAGCAAGGATGGTTATGTGGAGCTCACTGCCGTTGACTCATCGTTTGCCTGGATGTCGTTCACTGCTCCTGCAGTGTTGGGCACCGACCTCGAGGGCAACGGTATGGCCAACAAGATTCACATCTGCGACTTCTCGTCGGCCGGCAACGAGTGGGACAAGACCCAGCGCTACCGCGTATGGCTGCCCAAGACACTCAACGTGCAGAATATGCCATATGTGCCTTATAACCATTAATATAAAGGTCAATACAACAAAAGAGTTCGGGACTAAAAGTTCCGAACTCTTCTTTTTATAGCCACATCGTCAAGGGCTTTTGTATGCTTTTTGTAATGGGTAGATAAAACTCTAAAACTATTATTTATGAGATCGTTTTTTCTATCCTTTTTTCTGCTGATATTTTGCTCAATGCAAAGCTCGGCACAACCCCAGAGGGTGATTACACGCGAGCAGTTGCCCGTGGCGGCAGAGCAATTCCTGAGCGAATACTTTCCCTCGGCCGATATTGCCACATTAAGCGAGCAGAGTGCATTTGCTGGTCGCGAGTACGATGTATTCTTTCACAACGGCACACACATCGAATTCTCGTCAGCTGGCGAGTGGCGCGAGGTGTCGAGTCGCGAGGCTCTGCCTCAAGGCATAGTGCCACCGACAATTCAGGCTTATGTGAGCGAACACTATCCGTCACAATCTATTCGGCACATCGAGCGCAGTCGCAAAGAGTGGGAGGTGGGGCTGGCAAATGGCTTTGAGCTTAAGTTCGACAGAGATTTCAGACTTATCGACGTAGATGATTAACACCCTAATTTGTTTGCTATGAAAAAGTTTCTCACATTTTTCTGTTCTCTCGCCCTGCTTACGGCCTGTGGCGACGACCCTATTCCACTAAACTCGGCTGTGCTGGATGCCTTCCACGCACGATTTCCCGATGCCCGCAGTGTTACGTGGGCAAGCAACGGAGGTTATCTTGTGGCCGATTTCTACCTTGCCGAGAGTGGTGTCGAAGGCCAGGCGTGGTTTACACCTATTGGCGAGTGGCGTATGACGCAGTTGGAGATAGCCTATAACGCACTACCCTTAACAGTCAGGGCTGCCTTCGAGGCTGGTGACTATGCAGCGTGGGGAGTCGATGAGGTGGTAAAGATGGAGCGAGATGATGAGCCCGTCGAGTATATAATCGTTGCCGAAGGGTTACTCGATGGCGTGGAGAGCGAGGCCTACATCTTCTATGGCGAGGATGGAGAGTTGCTGCGTTACCAGATCAATCCCGACTACGAGTGGTGTTGCACAAGACGCACATCGTGCCGATGATATTATGCTCACAGCGATAATGCTATGGCATAGGCTCACGACAATAGGCATCAATCATCGATGAATGGGTGCGGTTTACAATCTTTACACCCTGCTCCGTGGCCCAGTCGCGGAGCACCTCGTGACCACGGAAGAGCTCGGCTGTCTCGGCCAGATAGGTGTGCATAGTGTAGGGACGTGGAGGGTTGGTGGCATTGACATAGATGGGCTCTGCTACGGCCTGCTCGGTGTCGTAGTAGTGGCTCTTGATGCGACACAAGCGATTTTGGTCGTCGACACACAAGCCATCGAGCAGGGTGTGGTCCACGCCATATAGATCTATCTGCCTGTAGCCTAACAAGATACCTATAAACTCGCCATTCTGCACCACGGTGCCGAAGTTACCCGAGCCCAAGCCTCGGCGATAACACCAGAACTCCACCGAGCGAAAGCCTCGGA
>JAGBUB010000015.1 GCA_017631035.1 Alistipes sp.
CCTGATGGCAAAGCGCGCAGGGCTGAAATTCACCTTCGGCTCAGATACACGTGACGAGAAGACCGGTCGACTGGTATATTGCAAGCAGGTTGCCCGCCGATGTGGTCTGACCGAAAAGGATTTCTTCGTACCAAAACGCAAATTGTAAAAAATTACCCGACTAACCTTTCGGTTAGACGGGTAAATCTTTTCGATGAATTACTATACCCGACAAAAAACTTATAGAGTGTGGCTATTTTGAGGCTGGTCGCAGAAGGAGGGAGCGGAGCATACTATGTCGTATGTGAGCATACCGACTTCAAGCCAGACGCCAAAAGAGCCATACTATATAACGTTTTTAGAAGTTAAAGAAGTTCTTCGCATTATTATAACTAATATCCTCAACCATCTTACCAAGAAACTCTATCTCGCTGGCGGGCAACAGGCCTGCCTCCACGTCGGCGCCAATAAGGTTACAAAGGGTACGACGGAAATACTCGTGGCGAGGATAGCTCAGGAATGAGCGCGAATCGGTGAGCATACCAACAAAACGGCTCAACAGTCCGAGCAACGAGAGCGAGTTCATCTGACGCTCCATACCGTCCTTCTGGTCGAGGAACCACCAACCCGAGCCAAACTGAATCTTGCCAGCCGTTTCGCCATCCTGAAAGTTTCCAATCATCGTAGCCACCATCTCATTATCGCGCGGATTGAGGTTGTAGAGAATGGTCTTGGTCAGCTTGCCCTGCACATCGAGGCGGTCGAGATACTTGGCCATATTCTTCGCCAAGGTGAAGTCGCCTATAGAGTCAAAGCCTGTATCCACACCAATGGTCGCCATCTTGCGCGAGTTGTTGTTGCGGATTACACCGAAGTGGAACTGCTGTGTCCAGCCGGTCTCCCAATCCATTACGGCAAACTCGACAAGCATAGCGCTCTTGTACTTGCGAAGTTCCATATCCGAGAGCTGCTCACCACCATACACCTTTGCAAAGATAGCCTCAATCTCGGCCGAAGTGTAATCCTCGGCATAGAACTCCTCGATGCCGTGGTCACTCAGACGGCAACCTACGCTCTCGAAGAAGCGGTGGCGCACACGCAGAGCATCCAAGAGCGTTGCGAACGAGCAAATCTCCACGCCCGACACCTCCGAAAGGCGATCAATATATGCCTTGAAGGCCGCAGGGTTTTCCACTGCCATAGCCTTATCGGGGCGCCACGTAGGCAACACCTTACACTCGAAACCATCCTCGCGGCACTTGATGTGGTGCTCCAACGAGTCGACGGGATCATCCGTGGTGCAGACCACCTCAACATTGTAACGACGCATCAATCCACGTGCCGAGTACTCGGGCTGCTGCAACAGCGCCGAACAGCGGTCGTATATGTCGCGTGCCGTAGAGGGCGAGAGCAGACGTTCCTCGCCAAAGGCGGTCTTGAGTTCAAGGTGGGTCCAATGGTAGAGCGGATTACGCATTGTGTAGGGCACGGTCTCGGCCCACTTCTCGAACTTCTCCCAATCCGACGCATCGCCCGTGCAATAGCGCTCGGCCACACCATTGGTTCGCATAGCACGCCACTTGTAGTGGTCACCCGCAAGCCATATCTCCGCGAGGTTGCGGAACTGATGGTCGCGTGCCACATACTCGGGGTCGAGGTGGCAATGGTAGTCGATAATAGGCATTTTCGATGCGTGGTCGTGGTACAGACGCTCGGCAGTGGAGCTCTGCAACAGGAAATTGGAGTCGTTAAACTTTTTCACAGCAGTAGATTTAATGCGTTAATGTTAAGCAAATATACGGATTTGCCCGATAAAAATCAACTCCCAGGTGGCACGGCATAGATTAAAAGTTGAAATTTAATCTGTTTTTCTCATTATGTTTTGTATATTTGTACATAACCTAAAACACCGACACTATGAAATCAAACTTCATCAATGGTATCATATCTGCCATCACGCTCATCGCAGTGGTGGCTACAAGCTCTTCTTGTGGTTCACAGGAGACCAACTCTGCCCAAAAATTCCTGCTCAAGCTCGACAAGAAAACCGAACAGATGAAGGGCGATATTCTCGCATCAAAGTCCACTATCGACATCAATGCATTCGCAAACGTCTACTACATATCGGCCGATGGCGACGACCTTAACGACGGCCTTGCTCCCGAGCGTGCAATCAAGAGCCTGCAACATCTCAACGAGTTGGAGTTGCAGCAGGGCGACTGTGTGCTCTTCCGCCGTGGCGACCTGTGGCGCGGACAGCTCAAAACCCGTCAGGGCGTGACCTACTCGGCCTATGGCGAGGGCGAGAAGCCACGACTCTACGGCTCACCCAACGACGCGGCCAAGAGTGGCAAGTGGATTGAGACCGAGACCGAGAATGTATATATGTATGACGGCGAGCTGCCCAACGACATAGGCACGCTGGTATTCAACCACGGCCAGGCGCACGCCTTCAAGGTGATGATGATACGCGAGGAGGATGGCTCAACGCTCCACATCGAAACCCGAGAGCCCTTCTCATCGTATCGTGACCTTAAGCGCGACTTGGAGTTCTACCACGACTACAAGCAGGCAAAGCGAGTATATCTATACTCTACCGAGGGCAACCCCGCCGAGCGATTCTCATCAATCGAGCTCTTGACCAAGGGGCATATTGTAATTGCAACCAACGATGTTACTATCGATAACCTCTGCCTTAAGTATTGCGGCTCACACGGCATTGGTGCAGGTACGACCAGGAACCTCACCGTCACCAACTGCGAGTTGGGTTGGATTGGTGGCTCTATCCAGAGCGAAAACAGCTTTGGCCGCAACCACCCCACCCGCTACGGCAATGCAGTGGAGATATATGGTGGTTGCGAGAACTTCACCGTTACAGGTTGCTACATCTACCAAATTTACGATGCCGCCATCACACACCAGCATCAGGGCGATGTGAACACTCCGCTCACTATGCGTAACGTACTCTATGCCGACAACCTTATCGAGGATTGTGTCTATTCGATTGAGTACTTCCTGGGCCGCGAGGATACCATACAGTCGCACCATATGGAGGGCATTCTCATTGCCAACAACATTATGCGTCGTGCAGGCTACGGCTGGGGTAACCAGCGTCCCGACAAGGAGACTCCGGCTCACATTAAGTCGTGGAGCCACCACACCAACCACGCCACCAACTTCCGCGTGGAGAACAACGTCTTCGACCGCAGTACACGCGATTTGTTGAACATTGCCGCTGCCGAGCGCACGTCGATGCCTACGCTGCTTAACAACACCTACATTCAGCCAATGGGCGCACAGGCCGGCTCGTGGGGCAGCGAAGGCAAGATCTACGTCTTCGACCAGAGCGTCGAGCAGAGCCTTGGCGAACTATTTGGCGAAGAGCAGGCCACTATCATCTACGCCGAAGAGTAGATTTTTGTGGGCGTGATGCATTATTTGATTTTATTTCGTATCTTTACAACACGAAAATTATAAAAGCTAATTGTTATGGAATTTGAAGGCGTAGTTTATAAGATAATGCCTGCCACAAAGGGCACATCGGCTCGTGGCGATTGGCAACGTCAGGAGGTAATCTTTGAGTTGCCTCAGGAGTTTTCGCGCAAGGTGTGCGTAATCTTCTTCAACAAGGAGTCAGACGTGGCTCGCCTAAAGGAGGGTATGACTTGCACCGTATCGGTTAATATCGAGTCGCGCGAGTTTAATGGCAAGTGGTACACCGACGTACGCGCGTGGCGTGTGCAGCCCAAGCAGGAGGAGCAGGCTTCAGCAGCCCCCTCGATGCCCGATATGCCTCCCTTTGGTGAGGAGCCCTCATATGCAGCACCCACCGCCCCTATGGCCGAGGTGGATGATTTGCCATTCTAACAAAGGCTCAAACGAAAAAGAAGCTACCCGCTATAGGGTAGCTTTTTTTGTACGTATCAAACAAAAAAAGCTGCCCTTACGAGGACAGCTTTTATCTTATCTGCGAGCTACAACGCTTACTCGGCGCTCTGCTCTGAAGCACGCTTTACATCGTGCAACTCAACTGTGAACAGAAGTGCCATATTGGGGCCGATAGAACCGCTACCATAAGCGCCGTAACCCAACTCTGAGGGAATCCACAAAGTGATCTTACCACCCTTACCGATAAGCTGCAAACCCTCGGTCCAACCCTTGATAACGCCATTCAAGGGGAACTCGATAGACTCGCCACGATCGTAAGAAGAGTCGAATACGTAGCCATCCTTCAACTCACCCTTGTAGTCAACAACTACTGTATCCTCAGCTGTAGGCATTACCGATGCATCGCCAGCACGGTCGATGCGATAGAGCAAGCCGCTCTCGGTCTTCTGCACACCCTTCTGCTTCTCAACCTCAGCCAACCAAGCCTTCGACTCGGCAGCATTCTGCAAAGGCATCTCGGTTACGTAGTAGTTCTGGATGAACTGCTGTGCAAAGCTCTCGGTGATGACAGCCTCACCTGCAGCATAGTCAGCCATACCCTTCTGCAACCAATAAGTCTTCAAAGGCATACGCGATGCACGCAAGTTGCTACCTGTGTAAACACCATAAGCCTCAGAGATAGCCTTACGCTGTGCCTCGTCGCCCGCGAATACATCGAAGTCAACAAAATCCTCACGCACCAACTGGTGTGTAGAGTCGCTGGCCATAATGGCCTCAGCCTTTGCATTCATACGCTCCATACGGGGACCACGGAAGAACTCATCAAGCAGAGCCTGAGCCTCAGCCTTCTCCTCATCCTCGCCTGTGGGCATAGGTGCGAGCAAGGTCTTCTCCATAGCTTTACCCATTACATCCCAATCCAACTTAAGGTCGGGCATATCGTAAGAGATACCACCACATACGTTGATACCGAAAGCATAAGAGAGTGTATCCATCTCCGACTTGTTACCCTTCTCATTAAGGCTTGAATTATGGCCTCCGCAAGAGACCAACGCAACCATAAGCATAACGGTTGCCAAGTAAATCATCTTTTTCATCTTTACTGTGTAACTATTATTTTGTTTTTACTTTTATTCTATCTGCGGCGCTTAACCTCTACGATTTGCACCTCGTAGCGCAACATCTCGTTGGCTTTGATACCCTTCTCGCTATTACCTGCTGCGCCATAGGCCTTCGCCGAGGGCAACCACAGCGTGAGGCTACCACCCTGACCTACGATTCTCACACCCTCCTGCAAGCCTTCGAGCAGCTGGTCTACACGTGTACGCAACGTATCGCTTCGCTCGCCCACGAGATCCACCTCCTCGCCTGCCAGATTGGTCACTCGGTAGGTAAAGGCTACCGTATCTCGCTCCGAGGTGATGGTGCGGTTCATATCACCCAAGTCGCCCACCTTGTATGTAAGGCCCTCGGCAGTGCGTACCACATCGGCATCCGACGCTGCCAAGTCCGACAAATACTGCTCCTCGTAACGACGCACACGCTCGTAAACGTCGAAATTTACATAACTCAACAGATAGTTCTTTGCCTCTTCGAGGTTCATACGCTGGCGGTTGTGCAGGGTCTCATCCAAACCCACCACCACGGCATCGGGGTTGATTGTCGAGTCCATCTGCATAATGTTGTAGGCAATATTCATACCTATAACGTATGACATTGAGTCGCGACCATCGATCAACTTACTACCGCTGCCACGACCTCCGCAACCGAGCAGAAACAATGCTGCCACGGCAAACAGGCCCACTATCGAAGTTATTCTTGTCATATTCAAAGCCATTAAGTTCGGTTTATTCACCGATTTAACCTCGCAAAGATACGAAAATTTCATTTTTTACATATATTTGTCGTGGAAAATAACCACATAAACCATATGAAGGCTATAATTGACCGTGCAATTCCCTATATTAAAGGGGTTTTGGAGCCCTTCGCCGAGGTGCTCTACATCGACGGATGCGACTTTACGCCCCGCGAGGTAGCCCACGCCGACCTGCTCATCATACGCACTCGCACACGTTGCGACAAGTCGCTGCTCGAGGGTAGTCGTGTGAGGATGATTGCTACGGCGACCATCGGATTCGACCACATCGACCTTGAGTATTGTGCTGCCCACAACATACGCGTAGTCACCGCCGCAGGATGCAACGCCGCAGGCGTGCTGCAGTGGGTTTCGGCTACCCTCGCCCTGCTCTCGGCCCACGAGGGCTGGAGCCCCAATGAGCGCACGCTGGGCATCGTGGGAGTGGGCAATGTCGGCTCGCTCGTTGAGCGCTACGCCCGCGAGTGGGGATTCAAAGTTTTGCTCTGCGACCCTCCGCGCAAGCAGCGCGAGGGAGGCGATTTCCTTTCGTTGGAGGAGGTGGCGGCAAAGGCCGACATCATTACGTTCCACACTCCGCTCGACGGCTCTACACACCACCTTATCGACGACTCACTAATCGATACTATCCCTGCCCGTAGCGTGATCATCAACGCCTCACGTGGCGAGGTGGCCTCTACCGAGGCTCTGCTCAAGGCTCCGCAACGCCTCTGCATCGATGTATGGGAGAATGAGCCCGCAATCAGCCCCGCGCTACTCGACAAAGCCTTCGTCTCAACGCCCCACATCGCCGGCTACTCGGCACAGGGCAAGGCCAACGCCTCGTCGATGGTTATCGCCGCTGTGGCCGAGGAGTTTTCGTTGCCGCTCAGGGGTTGGTATCCCACGCAGGTTACCCCCTGCCCAAGAAAGCCCATCACGTGGGAGGATATGTGCCGCACCATCGGCCAGCATTGCGATTTGAGGGGCGAGAGCGACCATCTCAAGGGTCACAGTGAGGATTTCGAACTCATTCGCAACACTTATAACTACCGCGAAGAGTATTTCTAACCAAATAATGCCGAAGTTTGTTTTTTTATTCCTATATTTGTAGTAAAGCTATAGACTCCGAATGTTATCTTTCTGCAGATATAACAGTCCCCTTCAAATGTATATAAGGGGGGGGGCATCCTTTTGATTTACAAAGGGATAGCAAAACTATTATCTAAGCCCAATCACATTCTATCAAATTTGAAGCCTGCATCCTTAAGATGCGGGCATTGGTCGTTTTGCGTGTATTGATTAACCCCAAAATAATTACAACTATGAAAAAGTACTTACTATCAACCTTTGCCATCGTGGCACTGCTCTTTGCGGCGTGCGGAGGTGGCGACGACGCTCCGACAAGTGTTCCCGTATCGGGAATAAAGCTCGACAAGAGTTCGATCAGCCTTGAGATTGGAGAGAAGGCCACCCTCACGGCTACAATTGCGCCCTCGGATGCAACCAACAAATCGATTACGTGGAGCTCGGCAAACAGTTCTATAGCAACGGTAAACAACGGTGTTGTGGAGGGCGTTGCCACAGGCGAGACAACCATTACGGCCAAGACCAACGATGGTGGATTTACAGCAACTATCCCCGTAAAAGTTGTAAACGAGAAGATTCCTGTAACGGGAATTGAGTGGCAAAATACATCAAGTAATGTTAAAGTGGGAAAAATGGCCTACTTTGTAGCAATGATTTCTCCTGAAAATGCAACCGACATGAGCACGATATGGGAAAGTGACAACCCCGAAGTAGCATCTATTGGCGAGATTATAACAGAAGATAATTTTGTTTTGGCAAAAATTACTGGTGTTGCCCCTGGTAAAGCAACTATCTCTGTTACAACCAATGATGGAGGTTTCAAACGATATTGTCCTATTACGATAGATCCCATTGTCAAGGTTAGCGAAATTAACCTTTGGCCTACATCTGCTGAAATCGAGGCAGGCCAAACCGAACAACTTACCGCCGCTGTTTTGCCAAGCGATGCCGAAAACAAAAAGATTGAGTGGAGCAGTAGCGATACATCGGTTGCAACCGTTGATGCTAACGGCTTGGTAACGGGTGTAGCGAAGGGCGAGGCAACCATTACCGCAACAGCCAAAGATGGCAGCGGAGTGAAGGGAGAGGCAACAATTACCGTTTTAGGTAAAAAGCCCACAAGCATCACATTTGATGGTACAGCACCTTATGAGTTTGATTATTGGCAGGGAAAGGTCATCGACTTCAAAAAAGATTTGAAGATGAAGGTCGAGCCCGCAGATGCCGATTTTAATAGAATAGAGTGGAGATTGTCTATTGAAAGTGCGAGAGACGATGTAAGCGGCGAAGAGGTAAAGTACGAGGTAAAAGATGATAATGTAACTCTGTCGTATGCTCACTCAACCAATTGGGTCGCACCAGAAACTATTCACGCGACAGCCTATGTTGATGGTGAGAAGATAGGTAGCGTTAATATTATAATGCAGAATCGTGGTATACTATTTGAATGTATTGGACAGTTATCAGACACCTTCTTCGAGGATCTCGCAATAAGGAGAAATACCTTTAATTGGAGTCAAAATGTTACAAAACTCAGATTCATAAAGTATTACAAAGAGATTGCATATATAGGAAAGTTTGATGACTATCAAATTCCCAACACGGAATACACCCTTACATCGAGCGACGAGAGCAAGATTAAGGTAACGAAGAATGATGATGGCAAGTCGTGGCAGATTGAGCGTTTGAACACCACCGACCTTGTGGCAGTTACGCTTACCTACAAGTGTGGCGAGCATACGCAGACCTACACCATTAACCTTATTCCATAAGCAAATGGCTTGCACAAAAAAAATCCACCTCTCGGGGTGGATTTTTTTTGACCTATTTGTTGAGAAGATAGTTTAGTGAAATAGTGGGGTTTGTTTTATGCCAATTTGCAAATTTTCATAAATATTAGTACTTTTGTGTGACTATGTTCCTACGCTAAACCGTATGAGCGCTATAGACAGCATATTAAACCCTATTCGATACATCTTCAGCGATGATTTCACACTGCGAGTGGCGCAATGGCGACTCGCCCTTCTTTCACGCATACCTATGGGGTTAGCGCTTATGCGCAAGCGTAATACAATCCCCACGAGCCACCTCTCGCTCGAGGCCTTCGGTATGAAGTTCCCTTCGCGCATAGGCCTGGGTGCAGGCTACGACCGCAATGGCGAATTTGTGAAGGCTATGGAGGCCACAGGCTTCGGCTTTATCGAGATTGGCACCATCACACCCAAACCACAGAAGAGCGACACCGCGCCCGCCCTGCATCGTTTGGAGAACGACCGCGCGCTACTCTACTGCGGACAGACGCAGTGCGATGGCGTGGAGCGTGTAATCGAGAACATCAAGCAGTACCGAGGCAACATAATCGTGGGTTGCAACATAGCCAAGAACGACTCTACGGCCGACGACGACGCTCCGCAGGATTATCTGCGTTTGTTCCGTCCGCTATATCAATACGCCGACTACTTCACCGTAAACATCGCCCGCAACTCTTCGGCCAAGCCCTACGTTCCCACCAATCGGGACGAGATTATGGCAATCCTGACGCCCCTATTCGAGTTCCGCCGCGGACAAAATCAGTACCGCCCCATATTGCTGAAGATATCGCCCGACCTAAGCGACGAGCAGGTAGACCTTATGACCGACATTATGATTGATACCCCGCTCGACGGCATCGTAGCCTGCGCAGGCACGGTGGGTCGCCACGGTCTTGAGAACTCGACCAGCACCGTACACGCCCTCGGACGCAAGGCTGGAGCATTGTCGGGAGCACCTCTGCGCGAGCGTGCGCTGGAGGTGGTGCGTCGCATACACGACAGAGCACAGGGCACCTACCCCATCATCGGCTGCGGAGGTATATCTACGGCCGACGACGCATTGGCTATGCTCGAGGCGGGAGCCTCGCTCGTGCAGGTGACAACGGAATATATCTACAACGGCGAACGCTCTATACGCGATATGCGAGCAGGTCTGAACGAGCGTCTGCGCAAGGCTCAACAGCGCCAGAAAAGCGACGCTACGGAATAACATTTCTTAAAAGATGATCAAAGCAACCATCATAACCATTGGCGATGAGATTCTCATCGGACAGATTGTAGACACCAACTCAGCCTCGATATCAAAGCACCTGAATGGTGCTGGTATCACAGTCGA
Source organism: Alistipes sp. (assembly GCA_017631035.1). Taxonomy (GTDB): domain Bacteria; phylum Bacteroidota; class Bacteroidia; order Bacteroidales; family Rikenellaceae; genus Alistipes. The sequence goes on from JAGBUB010000015.1 coordinate 9,959, forward strand.
GGAGAAGACATCGATAGGCGATGAGGCCGAGCAGATTGAAGCAACCCTGCACCGCGCCCTGCAGAGCAGTCAGGTGGTGATTATTACGGGAGGCCTTGGCCCCACCAAAGATGATATTACAAAGCATACGCTGGCCCGCATATTCAATTCACCGATGCACGAGGATGAGCGTGTATGCGAGCACGTGCGCACGATGCTCGAGCGACGTGGCATCTCGTTCAACGACCTTAACCGAGGTCAGGCTATGGTGCCCGACTGTTGCACCGTTCTATTCAACGCCTACGGCACAGCGCCTGGTATGTGGTTCGAGACGGAGAGTGGCGGTGTGGTGATTTCGCTCCCTGGCGTTCCGTTCGAGATGGAGCACCTGATGGAGGATGAGGTTATGCCCCGCCTGAAGGCTCGCTTCGCACTACGTGCCAACGTACACCGCACGATGATTACCGCTGGCCTTCCCGAGTCGATGCTCGCCGAGCGTATAGCCGAGTGGGAGGATGCATTGCCCGAGTGGGTAAAGCTTGCATACCTGCCCTCGCCCAACATAGTACGTCTGCGCCTGTCGGCCTACAATCAGGAGGATGGTGAGGCTACACGCGCAATGATTGATGAGTTGTTTGACAAACTGTACGACATTATACCCCAGCATATCGTAGGCTTCGAGGAGGCAACGATGCAGGCTCTTGTTCACGATATTCTGTGCAAGCGAGGCCTTACGCTCGCCACAGCCGAGAGCTGCACAGGTGGCACGATAGCCTCGCGCTTCACGGCTATGGCCGGTGCTTCGGCCTACTTCCTGGGAGGAGTGGTGGCATACGCCAACGAGGCCAAGCGAGATATATTGGGTGTAGACTACGACGACATAATGAAGCACGGCGCTGTGAGTGAGTGCGTTGCCCGCCAGATGGCCGAGGGTGTACGTCGCATAACAGGAGCCGACTACGCCATAGCTACCACGGGCATCGCAGGTCCCACAGGAGGAAGCGAGGCAAAACCCGTAGGCACGGTGTGGATGGCTGTTGCAACACCCCACCGCACGGTGGCGATGATGCGTGCCTCGGGCTCGGACAGAGGACAGATTATAAATCGCGCCTCGGCCTACGCAATCGAGATGCTATATAAGGAGTTGAAAGAAGCATAAACAATTTTATAAAAAACTCTAACTAAACACTATTTATTATGAAGTTCAGAATTTTAGGTTGTGCCGCTATGGCCGCTGCATTGCTCAGCAGCTGTGGTCAGAAGTGGACAAGTGAGGACAAGGGTTCTCACATCGAGGTCACCCAGAAGAAGGGTGCTACGCTCGGCTACTCATCAAAGTCTGGCGTGCAGATTCTCACCAAGGGTGGTTATGCGTTCAAGGATTTGAACCGCAACGGCAAGGTGGATATCTACGAGGATTGGCGCAAGCCCGCACAGCAGCGTGCCGAGGATTTGGCATCGCAGATGACCATCGAGCAGATTGCAGGTCTTATGCTCTACAGTGCCCACCAGGCAGTTCCCACCGAGGAGATCTCTGAGGCACAGATGAAGTTCCTCACCGAGGATAATCTTCGTCACGTATTGGTAACACGCGTAGGCTCTCCCGAGATTGCTGCTAAGTGGAGCAACAACGTACAGGCATACGTCGAGGGTATCGGCCTTGGTATCCCCGCCAACAACTCATCTGACCCCCGCCACAGTGCAGGCGAGAACGTAGAGTACTATGTAGGTTCAAATGGTGACATCTCTTACTGGCCCTCATCACTCGGTATCGCAGCTACATTCGATCCCGCCGTTATGGAGCAGTTTGGTAAGATCGCATCGGAGGAGTATCGTGCGCTCGGTATCGCTACAGCTCTCTCGCCCCAGATCGACATCGCTACAGAGCCCCGCTGGAGCCGTTTCAATGGTACATTCGGTGAGGATCCCGACCTATCAACAGATATGGCTCGCGCCTACGTTGATGGCTTCCAGACATCAGAGGGCGACGCCGAGATCGATGGCGGCTGGGGTTTCCACAGTGTAAACGCAATGATCAAGCACTGGCCCGGTGGTGGTGCAGGCGAGGCTGGTCGTGATGCACACTACAGCTTTGGTAAGTATGCTGTATTCCCCGGTGGTCGCTTGGCAGATCATATGCAGCCCTTCACCGAGGGTGCTTTCAAGCTCAACGGCAAGACTGGTATGGCTACTGCTGTTATGCCCTACTATACTATCTCTACAGGCATCGACACAAAGAATGGCGAGAACGTAGGTAACGCATTTAGCGACTACCTGATCAACGACGTACTTCGTGGCGAGTATGGCTTCGAGGGTGTTGTATGTACAGACTGGGGTGTAACAAAGGACAACCGTGCTGTAAACTCATTTGGTACTACTAGCTGGGGTGTTGAGCACCTCACAGTTGCCGAGCGTCACTACAAGCTTATCAAGGCTGGTGTCGATATGTTCGGTGGTAACAACGACAAGGGTCCCGTTTTGGAGGCTTATCAGATGGGTGTAGATGAGATGGGCGAGGAGTGGATGCGTGCTCGTATGGAGAAGACTGCAGTGCGTCTTTTGCTCAACGTATTCCGTCTTGGTTTGTTCGAGAACCCCTACCTCGATGTAGAGCAGACTAAGGCAACTGTTGGTAACCCCGACTTTATGAAGGCTGGTTACGAGGCTCAGTTGCGCTCTATCGTAATGCTTAAGAATAAGGGTGGTGTTCTTCCTTTGGCTGAGAAGGCTAAAGTATATGTTCCCGAGGTATGGGTTGCTCCTCGTGCTGCTTTCCGTGGTAACGCAGGTGCTGGCGCACGTCCTCAGCAGCCTCAGCAGCAGCCCCAGGGTCACTGGGAGTTGCCCGTTCAGGCAGAGACATTGGCAAAGTACTTCACTTTGGTGAAGACTCCCGCCGAGGCTGACTTCGCAATCGTATTTGTTGACGCTCCCGCTAACGGTACAGGCTACGACCCCGCCGATGTAGCTAAGGGTGGCAACGGTTATATGCCTATCAGCCTTCAGTACAACGACTACACAGCTACTCACGCTCGCGAGGTGAGCCTCGCAGGTGGCGACCCGCTGGAGTCATTCACCAACCGTTCATACAAGGGTAAGACTGTGAAGACTTCTAATAAGGATCAGTTGGATCTTATCCTCAAGACTCGCAAGCAGATGGGTTCTAAGCCCGTTATCGTTCAGGTGGATGTAAACCGTCCTATGGTAATGAGCGAGTTCGAGGCTGCGGCTGACGCTATCTTGTTCGGTTTCAACGTTCAGAAGCAGGCTGTTCTCGACGTATTGAGCGGTAAGGTTGAGCCTACAGGCTTGTTGCCTATGCAGCTTCCCGCCGATATGCAGACAGTAGAGGAGCAGTTGGAGGATGTTACACGCGATATGCGCTGCCACGTTGACAGCGAGGGTAACACCTACGACTTCGCCTTCGGTATGAACTGGAAGGGCGTAATCAACGACGAGCGCGTTGCTAAGTACAAATAGTCGCTGACGCGATAAACAAAATAGGCTGCTAACTCTCGGGGTAGCAGCCTATTTTATTTTACTTGATATGTCTTAGAAATTGTATAACCTTGTTAGACGATCTCTATCCCTTGAGGGTTACACTCACTCGCCCCACCTTTCCTCCGAGGGGAGGAGCCAGCTTGGCCACCATACACTCCACCTCGACAATCTCGGGATAGAGCTCGCGCACCGCACGGATGATGTTCTGCGCCGCGGCCTCGATGGTGCGGCACTTAATTTTCATCACCTCGCTTACGCGCTCATACACGGTCAGGTAGTTTACAGCCTTCTCCACAGCATCTTCATCAGCCACCTCGCCCAGAGGCGTAGTGATCGTGAGCTCGACAACAAAGCGATTGCCCACCTTCTGCTCAAGGTCATAGCAGCCGTGATATGCACGGAATTCCATCTGCTGAAGGCGAATAGTGTAAAGCATACTTACGGGAAATTACTCTACAATAATCAAATAGTAGTTCTTCTTACCACGCTGTGCAATCATATACTTGCCAGCAATGAGGTGCTCCTCTGTTACGGTGAGCATAGGATCTGTAACCTTCTCCTTGTTGAGCGACACGCCACCGCCCTGAACCATCTTACGGCACTCGCCCTTCGAGAGGAATACCTTTGTAAGGTCGGCGCAAAGGTCTACGAACGAGCAACCGAGCTGCTCCTTGCTGATGGTAAACTGGGGAACACCCTCAAACACCTGCAAGAGTGTCTGCTCGTCAATCTTGTGCAAAGCCTCCGATGTAGCACCTCCGAAGAGAATCTGCGACGCCTCAACAGCCTTCTCGTACTCCTCCTTAGAGTGAATCATCGTAGTAATCTCCTTTGCCAGAGTCTTCTGCAACTCACGCATATGGGGAGCCTCCTCGTGACGTGCGATGAGTGACTCGATAGTCTCACGGTCCAAGAGAGTGAAGATCTTGATGTAGCGCTTTGCATCCTCGTCGCTTACGTTCAACCAGAACTGGTAGAACTTATAGGGTGAAGTATACTTGGGCGAAAGCCATACGTTACCACTCTCGGTCTTACCGAACTTCGTTCCGTCGGCCTTGGTGATAAGAGGACAAGTGATAGCAAAAGCCTCATTCTCCGAGCCGAGCTTACGGCGGATGAGCTCAGTACCTGTGGTGATGTTACCCCACTGGTCGGCACCACCCAACTGAACCTTACAGTTCATAGTCTGGTAGAGGTGCAAGAAGTCGTAACCCTGCAAGAGCTGGTAGGTAAACTCGGTGAACGACATACCCTCGCCCTCGCCCGAGAAGCGCTTCTTAACAGAGTCCTTAGCCATCATATAGTTTACGGTGATGCACTTACCGATGTCGCGTGCGAAATCGAGGAACGAGAACTCCTTCATCCAGTCGTAGTTATTCACGAGGAGTGCCTTATTCTCGGCGTCAGACTCGAAGTCGATGAGCTTCGCAAGCTGAGCCTTGATAGCCTCCTGGTTGTGGCGCAATGTAGCCTCGTCCAAGAGGTTACGCTCCTGCGACTTACCGCTGGGGTCGCCAATCATACCCGTAGCACCACCTACCAAAGCGATGGGACGGTGGCCACACATCTGGAAGTGCTTCAAAATCATAACACCTACCAAGTGACCAATATGCAATGAGTCGGCTGTAGGGTCGATACCCAGATAAGCCGTTGTCATCTCCTTCTCGAGCTGCTCCTTGGCACCGGGCATAATCGTGTGGATCATACCACGCCACTCAAGCTCCTCTACAAAATTCTTAATTGCCATTTTTTTATCTTGTTTTGTTAAATATTCTATTCATACTCCATATCGAGCGCCTTCTTGAGCTCGGCAAGAAGCGGATTCTTCTCATTCATATGCTGGATGCGGTCCTCCAGCTTAATGGGGCGAGCAACCTTCACCTGCTCGTTGACCTTAACCTCCAACTCCAGGCTACCTGCAACACCTGCCGTGCGTGCTATAACCATCAGTAGCTCGGTCTTAGAACGCATAATCTCCTCGTAAAGAGTCTGCGACGGCACCTCAACCTTTATCGTGTGTCCCTGCACCACCATAGTCTCAAAAGCCACCACAAAACGTGGGCGCTCCTGCAAGACAGCCTTAATGACAGCCGCGCGACACGCCTCAATCTTCGACTCACTCTGGGGGTCATACTGCGAGGGCGCAGCCTCCTGCTCGGTCGCAGTGCTCTGCTGTTCCGCACCCTTGGCCATTGCGTTCATCATACTGGCAATCGAGAGGCCGGCCACCGATGTTCGGCCCATTGACGGCATCGCATTTGTCGCACGAACCTCGACCTCGGAGGCCACAGGAGCAGCTTTTGCTGGCGCAGGTGCAGTCTCAACTGAAGGTGTGGTTTGCGGGGCAGAAGATGATACCCTCTCAACAATGGGAGCTACCGCTACGGGGACGGGAGTTGCTGTGGGGGCTGTGGTAGGCTGTACCGCCACACCGCCTGCCGGTGTGATTGTATCGGGCAGGGTGGGCAGAGTGTACTCCTCCTCGACTAAGGAGTCGTCGTTATTTTTTTTTTTGCCGAGACTTGAAATCTTCATAAGTCCCAGTTCCACTAACAAACGCTGATTTGACGATTGCTTTATTCTGCCGTCGGCCTCCGTGAGGAGCGATATGGCTCCAAACAAAAACTCGGTCGGGCACTGCTCCGCCTGACTGCGATAGCGGTCGAGAAGCGTACCTGTGAGTTCGATGAGCGAGATGGCAGGACCTTTGGCCAAAAGCAGATCACGCATATGCTGGTTGAGTCCCGACATAAAGGTCTGACCCGAAAATCCCTTTGCAAGCACCTCGTCGAAACGAATAAGTGCCGTGGTGTAGTCACCCGTAAGCAACAGTTCGGTCATCGAGAAGTAGGTGTCGTAATCGAGCACATTCAAAGTCTGCGCCACCTGCTTATACTGCAAGTTGGCATCGCAGAACGAAACGGCCTTATCGAACATCGACAATGCGTCGCGCATACCGCCATCGGCCTTCTGCGCGATGAGGTTCAATGACTCCTCATCGTAGCGTACACCCTCCTTGTCGGCAATATAACGCAGATAACCTACCGAATCCTCAACCTTGATGCGGTTGAAGTCGTAGACCTGACAGCGCGAGAGGATGGTGGGGATAATCTTATGTTTCTCGGTTGTAGCCAGAATAAATACGGCGTGGCGAGGGGGCTCCTCAAGGGTCTTGAGAAAGGCGTTGAAAGCCTGCTGCGAGAGCATATGCACCTCGTCGATGATAAAGAGCGAATACTTACCCGTCTGAGGCAGGATGCGTACCTGCTCAATCAGGGCACGGATGTCGTCCACCGAGTTGTTCGATGCGGCATCCAGCTCGTGGATGTTCATCGAGCGACCCTCGTTGAAGGCACGGCACGACTCGCACTCGTTGCAAGCCTCGGCACCCACGGGGTTAAGACAGTTTATCGCCTTGGCGAAGATACGGGCACACGTAGTCTTACCCACTCCGCGAGGACCGCAGAAGAGGTAGGCGTGCGCCAGCTGACCACGCTCGATAGCATTCTTGAGCGTCGAGGTGATGCTCTGCTGACCTACTACCGATTGAAATGTGGCAGGGCGGTATTTTCGTGCCGAAACAATAAATTCGCTCATAATAGCGCAAAGGTAATAATTTTTTTGGCAACTATGCCATCCCGAAGGGATAAATTACTCGCCGACGATTGTAACCTCGATGCCTCGGGCGGTCAGCGCCTCGAGCATATGGTTGGGAATTCCTGCGTCGGTGATTATCTGGTCGACATCGTCGGCCGAGCATATACGGCTAAAACCACGACGGCCAAACTTCGACGAGTCGCACAGCACGATGACCTTCTCGGCTGCGCCAATCATCACACGATTCAGGTTGGCCTCCAGCAGGTTGGTGGTCGAAAGACCATACTCGGGATCGATGCCGTCGACTCCGATAAAGAGCTTGCTGCCTGTATAATTCTCCAGCTGACGCTCAGCATCGCAACCGATGGTCGAGAGCGACGAGCCACGCACGATGCCACCGAGCTGGATGACCTCTATATTACGGTTCTTCGAGAGAATAGATGCCACATTCAGTGCCGAGGTGATAACGGTCAGATGGCCGCTGTCGTCGGGCTGAATCTCGCGTGCAAGATACTGCACCGTGGTTCCCGAGGCGATGATAATCGAGTCGTTGGGCTCGATTAGGCGCGCGGCATACTTGGCGATGGCGGTCTTCTCCGAGGGGTACTGATGCTCCTTGACATTCACATCGCGGTCGTTGATATAGGGGCTGATCTTGATAGCCTTGCCGTGGGCGCGATAGAGCACACCAGCCTGCTCGAGAATGGTGAGGTCCTTGCGGATGGTCACCTCCGATACATTGAGCAGGACCGACAGCTCGGTCACACTCACCTGCCCTTTCGACTCCACCTCGCGCGATATAAATTCGTGACGTTCCGTGATATTCATTCTTCCAAAGTTTTATTTTCGGTAAAGATACGAAAAAAAACTAAAACAAAAAACCGACGCCACCGTGAGGCGTCGTCGGTCAATATACATACTTTATGCACTTTGTTATTTCTAATCTATTGAATTTAAAAACTCAATCCACTCCTTCTTTTTGTCATTATTAGGCATTGGCTCATAATACATCGTAACTACTGATGTTTGCGCGGCTTCGTGCACAACATATCGCAAAACAATACTCCTGCGAGAGAACTCAAGCACCTCATAATCTATATCTGCCTTTATTATTTGCGTATTTGGGTTATACTCGCACGGGTCAATACGATATTTACCATCTGGCTCACCTCTGCGCCAGTAAAAGGTATTGTTGTTTATGTAGAGGTCGGAATGAGTTGAGCCGTCGTAGTGTTTCAAATCCTCTGTAGTTAACACATAATCACGCAACAATGTTCCAAAGCCAGAGTAATCAGTATGACGGTACGATTTGAATTCCCAAAAGGTATTATTCAAATCATCCAACGAATCAACAAACGGCACATAGTCATCCTTGCTACACGCGACAAAAGCAAAGACGGATAATAAAATTACCAATATCTTTTTCATAGGTTTTGCTTTAAAGGTTTTGCTACTCGCAATTATTTCACAATTGTTATCGCACAGCCATTCTCGTAGCCAACAACTCCATCAACAACATTTCCGTTGTAATAATATGAGCGGGTGAATGTATATCCATAATTCGCCTCCATATTGAATCGTTGCTCTTCATCAAACACGAAACTATTCGCAAAGGCTAATTCTGTTGTGTTTCCATCACCCCAATCTAACTGAACGGATGTTCCCTCGGTTATTTCATATTGGCTCCAAGTACCGACATACAAATAATAGTACTCCAAACTTTTGGAATAACACAATCCAAATGCAGGTTTGTTATTATTCCACATTAGATCCGCAAGCGTTGTACTTGTATCAACTTTATACTCTGCGCCATTAAATCGCACAACAAATTTCTCTAAGTCTACAGCCCCCTCATTAAGCGAGTTTAGCAAATCTACTCCATTGCTATCTTGTACGCGAACTTCAAAATATATAGGAACTCTCGCAGGCGGTTGACTTGCGATAAAATCTCTGCTGAGCCTATTTTCTTCATCCATATATTCAACCCACTCGTCCCAGGTTTTGTCGGTCGTTGTTGATTCCCACACATAGTATGATTCCTTGGGAACATTTGCCGAATCGACATAAGAAAACTTTAATTCAATACGATTGCTAGACAACAGCAATACGTCATAAATAGAATCACCTATTTTAAGTTGTCGCGTGGCAGAATTATACTCATACGGCCTTTCCGAATATATCCACTTGTCCGGTTGTGGATTACTTGGAACTTGGTTCTTGGCTATTTCCCCGACAAAATCATATCCGATATATCTGCTTGTCGGGAAAACATAGCCCTCTGGCATTTCTACCACTCTCACAATTTCCCCATCTGGACCATATTCTACTGTGCGCACATAGTAATTGTCCCACCACGTATTCTGCAAAGTGGACATATCTTCCCAACTATCGCTACCATCCTTCTGGCAAGAGGCAATGGCAAACAAACTGAATATTATAAAAAATATCTTTTTCATAATTTGTAATCTTTAGTTATTTGGATAAACATCTGGCAATATGTACAACTCTGTAGTGTAGTTATAAGTTTCGCCAATTGTCAAGTTTGAATCCAACTCTATTGGCTCCTTATTTTTAAAAACACCTTCTGTAAAATATCCGTCACATTGACTATTCCATCCCCAATTAATGTGCACATAATTAGTGTTTACTATCTCTGTATCGAACAAATCTTTCGATCCATCACTCCACAAGGTATAGTGGTACACCATATGCTTATATGAACGATATCCATCAATAACCCAAGCGTGCGCAGATTGATCAGGATCCACTCCTGTCATAAGAACAGGCCTATAATTATCCAAATCATTCTTTACTGGCACAAAGTCATACGATTGTAATTCTCGCAAAGTATACCCTAAGTTAGCAAAAGCAAAACTTGCAAAAAAAGGGCTAGTCGAACTATCATCCACTCCATAGTCTGTTCCCATTCTATAACCCAATTCTTTTATTAAATGAGCCATATCGGTATGGTCGTGACAAGTCGTATAATTTAATATCAAATGCTGCTTAATATTGGACCAATTAGTAGCCACAACCACATTTGATTCATCGTGAGTTCTATTATATGATACTGGATACTCGTAATATGACATTATTTGAGCCATTGCAATAGGGAGACAGCCTGCTTTTGCCTGTTCGCGAGTCTGCTCCGTAAAACAAAACATATTGTAAGGAGATTCTTGACCCCATTTCGTTTCAACCAAAGGTGTTATTTGGGTATAATCAAGAAGATATGTTTCAATGTAATCATAATCCTCTATCATATTTGGGCCGTGATTTGTTGTATCAATCGGTGAAGTCGGGCCCTCGGGTTTTGGCGAAGGTCTGTCGTTTAGCAGACTAATGTACATATCAAATCCAGGGTTGCCAGTCTCTTCTCCTGGAGTAAAATTACCCTGCTCGGTAACGGCAATCAAAGGGTCACCATCGGCACGCGATGTAGACACCAACGCAAAACCTGCATTGTCGGCATAGTTCACAACGTAGTAGAGAGTGTCACCACCCTCTCCCGAGCGAGTTTGAGGAGTAACGTGATACTTGATCTTCGAGGGATCAACGCGACGCTTAATTCCAGAGCGTGTTGTCGCCCCTCCTTCAAGCATCGCTACAGCTTCAGTTGCAATCTGAATTGCATCTTTGTAACTAACGTGCGCAGTCTTACCCTTTTGCACATTCTCACTCTTTGTAGTCGCTACATCCATTTGTGCGACCACATCTTCCTTCTGACAAGATGTACCAAGCAATGTCGTTGTCAATAGGGCAACCGAAAAAATTAGAAATTTTCTCATAGGCGTTTGTTTTTAGGTTGTACGTGAGCAAGATAATAAAAAATTGATAAACGAACAAGAAATAATGGAAAAAATATATAAATATTTCTATTCGACTATTTCACCGTCAAACCTCCCGCCACGGCGGCTTTTTGGCGATAAAAAGGCGCATTGTTGCGTAAAATAAAAAATTGTATTATTTTTATGCAAAATATTGTTATCACAACACATAAAATTCTCACTATGCTTGAATTTTTCTCACCCCCTGCCGCGCGCCCTCGCATTGCGGCCGATAAAATCGACGGCGAGTACCGCCGTATGCGATTAAAGGTATTCCTCGGTGCTTTCTTCGGTTATGCGGCCTACTACCTGGTACGCAAAAACCTCTCGCTCGCCGCACCAGGTATGATGGAGGATGGCCTTTTGGACAAGGAGACCGCCGGCTTCGCTATGGCGGGTATTCCCATCGCATATGCTTTCAGCAAATTCATTATGGGTAGTCTGTCGGACCACTCCGACGCGCGTAAGTTCCTGGTGGTGGGACTTATCATCGCATCGTCGGTGATGGCGGCCGTAGGACTTATCCCCTACTCTACATCGATTGCCGTAAATGGTGGCATACTCTTCGCCTTTATGCTGGCCGTTGGTTGGCTCTCGGGTATGGGATGGCCTCCGTGCGGACGCATTATGGCGCACTGGTTCTCGCAGAACGAGCGAAGTTTCAAGATGTCGATATGGAACTGCTCGCACAACGTGGGTGGTGGATCGTTGGGTCTGCTCGTATCGGCTGGCGTAGTGGTATTTGCAGGCGTGGGCATTGCCGAGAGCTGGCGTGCCGCATTCATATTCCCCTCGGTGGTGGCCATTCTCTTTGCCGCCTTCTGCTGGTGGACACTGCGTGATACGCCCGAGTCGTGCGGTCTGCCCTCAATCGAGGAGTATCGCAACGACTACACTAGCCGCAAGGCCGCTGCTGGCGAGGAGACAACAATCCCGTTCCGCCGTCTGTTTGTCGATTATGTATTCAAGAATCACCTGCTGTGGATGATTGCCATAGCCAACGTATTCGTGTATTTCGTACGCTACGGCATCAGCGACTGGTCGCCCACCTACCTGCAGGATATGCAGATTATGTCGGCATCGGAGAGCCGCGTGGCATTCTCGCTGTTTGAGTATGCGGGTATCCCCGGCACTATTATCTGCGGATGGATGTCGTCGCGCTTCTTCCAGGGCCGTTGTGCTCCCGTTAATGTGATATATATGTTGATGGTGCTCGTGGGCGTGCTGTGCTACTGGCAGGCCGACGCTGTGGCGTCGCTCTTTGGTGGTGCGGAGGCTCTGCCGATGGTGGTGTATTGCTCGTTGGCTTTGACAGGCTTTGCCGTATATGGTCCCATTGCACTTATCGGTATTCAGGCGCTTAGCTTCGTGCCCAAGAACGCCGCTGGTACTGCCGCAGGCTTTGTGGGTCTGTTTGGTTATCTGTTGGGCGATGCCGTGCTCTCGAAGATTATCGTGGGCCAGGTAGCGGGTTCCGACCTGGGTTGGGGCGTTACGTTCTGGATGTTTATAGCGGCCTGCATCATTGCAACCCTTATCTGCGCCGTGACTTGGCGCAAGGAGTATCACCTAATGCGTGAGCGCAGTATGCAGTAGGTCGAGCAATAGAACAATAGCTTTATGCCACAGCAGGACAAAATGTCTTGTTGTGGCATTATTTTTCTGCCATAGTCTGCCACACACGGCAAACAATGTCCGATTTAGGCTCTTGGCAAAGGTTTTGCGACATTTCGAGCAAACGAATATAAAACAGAATTGACTATGAACATTAATTCACTTACGATAAAGGCTCAGGAGGCTTTGCAGTCGGCCGTAGCCATTGCTCGCGAGGCAGGCCAGCAGGCCGTAGAGCCTCAGCATCTGCTCCGCGCTTTGATTAAGGAGGATGACTCGCTCTCGGTCTTTCTTTTGGGACGTGTGGGCGTGAACACAGCTTCGCTTGGCGAGGAGGTGCGTCGTGCCGTGGAGTCGCTGCCGAAGGTTGCAGGTGGCAATGGCGAGCAGTTCTTCTCGTCGGACACCTCAAGGGTTATTCAGCGAGCAGTAGATTTCACTCGCACGTTTAACGACAAATATGCCTCGGTGGAGCACCTCCTGCTTGGCCTTGTAGCCGAGCGAGGAGCAGTATCCGATATGCTCAAGCGAGCGGGCGTTACCGAAAAAGAGCTCGTTCAGGCCATACGCGAATTCCGCAAGGGTGCGACAGTTGATTCGCAGACCTCGCAGCAGGAGTTCAACGCACTGGGCAAGTACGCCATCAACCTCAACGAGATGGCACGCAGCGGCAAGCTCGACCCCGTGATTGGTCGCGACGAGGAGATACGCCGCGTGTTGCAGATTCTCTCACGTCGCACGAAGAACAACCCCATCCTTGTGGGTGAGGCCGGCGTGGGTAAGACCGCCATTGCCGAGGGTATAGCCCACCGCATAATAAATGGCGATGTGCCCGAGAACCTCAAATCGAAACTCATCTTCTCGCTCGATATGGGTGCGCTGGTTGCCGGAGCAAAGTATCAGGGCGAGTTCGAGGAGCGACTCAAGGGTGTCGTACAGGAGGTAATCGCCAGCGATGGCGAGATTTTGCTCTTCATCGATGAGATTCACACTCTGGTAGGTGCAGGCAAGACGAGTGGAGCGATGGATGCAGCCAACATCCTCAAGCCCGCCCTTGCGCGAGGCGAGTTACGCACCATTGGCGCCACTACGCTCGACGAGTTCCAGAAATACTTCGAGCAGGATAAGGCCCTGGAGCGCCGTTTCCAGAAGGTGATGGTCGATGAGCCTACGACCGAGGATGCAATCTCGATTTTGCGTGGATTGAAGGAGCGCTACGAGAGCCACCACAAGGTGCGTATCAAGGATGAGGCTATAATCGCTGCCGTAGAGCTCTCGCACCGCTACATCACCTCGCGCTTTCTGCCCGACAAGGCTATCGATTTGGTCGATGAGGCGGCATCGCGTCTGCGTCTGGAGATGAACTCCGTGCCCGAGGAGATAGACACTCTCAACCGCCGTATACGTCAGTTGGAGATTGAGCGCGAGGCCATTCGTCGCGAGAACGATATGGAACGAGTGGAGAGCCTTTCGCGCGATATTGAGGAGCTGAAGGCCAAGGAGGCCGCCCTGCGTGCCAAGTGGCAGGGGGAGAGAGACCTTTTGCAGAAGATTCAGCAGAACAAGGACTCTATCGAACATCTGAAGATTGAGGCCAACGAGGCCGAGCGCGCAGGCGACTACGGTCGTGTGGCTGAGATTCGCTACGGCAAGATTGTGGAGGCCGAACAGCAGATTTCCGCTCTGCAGGAGCAGTTGCGACTGACTACTGCTGCGGGCGATGCTATGATTAAAGAGGAGGTCGATTCGCAGGATATAGCCGAAGTGGTATCACGCTGGACAGGCATTCCCGTGCAGCGTATGCTCTCGTCCGAGCGCGAGAAGTTGCTCCATATGGAGGAGGAGTTGCACCGCCGTGTGGTGGGTCAGCAGCAGGCCATCGAAGTAATTTCGGATGCTGTGCGTCGCTCGCGTGCGGGACTCAATGACGAGCGCAAGCCTATCGGCTCGTTTATCTTCCTCGGCACTACTGGTGTGGGAAAGACCGAGCTTGCGAAGGCTCTGGCGGAGTTCCTCTTCAACGACGACTCGATGATGACACGCATCGACATGAGCGAATATCAGGAGCGCCACAGCGTCTCGCGTCTGGTTGGTGCACCTCCGGGATATGTGGGTTACGACGAGGGCGGACAACTCACCGAGGCGGTACGCCGCAAGCCCTACTCGGTGGTGCTGCTGGACGAGATCGAGAAGGCTCATCCCGATGTCTTCAACATCTTGTTGCAGGTGTTGGACGATGGTCGTTTGACCGACAACAAGGGTCGCACTGTTGACTTCCGCAACACAATCATCATTATGACATCGAATATGGGCTCACACATTATCCAGGAGAACTTTTCTTCGGCCTTCACGGGTGAGAAGATAGCAGAGGATGTGGTGGAACGTACACGCGAGGCCGTAATTGAGATGCTGAAGGTACAACTCAAGCCCGAGTTCCTGAACCGCATTGACGAGATTGTGATGTTCGAGCCTCTCACACGCCACGACATCGAGAAGATTGTGGATATACAGATGGGTATCATCAGCCGAATGTTGCAACGTAACGGAGTAACGCTGGAGTACACACCTGCGGCTCGCAACCTGATAGCGCAGATGGGCTACGACCCGCTCTTTGGCGCTCGCCCAGTGAAGCGAGTTATTCAGCGTGAGGTGGTGAACGACCTCTCAAAGCGCATCCTCGCTGGCGAGGTCGACAGGGAGCGCCCCATCACAATCGATGCCGAGGGCGAGCGTTTGACTTTTTCAAACTAAAACATAAGACTTTTTCAGGGGGTATCCAACCACGGTTGGGTACCTTTTTTTGTGGCACAAAACAAAAAAAGGTCGCTGATATTCAGCGACCTTTTTAACTCCTTATTAGGCAATCTCTATCGTATATCTTTTGCGCCCTTAATCCACGGCATCTTCTCAGCGATGAACTGCAATACCTTGACGGGATAGTCGGTGCAGGCGATGTCGGCACCCAGAGCCAAAGCCAACTGGAAATCCTCGATAGAGCCTCCCGGCCACAGGTTGACGATAAGGCCCTGCTTATGAGCCTCCTTCATAGCAGCACGTGATGTGCCATCCACACCGCAAGCCACTCGCTTAAGACCGAGACTCTTGGTTGTGGCGATGGTCTTCTCGCTCATCGGGTCACCCGTGATGAGCATACACTCAGCATCGGGGTGGCG
The DNA here is from genome assembly GCA_017631035.1 of Alistipes sp. GTDB lineage: Bacteria > Bacteroidota > Bacteroidia > Bacteroidales > Rikenellaceae > Alistipes. The sequence continues at coordinate 25,650 of JAGBUB010000015.1, forward strand.
CTCCTTCATCGTGCGCAAGGCACGGTGGTCGAACGACGAGAAGATGTAGAGAGCCGACGCGGGGCGCTTGCTCATAACCGTCTGGTAGACCTTATCGCAATAGCCCTTGAGCTGCTCCTCGCTATAGTTATCGGTCTTCATCTCCCACTCGATATACAAAACCTCGGTGGTCGCAAAGTAATCGGCCAGCACGTCGAGGAACAGAATAGGGTTACCCTGCTTTGTGCGTACTCCCTCAATCTGCTTGCGGGTAGACTTCTCGACATCCATATCCACGTCGGTCATACGCTTAAGCGAGGCATCGTGTAGCACAACCAGCTCGCCATCGGCCGTAAGACGAATATCGGTCTCGTAGGCACGCACGCCCTGCGCATATGAGCCCTTGAAGGCAGCCAGGGTGTTCTCCTCGAACTCGTAACGACCACCACGGTGGCCGATGACCTGTATATCGTGAGCCTGCTGTGCCAATGTTGTGGCGGCCAGCATTACTCCGCATAGCAATGTGAAAAATCTCTTCATAGAAGTATTGGTTTTAGGTAGAAAAAAGGCTGCCTTATGGTTGATGGCAGCCCTCTTTATTGTAAGTATCTTGTTTGGTGATTATACGGTCATAATCTCCTTCTCCTTAGCCTCCATCAAGCTATCAATCTGCTTCGAGAACTTCTCGAGCAGCTTCTGTGCCTGTGTCTCGCCATCCTTAGCCTCATCCTCGGGCATACCCTCCTTCTGAGCCTTCTTGAATGCCTCCACAGCATCGCGACGTGCGTTACGCAAGCTGATGCGTGCGTTCTCGCCTACGCCCTTAACCTGCTTAACGAGCTCCTTACGACGCTCCTCGGTAAGAGGGGGAATTGTCAAACGAATAGTCTCGCCATTGTTCGAGGGGGTAAGGCCGATGTTAGAGTCGATGATAGCCTTCTCGATGGGGCGAATCATATTCTTGTCCCAAGGCTGAATGAGGATTGTGCGTGCGTCGGGTACGGTAACGCTTGCTACGCCCGATACGGGGGTCTGCGAGCCGTAGTAGTCAACGAATACGCTATTGAGCACATTGGTCGTTGCCTTACCGGCACGAATGTTCAACAACTCCTCATCGAGGTGATCCACCGTACGCTTCATACGGTCGGTTGCTGCATTGATAATAGTTTTTGTATCCATAGTAGTCTATTTTATTGATTCCAAATTATTTGAGGGCTGCCTCGATAGCCTTAATCATCGACTCGAACTCGGCTGCCTCGTAACCTACCGACACGTAGATAACCTTACCATCCTTGCCAACGACAAAGTTGCGGGGGATGTAGTTCGACGCATACTTCTTGTAAATCTCCTGTGTGCCATCAAGACCCATAGGGAAAGTGTAGCCCTGCTTGTCGCGGAAAGCATCAACGGTGCTCTTCTTCTCGCCACGCGAAATGGGGAGGAACACGAAGTCCTGACCCTTGAAGTGGTCGATGATATCCTTCTGCACTCGCTTGAACTCCTCACGGCAGGGAGGACACCACGTTGCCCAGAAGTTAATCAAAACAATCTTACCCTTGAGAGAAGAGAGGGTAACCTTTGAGCCGTCGACCATCTCAACGGTGAAGTCGGGAGCCTTCTGGCCCGGCTTGATAAGAGTTGTTGCCTCGATCTCGGCCTGCTGCTGTGCTGACGCTGTCTGCGGTGCTACGAAAGCCATTACGGCCAACGCTGCTACGATGATATATGCCTTGCGGCTGAATGATTTGATGTTCATAATTGTAAATGGTTAAAGTTTTATATTTCGTTTTAAAGTTTACTCCTTGCAAACAAGTGTGCCGATTGCCTCACCATTGAGCACCTTGGCCAGATTGCCCTCGGTATCCATATCGAATACGATGATATCCAGGCCATTCTCCTTGCAGAGCGTAAAGGCGGTCATATCCATCACCTTAAGGTCGCGGTTGTAGACCTCATCGAAGGTAATCTTGTCGAACTTAGTTGCAGTGGGGTCCTTCTCGGGATCAGCCGTATAGACACCATCCACGCGAGTACCCTTGAACATAACCTCGGCCTCGATCTCGATGCCTCGCAGAGCCGAAGCAGTATCGGTCGAGAAGTAGGGGTTAGAGGTACCGCCACCGATAATAACCACATAGCCAGCCTCCAGATACTCGATAGCCTTAGCCTTTGAGTAGTACTCGCCGATGGGCTCCATACGGATTGAAGTCAACACCTTAGCCTTCACACCGTTATCCTCCAGAGCAGAGTGCAGAGCCAGCGAGTTGATAATCGTTGCAAGCATACCCATCTGGTCGCCCTTCACGCGGTCGAAACCCTTCTTGGCACCCTGCAGGCCGCGGAATATGTTACCACCGCCAATAACGATGCCAATCTGCACGCCCGTCTCCGTAGCAGCCTTAATCTGCTCGGCATACGACTGCAACACGGCAGGCGAAAGACCATAGCGCTGCTCACCCTGAAGCGACTCACCGCTCAACTTAAGAAGTATTCTGTTGTATTTCATATCTCCAAACTATTTATATCTCTTGGCGAAGATAAGAAAAATTCCCGTTATATCACACCTTGCCGCGAAACTTTTATTCCGATGATAAGTATAAATACCTATTTTCGCGTCCAAGCCGAGCCATTTATGCCCATTCGGGAGGCAGCGTTACCGTTTTTTGCATATATTTGTAAGACGAAAGATTTTCAGTTTACTCCTATGCACAAGTGTTGCACATACATTTTGGGGCTCCTTCTGCTCGCTCTTCCGCTCATCGGATGCGACTCCCGCACCGACGCGGCCAAGCGAATAGAGAGCGTGCCCAATCTGGTAGCATATTGGGATTTTGCCGACGAGGAGTATCTTCGAGCCAAAGGTGTGGCAACCCCTACACTGCGTGGCGTGGGCGACGCAGTGCCTCGGTTGGTGGAGCAGGGTCCGCTATCGGGCCGCTCGTTACACTTCGATGGTGACGACTACCTCTACATCCCCTACGATGAAACGGGTGCACTGAACGTAAAAAGTGGTCAGGTGACCGTCATCGCGTGGGTACGATGGACTGCCGAGCAGATTGGCTTTGTGGGTGGTATGTGGAACGAGTATGAGGATGGCGGCAAGCGACAGTATGGTCTGTTTGTATCGCTACCCCACTATAATGGTCGCAATCAGGTGTGCGGACACATCTCGCAAACGGGTAAGCCTACGCCCCCGTTCCCCTATTCGATCGACTATTCGGCCAGCAAACAGGAGGTGCCCAAGGACGAGTGGTGTGCCGTGGCATTTACCTACGATGGAGAGTATATCCGCTCATATTTCAATGGTAAGTTTGAGGCTCGCGAGGAGGAACTCATCGACCACACCATAGGCTTTGAGGGCTATCCCGAAGGTCTGCGCCAAGTGAAAAATCCATACTACTTCCCCGATGGAATAGGCGACAACGGCTCGGACTTCACCGTGGGTGCAGTGTTTGTAAATAAGCGCATCGGCAACTTCTTCAAGGGCGAGATTGGCGGCCTGGCCATCTACGACCGAGCTCTTTCGGCCGAGGAGGTGGAGTATGCGAGTTGGTGGGATAAAAAATAACAACCTAATATAAGATGAAACGCAATCTATTATTTGCTCTTTTACTATTTGCTGCGAACTCGCTATCGGCCCAGCAAAAGGTCTCGATCAATCCCGAGAAGCAGTATCAGACCATCGAGTTTTTCGGTGCTGCCGATGCGTGGAGTGGCAATTTTGTAGGAAAATATTGGGGCGAGGTACCCAAACGCGATATTGCCAATCTGCTCTTCTCACAGCAGACAGACGCAGCGGGCAACCCCGTGGGCATTGGCCTTACGATGTGGCGCGTAAACCTTGGTGCAGGCACATTGGAGCAGGTGGGAGCCGACATATATCCCTATCAGCGCCGTGCCGAGTCGTACCTAAGTGTCGATGGCAAGAGTTATGATTGGGGCAAGTGTGCCGGTCAGGAGTATTTTATGCAGGCGGCGAAGGATCGCGGTTGCAATCAGTTTATACTCTTTTCGAACTCACCGCTGGTGCAACTAACCAAAAATGGCAAGGGCTACGCCCCGACTGCCGATAGTGCAAACCTTCGTGACGACTGCTACGATGACTATGCCAAGTATCTGGTCGATGTAACCGAACACCTGATGGAGAAGGGCTATAACATCCCCTACATCAGCCCTATTAACGAGCCGCAGATGAGCTGGACAACCATCAAGCAGGAGGGCTCGCCCTGGCGTAACAGTCAGATAAAGCAAATGACGAAGGCCCTCGATGAGGCCCTGTCGCGTTCGGCCAAGTTTGACAATCTGCGCATCTTCATAGGCGAGACTATGTTGCTCAAGGGTCTTTATGAGTTCACGCCAGGAATGTTGTCTCAGTTTGGCGAGGATCAGGTGGAGACTCCGGGCCGCCAGCTATATACGTTCTTCGATGAGAAGTCGCCCCATTATATTGGTGATCTGAAACACATCAACAAAGAGTTTACGGCTCACCCATATAACAACCACTTCACCAGCGAGGAGATGCGCGAAACACATCTTTTGGCTGGAGCTGAGGCTAAGAAGTATGGTCTTGATTACCACTCGTCGGAGTGGTGCCTGTTGCCCACCTCGCAACAATATGGTGGCATTACGGATGACTGGCAGAAGGGCAACCACGGCGATATTCAGGCTGCGCTGATGATGGCTCGAGTGATGCATAGCGACTTTGTCGATATGAACGCCGTATCGTGGTGCTATTGGAAGGCTATGGAGCTCAAGGGCGACCACGCCCTGGTTGCACTGCACGCAACGGATGGAGACATACATAAGGGAGGCTACATCTCGGCCAACAAGATGCTATGGGTGCTGGGTAATTTCAGCCGCTTCGTGCGCCCCAACTATAAGCGCATCGACCTTGTGGGCGCCGATGATACTGACACATTGGCAGCTACGGCCTACCTCTCGCCCGATAGCAAGCAAATTGTAGCTGTGTTTGTAAATTCGGACTTTGAGAACAGAAGCGTGGAGATCACTCTGCCCAAGCAGTGGCAGAAGCAGATTAAGAGCGTTAAGAGCTATCGCACAGATGCTCGCCACGACCTGGCATATTCTCACCTGAGCAATTCGCTAATGTATGATGTAGCGGCCCGAGGAGTTACTACATTTGTCATCGATTTGTAACACAAGATAATGATATAAAAATTTGTTAAAAAGGAATTAAATGTGTTTCTTTGCATAGCAAAGCCAAAACTAATAACTCAATACAAACTATTATGGTAGATATTTTTGAAAGATTAGAGAAGAATACCGGTGGCCCGATTGGTCAGTATATGCAGTTGGTTCACGGTTATTTTGCTTTCCCCAAGTTGGAGGGCGAGTTGGGTCCCCATATGCGTTTTCGCGGTAAGATGATGCTCAACTGGAGTCTTAACAACTACCTCGGCTTGGCCAACCACCCCGAGGTGCGTAAGGCTGACGCAGCCGGTGCTCAGGAGTTCGGTATGGCAGCACCTATGGGTGCTCGTATGATGAGTGGTCAGACCAAGTATCACGAGCAGTTGGAGCGCGAGCTCGCCGAGTTCGTAGGTAAGGAGGATGCATTCCTTTTGAACTTCGGTTATCAGGGTATGATTTCTATTATCGACTGCCTGCTCACTCCGCGCGATGTGGTGGTTTACGATGCTGAGTGCCACGCCTGCATCATCGACGGTCTGCGTATGCACAAGGGCAAGCGTTTCGTATATGCTCACAACAACGAGGAGTCATTGCGCCTTCAGCTTAAGCACGCAACCGACCTTGCTGAGTCGCAGCGTGGTGGTGTGCTTGTAATCACCGAGGGTGTATTCGGTATGAAGGGTGACCTCGGTTTCCTCGATGTTATCGTTAAGGCAAAGAAGGACTTCAACTTCCGCCTCTTGGTTGACGATGCACACGGCTTTGGTACTATGGGTCCCGGCGGTAAGGGTACTGCAGCTCACTTCGACTGCGTTGATGGCGTTGACGTGTTGTTCAACACCTTCGCAAAGTCAATGGCAGGTATCGGTGCATTCGTGAGCGGTCCCCGTTGGTTGATTAACCTCTTCCGTTACAATATGCGTTCACAGCTCTACGCTAAGTCACTCCCGATGCCTATGGTTATCGGTGCATTGAAGCGTCTGGAGCTTATCCGCAACCACCCCGAGTATCAGGAGAAGTTGTGGGAGATTACCCGTGCTTTGCAGACCGGTTTCAAGGAGAACGGTTTTGAGATTGGCGTAACACAGTCGCCCGTAACCCCCGTATATATGAAGGGCGGTAACGAGGAGGGTACAAACCTTATCGTTGATTTGCGCGAGAACTATGGTATCTTCTGCTCGATTGTAATCTACCCCGTTATTCCTAAGGGTGAGATTATCCTGCGTGTTATCCCCACTGCGGCTCACACACTGGAGGATGTACAGCGCACTATCGAGGCATTTAAGGCCGTACGCGAGAAGTTCGATGCCGGTTACTACGCATCGATGCCTATCCCGCAGAAGGCTGACCCTGAGTTCCAGGTACGATAAGTAAAACAAAAAAACAGCAAAGAGGCTGCTAACCCACGGTTAGACAGCCTCTTTTTTATTCATCTCTTCGGCATAAATAGTTTCAAAAATTGCTCTTAGGCGCTCCCTATCGGCAATAATTGCTCTTAACTCGCGCAGTCGTTCGCCATTGTCCGAGGAGTCAATCCAGATGCGTAGATAACCACCCTCGGCATACTTCTCGTTAAGATGCTCCAACGAACGACGCCAATGCCCCTCGGTGTCGAGATGCGAAAAGTTAGCCAGACTATACTGCACCGTGCGACGCACAATCAGCTCGGGGATAATCAGACGGTCGGCCTCGGCTACAATACATCCGTATATGGTGCGTGGAGCACGCTCGGCCGAGGCTCGGTGGTCCTCTGCCGCATCGGCCATAATATCAATTTGCTCCTGCGTAAACCAACGACGCAGTTCCATATCGGCACGCATTATGCGAGCCGAGTCTTTGTGATGCAACTCGCGACCACAACTAAGGCCCGTATCGTGATATGCCGCCACAACGTAGACCATCTCCTCGTCCACATCGAACCCACGCGCAAGCTGGGCGCTACGCTCGATAACCTGTCGGGCGTGGTCCTGACGATGCCCTCTATCGAACGAGTCGTAGAGCGGGAGAATATGTTGCTCGACGTATGTTATTATCTCTTGACGAATCATAATGCACAATTTTTGCTGTGGCAAATATAGAGATAATCTTTGATAAATTGGTATGATAAATGATATGAAAGAGAGGGCGGTTTTCTCCCTATTTAGATTTAAACTTCTTATGACTGTCGTGTTACTACTTTTGATAATGCTGCTTGCAGCCTGCGTCTACAATGCAGGGCGTAACTCTATCGACCGCACCACGGTGACCTCACTTAACCTCGACACCTTTATGGGGCGATGGTACGAGATAGCACGCTTCAACCACAGTTTCGAACACGGTATGCGCAACGTAACGGCCGACTACCGTCTGCTGGATGATGGCACGGTGGAGGTGATAAACTCGGGTACACGTGGCGACAAGATGCGTCAAGCCATAGGCCGAGTGAAAACCACCTCGCAGCCTGGTAGGCTTAGAGTGTCGTTTTTCTGGTTTTTCTACTCCGATTACAACATTTTGGATATGGGACCCAAAGGTGAATGGGTACTCATCGGCAGCCGTTCGCCACAATATCTGTGGATACTCTCACGCACTCCATCGCTACCAACGGCTACCGTCAACCATATAATCGAGTTAGCCGACAGACGTGGTTACAAGACCGAGAATCTTATTTTCGATAACCCCGACGAGCAGTGACGGGCAGACGATAGATTACATTGCGACGCACGTTGCGAGGGGTGTGGAACGAGACATACAACCACTTGCCCTTGACAGCCACTCCCTCGGGCTCAAGTCCCAGATCCGACAGGTCGATTGATGAGAGGCGCTCACCTGTAACGATGTTGGTGGCGTGCAAACGTGTGGGGCGAGGAGGAATACCATCGGGGAGATAGATGTAACGGCCATAGACGTGGCTACCCTGCGGAATGGTAACCTCGCCGGCAGGCAACGTGCAGATAATGTCGCGGGCGCTAAGATGCACCTCGCCACGCTCATCGCTATCGGCCAGCGTAGGCAACTTAAACACCTTTAGCATACGCAACGAGCCATACGAGCAGTAGAGATAAAGCCTGCGCGCAGAGGCATCGACAGCCCAATCGGCCGGACCCGTGATGTCGACTCCGTCGTAGTAGATGGTCTGCACCAGACGCGAGCCCGAAAGCGAGATATCGTTCACATAACAGGCTCTGTTGCCTCGGCACTCGGTGACGTAGAAGAGTGGGAATTGCGACTCGCGGCTATAGCGCTCGACACCAAACGAGGCATTGTTGCAGTGGCCCGTATTGCCCTCCAGAACAAAGGTTGAGACAAACTCCTTGCGCTTCATATCGAGAATCACACATTGGCCCTTGTCGTGCATCGAAAAACAGTAACGGCCATATATGGCGAAGCCCTGCGTAGCACCCTGCACCTGAACATCGGTAGGTAAGAGCTCGGCAACATCGACAAAGAGTTCCATCCCCACATTAGCCTGCTGCGCCGTAGCCACAACCGACCACAACAGCATAGTGGCCGTAAATATCGTTCTCAACACTCTCATTACTGCATCGATTTAATTGCTCGAACAATACCCGCCACATCGTAGCCACACAAGGCGTAGAGTTCGGGCAGTGTGCCGTGCTCAACAAATCCGTCGCCAATACCGAGCGATACGACCTGCGGATAGAAGCCATTATCGCTCAGCCACTTGGTGATGGCCTCACCCACGCCGCCACGCAGGATACCATCCTCGACAGTGATTATCTTCTTATATCTCTTGCCTACCTCCTCAAGCAACTCGGCATCGAGGGGTTTGACAAAACGCATATCGTAGTGTGCCACCGACTTGCCACCCTCGGCCTCAACCTGCGAGATGGCCTGCGCTGCAAAATTACCCACCGTACCGATGGTAAGCACCGCCACTTCGTCACCATCCTTAAGTTTACGGCCTCGACCCGTAGGTATCAGCTCGAACGCTTCGCCACGCCACGCCACGCCCTCGCCTGAGCCACGCGGGTAGCGCAGTGAGTAGGGCGACGGAGTGTTGACAGCCGTATAGAGCATATTACGCAACTCGGCCTCGTTCATCGGGGCGGCAACAATCATATTAGGGATGCAGGCGAACGACGCCATATCGAAGGCTCCGTGGTGTGTAGCACCATCCTCACCCACCAATCCGCCACGGTCGATACAGAACGTAACGGGCAGGTTTTGCAATGCCACGTCGTGGATTACGTTGTCGTAGGCACGTTGCATAAACGATGAGTAGATATTGCAGACGGGGTGCATACCTCCAGCGGCCAAGCCAGCCGAGAAGGTTACAGCGTGGCCCTCGGCAATGCCCACATCGAAGCATCGCTCGGGCATCTGCTGCATCATAATGTTGAGCGAACAACCCGAAGGCATAGCGGGTGTGATGCCGACAATTTTATCGTTCTGGCGAGCCAATTCCAAGAGTGTCTCACCAAATACATCCTGATAACGTGCCGCCGAGGTTGGCGAGGGAATACGCTCACCTGTCTCGGGGTTGAAACGACCCGGAGCGTGCCACACGGCCTGATTATCTTCGGCAGGGGTGTAGCCCTTACCCTTGGTGGTGATTACGTGCAGAAGTTTTGGTTCGTCGATATCCTTCAGCGCCGAGAGCATAGTCACCAACTCCTTCACGTTGTGACCATCCAACTGACCAAAGTAGCGGAAGTTTAGACTCTCAAAGAGGTTGCTGTTCTGCAGCAGACCCTGCTTCACGGCGTTGCCCACCTTCTGACAGAAGCGCAACACGGGCGGAACGTGCGAAAGAATACGCCACAGGCCTCGCTTGAAGCGGTTGTAGAAGTTCGAGGTCGACATTCTCGCCAGATAGCTATCCAGCGCACCCGTAGCGGCATCGATAGCCATCTCGTTGTCGTTGAAGATAACAAGCAGCTTGCCCTTCTTCTTCTCGCCTGCATTGTTCAAGCCCTCGAAAGCCAAACCGCCCGTCATAGCACCATCGCCGATGACCGCCACAACGTGATTATCAATACCCTGCAACTCGGCCGCCTTAGCCAGGCCGTAGGCCGCAGAAATCGAGGTCGACGAGTGGCCTGCACCGAACGAGTCGTATTCGCTCTCGGCCATACGCGGGAAACCGCTTATACCACCCAACTTACGATTTGTGGGGAAGAGGTCGCGACGTGAGGTTATGATTTTATGGGCATAGGCCTGATGGCCAACATCCCACACCAACTTATCCTGCGGGGTGTCGTAGACATAGTGAATGGCCACGGCAAGTTCCACCGTGCCCAGACTCGATGCCAGATGGCCGGGGTTTTTAGAACACTCCTCGATGATATACTGGCGCAACTCGCGGCAATAGAGCGGCAACTGCTCGACGCTCAGGCGCTTAAGATCGGCAGGAGAGTTTACTTTATATAGCAAATCGTATTCAACTTGTTCCATATCAACATCTTTTTTTCGCTCGCCTATGCCACCGAGCAAGGTATGCCTAATGCCTCGACACGGGCTGCTATCTTCAACAACTCCTCACGGCTCACCTTCTCCAATGTCTTGCAGGGCGTATCACGGTCGAGCGAATATACCATCACCTGACGTGGCGCTATGCGCTCTACAAGGCGTAGCCAGGCATCAACCTCCTCCTCACGGGTGTTATCTAGCATCTTGCCATCGTACTCGCCCCTAAGGAACATAGTCTGCAGAATCATCTCACCCTCGAACAGTTGCATCAATTCAACGGTGCGCTCAACGGTGTAGGCGCCTTGAGGTTTATTGACAAGTTGCACCGTATCGTCAAAAGCCGAGTCGAGTTTAAGTATATTGTTATCGATACGGCGCAGGGCACGGCGCACATCCTCGCGGTGAATCTGTGTAGCATTGCTCAGCACTGATACTTTGGCCGTAGGGCATAGCTCGTCGCGTAGAGCAAGCGTGTCGAAGATGATAGACTCAAAGTCAGGATGCATCGTAGGCTCGCCATTGCCCGCAAAGGTGATTACATCGGGCGGCGTACCCTCACCCACCATACGCTCAAGCACCTCACGAAGCATCGAGCTCACCTCCTCGCGCGAATTAAAACGACGTCTGCCCACGTGGTCTGCATTCCAGCCGCACTCGCAGTAGATGCAGTCGAAGCTACACAACTTCGACTCCACGGGGAGCAGATTTACGCCCAACGAAAGGCCAAGACGGCGCGAACGTATGGGACCGAAGATTATGTTGTTGTAGAGTGCTGTCATACGAAGGTATTATTGCTTTTTCGAACGGCGGAACTCCTTGGGTGTCATACCTGTATGACGCAAGAAGTATTGGCCGAAAAACGAGGGATTCGGGAAATTGAGTTTGTTTGACACCTGCTGCACGGTGAGCTGAGTGGTGGCCAGCAAAGCCTTGGCATTGAGTATAACCGAGTGGGTAATCCACGTTGCGGCGCTGCGGTTCGACATCTGACGTGTAACGATAGTCAGATACTTGGGTGTGATGCACAACTTATCGGCATAATACTGCACCTCGCGCGAAATGGTAATATCGGTAGCAAGCAGCGACAAGAACTTACGGAAAATCACATCCTGACGCGAACGAGGCTCGCTCATAACGGGTATATCGCGTGCATATACTCCCGCAAGCTCGTAGCACAACAGGGTGAGCATCTGTGCATTTATCTGTTCGTAGTAGGGATGGTCGGTGCGTTTATCACGGTCGTGCATCATACGACACACCTGCAGGATAGACTCCAACTGCTCCTCACTGAGTACCATACAGGGATTCTCGCGCATCATCATATGCACCGAGGGAGCCGACGGGAAGTTCAAATCGCGCAGAAAGTCGGTATCGATACGAAGGGTATAACTTTCGAAGCCCTCGCCACGTTTGAACTCCTGGATGATTGTTCCAGGAAAGGCCACGCACATAGTGCGAGCCGAGAGCGGGTATTTATGCTCGTTGATAGTTACATAGCCCTCGCCCGCAAGGCAAATGAAGATGCCGCCACGATTGAAAATTCGCGGCACATTGTTCTGGTTGATAATCGAGTCGTAGTCCTTGCTATCGATGTAGGTAAAGAGCGGATTTACATCGGTCGAAGCACTCTTGGGCGGTATTGGTTTCAATGTCTCCATCGTAGGTCTGTTTATTGGACAAAGATAGCAATAATTTGCTAGAAAGAATATTTTTCGCGCTAAATTCGCACAAAAACGCCCCAAATAATCCTTTATAGAACATTTTGCAGTTTTAACAACATCTTCACCATCAGGCCATATTAAAGAAAACCTGCCCGACAATCACGTTGTCGGGCAGGCTATATGCGTTCCTGAAAATTTTACAATTTCCTATTACAATTTACGCAACCAGATGTTACGGAAGCTGATAGGCTCAGAGGGGTCGCCGTGGCTCTGCAACTTGATGGGACCTGCACCGTGCTTCTGAACCTTGGGGTGACCGATATACTCTGTGGTACCACGGATAGCAACGTTGTTCTGCAACACTACGCCGTTGTGGATAACGGTAACGGTGGGAGGAACACGATATGAACCATCCTCGTTGAATACGGGAGCGTTGTAGATAATGTCGTAAACATTCCACTCGCCGGGCTTACGCATAGCGTTTGCCTTGGGAGTCGACTGCTTGTAGATACTACCTGTCTGACCGTTGGTGTAGGTGGGGTTGTTGTAGCAATCGAGAATCTGAATCTCGTAAAGACCCTGAAGGAATACACCACTGTTACCACGTGCCTGACCTGTACCTGTGATGTTCTCGGGCACACACCACTCGATGTGGAGCTGGAAGCTCTCGAACGACTCGCGAGTCTGGATATCACCCTTCTTCTTATTTACTGTGAACACGCCATCGTGTACATCCCACTCGGCGGGACCGCCATTGGCACCTGTCCAAGCGCTCAGATCCTTACCATCGAAGAGCACGATAGCATCAGAGGGAGCTGAATTGGTGGTGATGTTACCAGGAGTCACAACCTTGGGAACGGGAGTGTAGAACTCGGTCATCTGAGGGCGCATAGTCTCGGGACCATCCTTCTGCTGTTGTGCATTTACAGCCGTTACAGCAACCATCAGAGCAAAGGCTGAAAGAATAAGTTTTTTCATAGTCAAAAATCTATTTTAGGTTTAAGTTTACGCTTATGATATTACAAATTTACACAATTTCTGCAAAATACATCACTTTTACTCTCTCTTTTTTACCCCCACCCAGCAATAAGAGTTGATAAATTATTTTGTCGTCTCGACTTTATTCGTTATTTTTGGTAAAAATTATATTTATATGGCAATTTTCAAGGTAGAGGGCGGCACCCGCCTTCACGGTAGCGTAACACCGCAAGGTGCAAAGAACGAGGCCCTGCAGATACTCTCGGCAACACTGCTCACATCGGAGCGCGTGGTACTACACAACGTACCGCAGATCTTAGATGTGTTGCAACTCATCGAACTGCTCGAATGTATGGGCGTAGAGGTGGAGCGTTTGGGTGGCGACAGCTACGCCTTCCGCGCGGCAAATGTAAACCTCGATTATCTGCAAAGCGACGACTATCATAAGCGTTGCCGCCGTCTGCGTGGCTCGGTGATGATGATTGGCCCGCTGCTGGCGCGCTTTGGCGTGGGTTACATTCCCAAGCCCGGAGGCGACAAGATTGGTCGCCGTCGTCTGGACACCCACTTCCTTGGATTCCAGAAGTTGGGTGCTACATTCAACTTCGACCAGGCCGAGGAGTTCTTCTCGGTAGAGGCCAAGCGCCTGAAGGGTTGCTATATGCTACTCGACGAGGCCTCAGTAACAGGCACAGCCAACATCGTTATGGCCGCCGTATTGGCCGAGGGCACAACAACAATCTATAACGCCGCCTGCGAGCCCTACTTGCAGCAGCTCTGCAAGATGCTCAATCGTATGGGTGCAAAGATTTCGGGTATAGCATCGAACCTTCTGACCATCGAGGGCGTAAGCGAGCTGGGTGGCACGGAGCACACTATGCTGCCCGATATGATTGAGGTGGGTAGCTTTATCGGTATGGCCGCAATGACACAGTCGGAGCTCACCATCAAGAACGTGTCGTACGAGAATCTCGGCATCATCCCCGCGCAGTTTGCACGCTTGGGTATTCAGTTCGAGCAGCGTGGCGACGATATCTATATCCCCCAGCAGGACCACTACTCTATCGAGAGTTTCATCGACGGCTCGATTATGACCATCGCCGATGCACCCTGGCCGGGACTTACGCCCGACCTGCTGTCGATTTTCCTTGTTGTGGCTACGCAGGCCAAGGGTACGGTACTCATCCACCAGAAGATGTTCGAGAGCCGTCTGTTCTTCGTCGATAAACTCATCGATATGGGCGCTCAGATTATCCTCTGCGACCCCCATCGTACAACCGTCATCGGCCACGACCACCGCATTCGCCTGCGTGCAGCGAAGATGACCTCGCCCGACATCCGTGCCGGCGTGGCACTGCTCATAGCAGCTATGAGTGCCGAGGGGACAAGCATCATTCAGAACATCGAGCAGATTGACCGCGGTTACAAGGATATTGACGTGCGTTTGAATGCTCTGGGTGCAAAGATTACCCGACTGGAGGAGTAATAACCATAAATGGAGAGAGAATGATTATCACAACTACGAACAATATCGAGGGGGCCCACATTGAGGAGTATCTGCAGTTAGTATCGGTCAATGTGGTTATCGGCACCAACTTCTTCTCGGATTGGATGGCCTCGGTAACCGATATCTTCGGTGGCACATCGAGCACCTATCAGCGCAAGCTTGACAGCGTATACGAAGAGGCCGTAAAGCGCATCGAGAAGAAGGCATCGAAACTCGGTGCCGACGCCGTGATCGGTCTGAAGATGGACTTTGGCGAGGTATCAGGCAAGGAGAAGAGTATGTTTATGGTGTCGGCCATAGGCACAGCCGTAAAATTGAGAAAATAACTTATAAACTAACCATAATGAGAAAGATTTTTACAGTTGTAGCTATGCTGATGTTGTGTGCATCGGCATCGGCTCAGGAGTTCCGTTCGGCCATATCGAACGTACCGGGCAATGAGTACCCCAAAGTATCAAATGATATGCGTGCCATTGTACGCTACACATCTAAGACAGCCAAGAAGGTGCAGGTACAGGGTGGCGAAGGCTTTGCAGCACAGCCCGTTGATATGGTCAATGATGGCCAGGGCAACTGGAGCGTAGAGCTCAGTGGCCTTACCCCCGGTTTCCACTACTATTGGTTCTTGGTTGATGGTGTGCAGGTGAACGACCCCGCCAGCGTAGCATACTTCGGTTATAGCCGTCCCACAAGTGGTATCTATGCCGCATATCCGGGCGAGGATTATATCGACGCGAAGGATGTTCCGCACGGCGTAGTGCGCGAGCAGTGGTATAAGTCAAGCGTTACAGGTCTGTGGCGTCGTGCCTACATCTACACCCCTGCGGGTTACGACGAGGGCAAGGACAAGTATCCCGTATTCTACCTACTTCACGGTATGGGCGAGAACGAGCGTGGCTGGAGCCTTCAGGGCCGTATGAATTTCATTATGGATAACCTCATCGCCGAGGGTAAGGCCAAGCCTATGATCGTGGTGATGGATTGTGGTTACACCGACACGATGGATCCCGCAACGGGCGCTATCAAGCGTTCAACCGACGCTGGCTCGCTGGCCGACATCTACTTCAAGGATATTATCCCTATGGTAGAGAAGAACTATCGTGCAAAGACCGACCGCGATAGTCGTGCTATGGCAGGATTGTCAATGGGTGGTTTCCAGACAATGAACATCGCTCTGTCAAATACCGACAAGTTCGCCTATATTGGCGGTTTCTCGGCAGCACTGATGATGGGTGGCCGTCAGCAGGTTGACCTCAAGACAGCTTACAACGGTGCTTTTGCTAACCCCGCAGAGTTTAACAAGAAGGTTAAGCTGTTGTGGTTTGGCGCAGGTAGCGAGGAAAAGGCATTTGTTGATGCAGCAGCAAATATGACCAAGCAGCTCACCGAGATGGGCGTAAAGGTGGAGTCATATATCTCTGAGGGCACCTACCACGAGTGGCACACCTGGAGCCGCTGCCTGAAGGAGTTTGCCCCCAAGCTCTTCAAGTAAAAACAAGTAGTAATCCTTAACACTACCCCTCTATGCGAATAAAATATCTTTTGGCACTCTGCGTCCTCGCATTGTGCACCTCGTGCTCAAACGACGAGGGATGGGTATCGCTACTGGACAAGGATCTATCGCATTGGCGTATATATCAGAGTTATCAGCATACCAACAACTTCCGTGGCCGTGCACCCGTAGATGAGGCGGGCGAGAAGATTCCGCCCATCGGCTACGACAAGAACCTATACAACCTCTTCTCAGTCGAGGAGGAGGCGGGCGAGCCCGTACTCCACATCAGCGGCGAGACCTATGGTTGCGTAATCTCTAACGAGAGCTACCGCAACTACCACTTGCGCCTGCAGGTAAAGTTCGGTCAGAAACGCTGGGAGCCACGCCTTGAGAAGGCGCTCGACTCGGGACTCCTGTACCACTCGATTGGCGAGGCTGGCGTAGATTACTGGCTCTCGTGGATGCGTTCGATAGAGTTTCAGGTGATGCAGAGCGGCACAACCGAGGGCAATAGCGGTGACTTCTGGCCTATCGCCGGCTCGAAGGCCGACATCAAGATTTCGAAGCCTAACCCCGATGTAAAGACCTACTACTACGACCCCAATGGCGAGTGGCTAACAGTGGGTAGCCGAGGCGCAACAAACTTCTGCGGCACGAAGGATTACAACAGCCCCGATGGTGAGTGGACAACACTCGAGCTTATCTGCTACGAGGGTAAGAGCCTCCACATCGTGAATGGCAATGTAGCAATGGCACTGCAAAATCTGCGCTACACCTCGGAAGATGGCGACGTGCCTCTGGTGGAGGGTAAGTTGCAACTCCAGAGCGAGGCGGGCGAGGTGTTCTACAAGGGCATAGAGATTCGCCCCATAGAGGAAATGCCCAAAGAGTATCTCTCATACTTCGAATAAACAAAAAAAGGTTGCCCCACACGGAGCAACCTTTTTTCATCTTAAGAAATCACATAACAAGAACTACTTTGTTCCCATTCCCTGTGTCATAGTCATCACATCGTCGAGCGTGAGCGTGCCGACAATATCCACGATGCAGGCGCGGTATTGGTTATCCTTTATCACCACCAAATACTCATTCCTCTTACCCTCTGCGGCCGAGTAGATGGTGTAGGTTATATTCTGCTTGTTGGTGTAGGTCATCTCAAGACGATACAATCCTCGCGCCTCGCCGACCAAGTCGCCGATGGCTGTATAACTCCTACTACCCTGATAGTGGGGATAGACAATCTGGTAAATCATATCAATACGGTCGGCAATAGCCGCATCGTCGGCATTACCACGCTTGAGCGAACTCTTAAGTACCTTACCCGGTAGCTGGGTAGCCGTTGTGGAGTAGTTACCGCCCTGCAAGTCCGACACCAATTCACGGAATATGGTACTAAACTCGGGTGTCTGCGCCTGCGCCGAAAGTGCAACAAAGAGCGCTATGATGGTTATAAAAATCGGTCGGTTCATACTTCAAACATTTAGAATCCTATACCAATAGTCCACTGCTGAGCCTCGGGGCCACGGCCTCTCTTGAAGAGTTGCGTGGGCTGATACGAGGCATATATCGAGATCCAGCTAAACGACAGGCGTGCCGTAGCACCCGCCTGAATAAAGTTCACGGGATAGTTGTGCACCTTATCCTTCTTGCCACCATAATACTTAATCTTAGTGTGCGAGTTCATCACCATATCGACATAACCACCCACCGAGAAGGCAAACTTTCGAGGGTTACCAAACATTAATTCGACGGGCAGGTGCAACGAGGCGATGTTAAACTTACTCTTCTTGGCCGAGCGACCCACCGTCTCCGATATGTTATATGGCATAATCAGGCCATCGGTCTTGGCCAGCGAGAGCGATGAGTCGAGACGGTAATCGTTAGAACGAATACCCAAGCCTATCGTTACGCCAAACTTATGCTGACGGTTATAGGTCGCAAAGTGTAGCAAATTGATCGTTACCTGAGTTGATTTCCACGAGTTAATGTCGAGAAAATCGCCCACCCCAGCACCTGCATAGGGGGCATAGTCGAGATTTGAGAGCACATTGCTACCAATCTCAAAGGTAGGGATGGTCGAGAGCGAAAGACGTCCAACAGTAAAGGTCGGATTAGGCTTTGTGCGTACACCTACGATAGTAGAGAACTGCACGGGCGATTTTTTCCCTTCGTAGGGCACCTCGCCAAACTCCACTCCGTTGATGCCAATGCTCAACTGCGCGTGAGCCGTAGATACTGCACCAGAGACAAGCACCAGAGACAAAAGGAGTGTACGAAAAAAAGTAGGTTTCATAGTTTTATTTTTTAAGTTGAGTGATTATTCTATTGTAAAAAGGCTCTGCAGGATGTTCTCTCCATCGACACCGCCCTGCGAAAGATTGGCCATAATTTGCTCGGCCTGCTGTTGTGCCTCGACAAGCGAGTAGATGGGCTCACCGTTGACATAACCATAGACCTCGGGACGCGAGAGCCACGCCACACCAACAACCACGGCCACCATAGCCATCGCCAGCGCAATCTTCTGCCACTGCCCAACCTTACGAGGCTCGTGCAGACGCACCACAACTCGCTCCTCGCGACACTGCTCGGCGTAGGCCTTCATAGCCTGCTCGGCCACGCCATACTCCTTGAAATTGTTATAATCCATAGTTCATTATTTTTGAAAACTCCTCTCTTACTCGTTGGCGGGCTCGCGAGTGTGCCATCCTGACGGCCGCCACATTGCTCCCCACTACTTCGGCTATATCGGCAAACTCCATCGCCTCGACATCACGCAGATGTATGACCTCGCGTTCGCGCTCGGGCAGGCCCAATATTATGCGTTTTATGATTGCTACCTCATCGCTCAGCTCTTTAAGTTCGACACTCTGCCCCACGGCTTCATCTATATCGGTCATCAAGCGCCGTCGCTCACGCTCTCGCAGCCTGTCGAGTGCCATATTGCGAGCAGAGGTGAGCACAAGCGATTGAAATCCCGACTGGCGCAGTAACAGCCTACGCCGCCACAATTTTTCGTAGAGGTCTTGCACCAAATCTTCGGCATCTGTAGGGTTGTGAAGCAGGCTTACGGCATAGCGATATGCCGCATCCTTTACTCTTAAAAACTCTATGTTCAGTTGCTCACTATTCATTTTGGGCAAGCCCTCTCGGGGCTGTAGTCATATATAATACGAATAAGTCGGCGAAATATAACATCGAAAAAAAGAAAAAACACCCTTTTTATGGGTGTTCTACTTCGCGGCGGTTCAGAAGGGCGTGTGTGATGGTTAGTTCATCGACATACTCCAACTCATCGCCAAAGCCTATGCCTCGCGCTATGGTCGATACCTTAACCTCGGGGTAGGCCTTCAGGCGGTTCATAATATAGAATAGAGTGGTCTCGCCCTCGACCGAGGTGGAGATGGCAAGGATAACCTCTCTTACACGGCCTGCGGCCACCTTATCGATAAGCATATCAATCTTCAAGTCCGACGGTCCTATGCCCTGCATAGGCGATATGACTCCGCCCAGTACGTGATACAAGCCCTTGTACTGGCGAGTATTCTCAATCGACATCAAATCACCCACCTGCTCCACTACGCACACCGTCGAGCGGTCGCGCTCGGGATTCTGGCATATCGGGCAACGCGCCTCGTCGCTGAGGTTGTTACACTCCTCGCAGTGGCGCACATCACGACGAAAGCGGGCTATGCTCTGGCTCATCTGCTCGACAGCATCAACATCCATCTTCAGCAGGTGCATAGCCAGTCGCAAGGCCGTACGACGACCTATGCCCGGCAATTTAGAAAACTCCGATACGGCATCTTGCAGTAGTTTCGACATCGTGGCGGAGATTAAATATGTTCTATGCGTGAAAGCTCAATCCAGCCCTTACGGCCATCGGCAATGCGAATCTCAATCCAACCATCGACCTCGTCGCCCGTTTCAACGGTAGTGCCCTCGTGCAGAACGAAAAGCTCGGTCGATGAGCGGTCGGGAGAACTCTTAATCGAGACTGACGAGCTCATAACAACAGCCTCACTCTGCTGCATAACCACACGGCGCGCGCTCATAGCAAAGGCCGTAGTCACGATAAACAGGATACCGCACACCGCCATCAGATAGAAGCCCACCTTACGCACCGAGAGGCGCTGCGCCAACAGATAGACGATAGCCATCGAGAGCGATGCCACCAACAGCAAAAGCGAGAGGATGGTCCACGCATTACCGCCCATCACGTCGCGAAGCGAACGCATCCACGTGGTGAGGAAGAACTCGGGAATCTCATCGATAATATCCTTGGTCGACTGCTGGGCATACTCCAGATTATGGCGTATATCCTCGTCGGCAGGAGCCAGACGCAGGGCACGATGGTAGTAAAGGATAGCGTGCGCCAGATCATCCTGCTTGAAGTAGGCGTTGGCCATATTATAATACAGAGGTGCCGACTGCAAACCCTTGGCGGCAATAGCCTCGTAAAGCGACTGCGCCTGGGCATACTCTGCAGAGTTGTAGGCAGCATTGGCCTGCTCCCACAGAGTCTGCTCGCTGACCTGGCCAGCGGCTGTCAACTGCACAGCTTGCTCCTCCTGAGCCGAGAGTGATGTTGAGAGTAGTATGATGGTCAAGAAAATGAATAATCGCTTCATAACTTATCGTTTAATGATAGACTCAATGTGTGAAATGATGTTTACACCCTCAGCATAGACGTCACTCATCTGCACCGACTCGGCAGGCGAATACTGCGCCTCGTCGCAACGCGAGATGATGTCGGTGAAGTGCTGCGCATCCTCCTGAGGACAACCTCTGCGCTGCAACTGCTCACGGATGTTCTCCTTGGTAAGGCTCGAGACGGGGATGTTGAGCTTGTCGCTCATATAACCCCACAACGCACGCAACATCTCCTCGAAGAAGGCGTGGCGGTTCTGCTCACGCATAAAGCGCTCGGCCTTATGGAATCGCTGCACGGCAACCTTGTTTGCTCGGCGGTTACGCACCAGAACGACATTCTTGCTATCGCGAATCTTACGACGCAGGATGAAATATGCCACTACAGCCGTAGCCAAGATCGCAGCAACAACCAAGAAGTAGGTGGCACTCAACATAAGCGGAGCGACAGAGGAGCGGAGTGCAGGAGCACCCAGCTTAATGAAACGAATGTCGCTACCCAGCTGGCGTACACCCTCCTTCGATGTGCCCATAATGAGCTGCGCCGTAGTAGAGGCGCCGGCCGAGCCATCGGGCGACACATTCAGCGTAAGGGGTGCCGAAGAGAGTGTTATATAACTACCCTTCTCGGGGCTAAAGTATGTGAACTCCACGGGGGGAACATCGTAATCACCCTCAGCACGTGCAATGAACGGATACTCGAACTGACGATAGCCTGTAGTACCGTTGGTGGTGCTACTGATTGACTCGGTAGAGCGAACATCGTAGAGCTCGAAAGACGAGGGCAGAGCAAGCTTCGGGGCCTGCAGGAAGGTGATGTTACCCGTACCCGAGATGCGGATGTTATACGAGGCTGCCGAGTTGGCCTTAAGCTCCGACGAGGGCAACTGTGCATCCATCGAGAACGAACCCACGGCACCGGTAAACGATGCAGGAGCACCCTCGGGCAACTCCTTGACCTTTACACGAATTGCACCTGTGGTGAGTTTGCGGGGCACGTTATACACCTCCGAGCCACCACCAAAGAAGGGGTCGAAAGCACGCGATGAACGCATAACGACCTGTGCAATGGCTGTAATGTCGGCCGGCTCGATGGTGAGCTCGCCCGACTGCTGGGGATAGAGCAGATACTCTTTGATAATCTGTGAGTCATAGACCTTGCCATCGAGTGTCTGACGTGTGGGGCGGTAGTTGTCGGTAGGCAACTCCTGCGACCAAAAGCCGTTGAACGAAGGCAGTTTAGCATTCTCGAAGCCCGCAATGCTGGCGCGGGTGTATAGTGTGAGTGAAGCCCGTATAGGCTCGCCCTGATATACCTCGGTACGAGAGAGATTCAGTCGCAAGAGGATGTCATCCTGCGCAATCTGGTTCTGCACGGCTGTGCCCTGCTGTGCGGCAGCCTGCTCGTCGCGGCGTGCCGATGCTTCGACAACCTCGATAGGCGTAGCCTTGGTTGAAAACTTCTTTCCATCGACTGCTACCTCAGCTGCTCCGATGGTAATGTTACCTGCAGTCTGCGCCATCACCACATAGGTTATGGTGAAGGTGGTCTTGCTGCTGCTAACGCCGTTTATCGACTGAAACGAACGGCCTGTAGCCGTTGTAGGGCCTGCCAGCACCTCCAGGCCCTCGAAGGATGGGGTGCGGAAACTGTCACCATCGGGGTCGCCGTTGGTGAGCACAAACTCTACGCGAAACATCTCACCCGCAGTGACGATGAGCGGGGTGTTGATCTCGAAAGTAACATTACCGTCGGCACGTGACGTGAGAAAGGTCAGCGTGGCGACAAATAGAAGAATAGTATGTCTTAAGAGTGATTTCATCTGCTGTGGTCTTAGTCCTCAACAAAACGTAACATTGCCGCGATTTATTTCGCGGCAAAGGTAAAAAAACGAAGTTTTGCACCCCACTTGAGGTGCAAAACTCCTATTTGGTCAAATTCTAGTGAGCGTACTCTGCGAAGAAGTCGTTACCCTTGTCATCAACGATGATGAATGCGGGGAAGTTCTCCACGTAAATCTTACGCACTGCCTCCATACCGAGCTCGGGGAAGTCAACAACCTCAACGCTCTTGATAGAGTTCTTAGCCAAAA
>JAGBUB010000016.1 GCA_017631035.1 Alistipes sp.
ATGGAGAAGACCAAGGAAACCACATCTAAAACCAAATCCCAACGCAAGCGAAGACTCAGGTTCGAAGGTAAGCGAGGCATCGTTGAGCTGCAACTTCTCGAGCGATGCACGCAGATCCTCATACTGGTCGGCCTCGACGGGATAGACACCCGCAAAGACCATAGGCTTAACATCCTCGAAACCTGCGATAGACTCCTGGCAGGGGGCTGCCATATGGGTGATGGTATCTCCCACCTTCACATCCTTGGCATTCTTAATTCCCGAGCAGATGTAGCCTACATCGCCCGAACGAATCTCGTCGCGCGGACACATCTTAAGGCGCAACACACCCACCTCGTCGGCGTCGTAGTCGTTGCCCGTATTGAAGAACTTAACGTGGTCGCCCTTGCGGATGGTGCCGTTGAAGACACGGAAGTAGGCGATAATACCACGGAAGGGGTTGAACACCGAGTCGAAGATCAAGGCCTGCAACGGAGCATCATCATCGCCCTTGGGGGCAGGGATACGCTCGACGATAGCCTCCAGCACATCGTCTACACCCTGGCCGGTCTTTCCCGATGCCAAAAGAATATCCTCCTCCTTGCAACCGATAAGGTCGATAACCTGATCCTTTACCTCGTCGACCATCGCCGACTCAACGTCGATCTTGTTCAGCACGGGGATAATCTCCAGATCGTTACCAATGGCAAGGTAGAGGTTCGAGATGGTCTGCGCCTGAATACCCTGCGTAGCATCGACAACGAGCAGTGCGCCCTCGCACGAGGCGATAGCACGCGACACCTCATAAGAGAAGTCGACGTGTCCCGGGGTGTCGATAAGGTTGAGCACGTAGGTCTCGCCATTGCGAGCCTTATACTCCATCTGGATGGCGTGGCTCTTGATGGTGATACCCTTCTCGCGCTCGAGGTCCATATCGTCCAACACCTGCGACTGCATCTCGCGCTGACCGAGCGTATTTGTAAACTCCAACAGACGGTCAGCCAAGGTCGATTTACCGTGGTCGATATGGGCTATGATACAAAAATTGCGAATCTTTTTCATATATATTGTGTAATCCTCCCCACGGGAGGGTGTATGGTTACGAGCGTACCTGTGCGCCTGCCTTTGCCTCCAACTGACGCTGCAGGTTGGCCATAGTCTTCTCGATAGTCTTTTCGTTCAGAGTCTGGTTCTTGTCCTCAAGTGTAAAGCCCAGAGCGTATGACTTCTTGCCCTCGGGGAGCTTGTCGCCCTCATATACATCGAACAGCGTTACTCGCTTCAGGAGCTTCTTCTCTGTTGCAAAGGCAATGTTACGAAGCTCAGAGAACGATACGCTCTTATCAACCAAAAGAGCCAGGTCGCGCTTAACCTCGGGGAAGCGAGAGAGCTCCTCTACGGCGATACGCTGCTTCTTAGCGGCACGAACGATCAAATCGAAGTCAATCTCGGCGAAGTAAACAGCCTGTTTGATGTCGAACTTGGCGAGTACAGCGGGCGACACGATACCCATCTCCACTACGGTCTTGGGACCCTGAGTGTAGGCAATAGCGTCAGAGTAGAGGTCGCTCTGCGATGACTCCGAGCGCAGTGTATAGATATCAATGCCGAAGCGGCGCAGCAGTTTCTCAACAGTAGCACGCAGTGTGTAGAACGAAGCCTTTGCAGCCTTCACATTCCACGAGGGAGTAGCATCCTGACCTGTAACGGCAATAGCGATGCGGTATGACTCGCTATAGCGTGCCAAGGGGTTCTCGCCTGCCTCTACCTCGGGATGGAAGCGGTAGCAGTTACCCATCTCAAAGAGGCGCAAGTCCAAAGTGCGGTGGTTAATGTTAAGCGCAACGGCCTCCAACGCATTGAACAGAAGAGTCTGGCGCATAACGTTAAGGTCGGCACTCAAGGGGTTCATAATCTTTACACACTCCTCGGCCTTGTATGAAGAGAGGCCCTCGTAGTAAGCAGCCTTGGTAAGTGAGTTCGACATAATCTCGGTGTAGCCTGTAGCTGCGAGGTGGTCGGCTGCTATGTTGATGAGCTTGTTCTTATCGGGACGTGGAGCATACGACAGAGTAGAGTGTACTGTCTGAGGAATCTCCACATTGTTGTAGCCATAGATACGCAGGATATCCTCCACCAAATCGGCCTCACGCTGTACATCTACACGGTAAGGGGGCACAGCTACTGTAAGTACACGACCCTCCTCCTTAGTAATCTTCACCTCAAGAGCATCGAGGATAGTACGAACGGTAGCCTCGGGAATCTCCTTACCGATGAGTGAATTCACACGGTCCAACGAGAGATTGAAAACAAAATCCTTGGCAGGTGTGGGGTTCAGGTCGATAATATCGCTTGAAATCTTACCGCCAGCAAGCTCCTTGAAGAGCATAGCGGCACGCTTCAGGGCATATACCTGAATATTGGGATCGATACCACGCTCGAAGCGGAACGATGCGTCGGTCGAGAGACCGTGACGCTTTGCCGAACGGCGGATAGATACAGGGTTGAAGTATGCACTCTCAAGGAAGATATTTACCGTAGTGTCGCTTACACCTGAGTCCAAACCTCCATATACACCACCAATACACATAGGACGCTCGGCTGAGCAGATCATCAAATCCTCTGCCGAGAGCTTGCGCTCAACACCATCCAATGTAACGAAGGGAGTACCCTCGGCGCAGTTCTTTACAACAACCTTCTTACCCTCAATCTTGTCGGCATCAAATGCGTGCAGGGGCTGACCCAGCTCGAAGAGAACGTAGTTGGTGATATCGACAAGGTTGTTCTTGGGGTTGATGCCTGCGGCGCGCAACTCCTTCTGCATCCACTCGGGCGAGGGGGCAATCTTACAGCCAGTAACGGTCACACCAGCATAGCGGGGAGCGGCATCGTGGTTCTCGACTACAACCTCGATCTGCATATCGTGGTTATCCACCTCGAAAGCATCCACCGAAGGGAGCGTAACCTTCACATCCTTACCCTGCGAACGCATATAGGCTGCCAGGTCGCGTGCAACGCCGATATGCGAAGCTGCATCAACGCGGTTAGGCGTAAGGCCAATGCCGATAAGGTAGTCGTCGGTAATACCCAGGTAATCGCGTGCAGCGGTACCTACTACGGCCTCTTCGGGGAGCTCCATAATACCATCGTGGTCGGTACCAATGCCGAGCTCATCCTCGGCACAGAGCATACCCAGCGACTCAACGCCACGAATCTTGCTGCGCTTAATCTTGAACTCCTCGTCGCCACCGTTGGGGTAGAGCACTGAGCCTACCGTAGCGCACAACACCTTCAAGCCCTGACGGCAGTTGGGAGCGCCACATACAATCTGCAAGGGCTCCTCGGCACCTACGTCCACCTTTGTGACGTGCAAGTGGTCAGAGTCGGGATGATCCCAGCACTCAACGACGTGGCCAACAACGACACCCTGTAGACCGCCACGAATGCTCTCCACCTTCTCCAAAGCCTCCACCTCGAGACCAATATCAGTAAGGATGGTAGCCACCTCGGCTGCGGTAAGGTCGAGGTCGATATACTTCTTTAACCAATTAAGTGAGATTTCCATAGTTTTATATTTTTCACGTTTTTTGTTTCTATTTCGTTATAACTTGCGGGCTATAAGCCTCCTACGCGCCCACACGCGCGAGAGTAAGCGCCTACAACCTACAAAGGTAAGAAAATTTTCTCAAACCAGCAAAGACAGAGGCAGTAGAGAGGAATGCAAAGTGTAAAATGTAAAATTTTGTTTTTGCGCAATGTGCTTTTACCCCAGAGTATTACCACAGCTTAGCTTCTCACCACCGCGAAAGGATGTAGACGAAGAACATAATACAAGCGGAGGAATACCTAATGTTTTCCCGAAAAGTGGATTAAAGAAACACAACGTTTCAGATTACGGCAGCGCAAACAAAAAAAAGAAAAATCATAGATTTACACACAAAAGGAAAATTCATTTTGAATTTTGAACTTTGCATTTTGCATTTTTGTATCTTTGCGACGAAAAAATCATTTACGATGAATACAATTCAGAAATATGCTCGGCTGGTGAAGTTCTCGCATACCATCTTCGCTATGCCCTTTGCTATGCTCTCGTTCACCTATGCATTGTGGAGTAACCCCACACCAAGCGACAGCGCCTCTTGGTGGATAAAACTACTCGTTCAGGTGGTGCTGTGTATGGTTTTTGCCCGCAATGTGGCTATGGGATTCAACCGCTGGGCCGACCGCGATATCGACGCTCGTAATCCCCGCACGGCCGACCGTGAGATACCCGCAGGCATTGTTAAACCCCGCGCAGCGATGGCCTTTGTCATCATCAACGCCCTGCTATTCATTCTTGTAGCAGCCACCATTAACCCCCTCACGGCGTGGCTCTCACCCGTGGCACTGGCCGTAGTTATGGCTTATAGTCTCTGCAAGCGCTTCACCTCGCTCTCGCACCTTGTACTTGGCCTTGCGCTGGGCATCGCACCTGTTGGTGCTTATATTGCCGTTAGAGGCGAGTTCTCGTTGGAGGCCTGCATACTATCGCTCGTGGTGCTGACGTGGACAGGCGGATTTGACATCATCTACGCCCTGCAGGATGCCGACTTCGACCGTCAGGAGGGTCTGCACTCAATTCCCGCTCGTTTCACACCCCATTCTTCACTCGGCATTAGCATAGCGTTGCACGTGGTAAGCGTCGCAGCCCTGGTGTGGTTTGCTACGTTCCTGCCATCAAGCGTTTGGACGTGGGCAGGTGTTGGCATCTTTGCCGCCATACTGACACTCGAACATATACTTGTAACGCCCACTCGCACACGCCATATTGGCATAGCCTTCGGCACACTCAACGGCTTGGCCTCGCTCACACTGGCCGTGTTGCTCATCGTGGGATTATTGCTTGCATAAAGGATTATGTGGCTCGGATTAGCATTCCTCTCTGCCCTCTTTTTGGGACTCTACGACGTGGCCAAGAAACAGGCCGTGCGCGACAACGCCGTGGCTGTGGTGTTACTACTCACCACCACTCTCTCGGCACTCTTGTTTGCGCCCGTAATTATAGCCTCACTCACCGATGCCCAGTGGTTTGAGGGGACTATGTTCAACTACGGACGTCAGGGAGTGGATATGCATCTAAAGGTGATGCTCAAAGCAGCCATCACGCTCTCGTCGTGGATGTTTGGCTATGTGGGTATCAAACACTTGCCGCTCACGATTGTAGGTCCTATCAACGCCACACGCCCCGTGATTGTACTGCTTGGCGCGCTTATTATCTTTGGCGAACGACTCAACGCCCTGCAGTGGGTGGGAGTGGTGTTGGCCTTTATCTCAATCGTATTGCTTAGCCGTGCCGGCAAGCGTGAGGGAATCGACTTTGTACGCAACCGATATATACTCTACGTCGCCCTGGCCGCCATATTAGGTGCTACGAGCGGACTCTACGACCGCTATCTGCTTCGTGAGGTGGATGCTATGTTTGTGCAGAGTTGGTTCTCGTTGTATCAGGCCGCGATGATGGCAATCATAGTTGCAGTGATGTGGGCACGCCGAGTGCTGCCACGCTTTCATTGGTCGTGGGCTATACCGCTGGTAACCATACTGCTTACCATTGCCGATATGGCATACTTTGTGGCTCTCTCACGCGAGGAGTCGATGGTTGCTGTGGTATCGATGATACGTCGCTCGTCGGTAGTGGTATCGTTTGCCTCGGGAGCAATACTCTTCGGCGAGAAAAACCTACGCGCCAAGGCGCTCGACTTGGTATTTATTCTTATCGGTATGATATTCCTGTGGCTGGGTAGCCGCTAATCACAATACGGGATATATCTTCGGAGCCTGCACCGTCACGAAGTTGGCTCCGTTGCCACTCTCACTGCATACTATTCGCACCGCCTTGATGGCTCGGCGTGGGTTGTCAATCACTCCACCGCCATTCTCGAGTTCGCACACTCGCTCGAACTTTACGCCGTCGTAGCTAACTTCCATATAGCCAGCATTGAAAATATATCGTGGCAACTGCAGATTACCAGTATAAATCTCCATTCGGCGACACTTCACAGCCTCCTCGAAGGTGTACAAAATCCAGTCGCCCTCCTTGCCCACACGTGCCGTACGGGCTATGCGACCATAACGCTCGGCACCCGCATAGGTGTAGCGCTCGCTCTCGGCAATTGACGAGGTGATCTTAAACTTGGGTTGCAACATACGCCAATGTGCAGCCACAGCTGCCTCGGGGCTATGCGCTCCAGCACGACGCACACGGAAAGCAAAGCGTTGTGGAGAATCGGTCGCAATGGGTGCGGTATAGAGCTTCTCGCCTTCGCTACCCACCTCGGTGTAGTAGATGAGTGCATTACCCTCAGACTTGGCACTAAGAACTCCATCAATATAATCCACCTCAGGTGGCATCATACGATAGTCAATTCCCATAGCCTCCATACGGCTGTAGTGAGCCCCCAACAGTCGGGCGTTGAACTCCTCCCACTGGGCTCCCTCGCCTCGCCACGCCACCTCGCTCAGGGCGCATATACGGGGGTAGGTCTGATAGTATAAGAAGTCATAGTCGTACTCTCGACGCGAAATGTATGCCTCGCTAAAGAACGATGCCTGCACACCCGCCACGCGACTCATCTGCTCTAGCGTGAAATCCTCGAAGCTGAAGCCGATGGTCTTCCTAACATCGAAAATAGCCGCCCAGTCGTGGCCCTCCTCGCGCTTTGACTGACGCATATCGAAGTAGAAGTACTCACCAGGCATAACCACGGTAGTATAGCCCTTGTCGAGCACCTCACGGCACGCCTTAGCACTCTCCCAGCCATAGACGAGCGATGTAGGGTCGATACTACCCGAACGAGCCGCCTCGTTCCACACGCCCGTGCGCTTGCCATATTTTGCCACTATGCGCTCCATACGGGCGGTGAAGTAGTCCTGCAACTCCCCCACGTCCTTCATACCCTCACGCTCCATCAGAGCCTTGCAATCGGGGCAACGACTCCACTGCGAGGTACTCACCTCGTCGCCACCAATATGGATATAGGGCGAGGGAAACAACTCAGCAAGTTCACGTACAATATCCTCCAGCAGAGCGTAGTTTTCCTCCTTGGCTACACACAACACACTACGCATATCGTAGCCGTCAGAAGCACTCACATCGGGCGTATAACGGCACAACACCTCGGGCTTTACGCGTGCAAGGTTGTGGCTATGACCAGGCAGGTCAATCTCGGGAATGATCTCAATGTTTCGCAACGAGGCAAACTCGACCAACTCCCTCACATCGTCCTGCGTAAGGTAGCCACCATAGTGCTCGTCCCAACGGCCATAACGTGCCGCCACGGGCGAATCGACACCACGATATCCACCAATCTTGGTCAATTCGGGATGCGAGAGAATCTCCACACGCCATCCCTCATCGTCCGAGAGGTGCAGATGCAGTTTGTTAATCTTATGGTGCGCCAGACGCTCGATGAAAAGCTTTATCTCATCGACCTCCATCCACGTACGCGAAAGGTCGAGCATAAAGCCTCGATACTCAAATCGCGGAGCATCCTCCACACGGCAAGCCCCCACCATCGTAGGTAGGGCCAACCCACCGCCATATACCGACGAAGGCAGAAGTTGCAGCAGAGTCTCCACGCCATATAGCACACCTGCCTGCGAGCCACCCTCGATGGTGATACCTTCGCCGCTGATGTCGAGCACATAAGCCTCGGGCGATAAATTTTTATTCTCCACCAACGCAATATCTCCCGTAGTGGGTGCGTTATACTCGCGTATTTCCAATGGCAGATACTGCCCCAGATATTGAGCAAGAGGGCGGAGAGAGGTATAGTGTGTAATCTTAGTTGTTGTTAGTATGGTAAACTCTCCCTTCCTCTTCTCAACACTCTGCGGACGCGGAATGATGCTACTATCGTTAGCGGCCATCGCATAGTGTGCCACCATCAAAAGAGCAAGCACAAAAAATATCTTAAATCGTTGCATTATCGGCAAAAATTATTTATCACAAAGTTACGATTTTCAAACGAAAATCATAACTTTGTAGCAAGATAATTTTATTAGAGATGAACTACGACAAAAAACTAAAAGCCGCAGCACGACTGTTGGAGGTGATGGACACCCTGCGCGAAAAGTGCCCCTGGGATCGTGAGCAGACCTTCGAGTCACTACGCAACAACACCATAGAGGAGACCTACGAACTAGTGGATGCCATTGCCGATGGCAATATGGATGGCATAAAGGAGGAGCTTGGCGATCTGCTACTTCACGTTGTCTTCTACTCGAAACTTGGCGAGGAGCAGGGTAAGTTCGATATTGGCGATGTGGCCGATGCCGAGTGCGACAAACTAATCTACCGCCATCCTCACGTCTATAGCGACATTCACGCCGACACCCCTGCCGAGGTGATGCAGAATTGGGAGGAGTTGAAACTTCGCAAGAAGAAGCGTCAGGGCGGAATCCTGGGTGGAGTACCCCGCTCGCTACCTGCAATGGTGAAGGCTTTCCGCGTGGGCGAGAAGGCCGCATCGTCGGGCTTCGACTGGGAGCAGAAGGAGGATGTGTGGGCAAAAGTAAAGGAGGAGATTGCTGAGATTGAGGTGGAGATGGCTGCTGGCAACCATGAGCGCACCGAGAGCGAGATAGGCGATCTGTTCTTTGCGCTTATTAATATGTGTCGTCTGTACGGCATCGACCCCGAGATGGCTCTGGAACGCACCAACAAGAAGTTTATCCGCCGCTTCCAGCATATGGAGGCCGAGGCTGGCGACCGTCTTTTCTCGCAGATGACTGCCGAGGAGCTTGACACATTGTGGCGTTCAGCAAAAAAGGAGGAGTAAGAAACTATTTTGAAATAAAAGATTATGGCTATTATTAAAGAAGTAAGAGGACATAAGCCCTCGATTGGAGAGAATACATTTTTGGCCGACACGGCTGTGATTATTGGCGACACCACCATTGGCAAGGATTGCTCAATTTGGTTTGGTGCAGTATTGCGTGGCGATGTGAACAAGATCACCATCGGCGATCGCACTAACATTCAGGATGGAGCTGTAATCCACACCCTATACGACAAATCACCCAAGCCCTCGCAGACACACATCGGTAACGACGTGTCGGTAGGTCACAACGCTACAATCCACGGTGCCACAATTGGCGACAGCGTGCTTATCGGTATGGGTGCAACGGTGCTCGACAATGCCGTAGTTCCCGAGGGTTGCATCATCGCAGCTAACGCTCTAGTGCTCTCTAATGCACAGCTTGAGCCCAACTCGGTATATGCAGGTGTGCCTGCCAAGAAGGTGAAGGAGATTACGCCCGAGCAGCGTGAGACCATCGTAAAGCGCACGGCTCGCGACTACCAGCTCTACGCCTCGTGGTACACCGAGCAAGAGGAGGAGTAGTTCCCCTCTCCCCACCCGAGAACGCCAAAAGCAAACCTGTCCCAACCCAAAACCTTAGGCCGTTATGCTAAACCTTAACACCCGCCGTTCGACCTACATAGCCAACACGTTGGCCGCCATCGTGCTGACACTTATTGTGAACTTCTCGTACCTCATTTCGATGATAGTGGATGAGCGTGAACGAGATCGCGAGATGTATCGACAGGAGCGACAGGAGGAACGTGAGCGCTACCGCCCTCAATTTGAGGGTACGCTGCACCTCTCGCCCGACGGATATGGCTATCTGATTGCAGAGAATGGCGACGGCTTCATTATGCCCCCAGGGTGGGATAGACACGAACACGAGCATCACCTTTCCAACACAGAGGCACAATATGATAAGGCCGGCAGCGATGACCATCAGGAAATGCGCTGGTATCGTACAGACAGTGTTTTCGTGAATCAAGCTGCAATATTCATATACAACCTGCAGGATGGCGACCAGATTCTCGGTACGCTCAACCGTCCTCGTGGCGAAGCAAACCCCTCGTTGGATCGCCCTCTGCGTAAAAATGGTGAGGATATAGCACCCGTAGTATACGATCGCCCGAATCGTAACGAGGAGTTTGTCATTCAGTTGCTATTCTACTTTATTCTGTCACTCATTGCACTGACGGTAATGACCTTCCGTTTCGACGCCAACAACTTCACCGTGCGCCGCTACTCGTTGCGCTGTGCGATTACCCTACTGGTCATTGGCTGTTATTATTGGTTTACCCCTGTGGTGGATTGGGGCCCGCGCTCAAGCGAGATTACAATGATTATGCGCCTGGATAGGGACAACCTGCTCGATTTGATGGTAGTATCGAAATACCTTATTGTACTTATCGTAGCATTCCTATATGGTCGTATATATGGTATGTTGCTCAAGCAGCAGCAGATTCAGATTGAGAACGAACATCTGCGTACAGAGAACCTCCAGACACGCTACAATATGTTGCTGGGACAGATAAGCCCCCACTTCTTCTTTAACTCGCTCAACTCGCTCTCGATGCTGGTACGCGAAAAGAGCGAAGAGAAGGCTTTAGCTTACATCGACCAGCTATCGTACACCTTCCGCTACATCATTCAGAACGGACAGAACACACTCTCAACACTGGAGGAGGAGATCGAGTTTGCACGCGCCTATGGCGAGCTTTTCAAGGTGCGCTATGCCGACAAGCTATTCATCGACATTGACATCAACCCTGCACTCAACGACTCTACGTTACCTGCACTGACACTGCAACCCCTGATTGGAAATGCCGTGAAGCATAACACCATCACCCGAAAGACCCCGCTGCACATATCAATCCACACCGAGGGCTCTATGCTGGTGGTATCGAACCGCAAGGCTCCCAAGATTGAGGCAGAGCCTTCGACAGGCATCGGTCTGGAGAACCTGCGTAACCGCTGGCTGCTCATCACTGGTTGCTCGTTTGAGATAATCGACTCGGAGACCGAGTTCACTGTGCTTTTACCTTTACAAAAGCCCACAGCATCAAAATCTAACTAACTACGACAATGAGCAAGAGTGTACTCATCATAGAGGACGAGACGGCCGCAGCGGTCAATCTGCAGGCAATTCTGCGCCGTGTGGCACCATCGTATAAAGTGCTGACGGTACTGGAGAGTATCGAAGAGAGTGTGGAGTATTTCAGCGATGAGACATCACCTCGCCCCGACCTTGTCTTTATGGATATACATCTGGCCGATGGGGAGTCGTTCCGCATCTTCGACAGAGTGGAAATCAAGATACCCATAATCTTCACCACGGCCTATGACGAATATGCCCTGCGCGCGTTCAAGGTAAACAGCATAGACTACATCCTCAAGCCCATCAAGGAGGATGATATGCGTCACGCCATCGAGAAATTCTCGCTACTTAGCGGTGGCGAGCGCAACGAGTACAACCAGCGAGTGGAGCAGATGGTTCACTCAACACAAAAGGAATCTACAGCCAACGAGAGCCGAGAGAGCCAACGAGTGTATCTGGTGCATCAGAAGGACAAGATTATCCCTCTGTCGATTGACAATGTAGCATTCTTCTTCACGGCCAACGAGAAAGTGTCGGCTGTGACCTACGACGGCTCGTACCACATAATCGACCGCACGCTGGAGAGCCTGCAGTCGTCACTCCCCGATATGGAGTTCTTCCGTGCCAACCGCCAATTCATCGTCGCCCGCAAGGCCGTAAAGGATATCACCATATGGTTTGGCAGTCGTCTCTCGCTCAATCTGAGTGTAACAACTCCCGAGAAGATCATTATCCCAAAAGCTCGAGTTGCCGAATTCAAGCAATGGCTTATGACTATGGGCGTGTAAATCACCACAAAAAGTTGTCAGGAGAAGCAAAATGTGGTATTTTGCCCGAGATTTAGGCAATTTATCGATAAAAATTTTCATTTCGCTGAAAAAAAAATAGGAAAATCAGGATATTTTATTTATCTTTGTACAAAGTTGGGAAAAAGGGTGTGCCAGATAGCCAATCGGCATATTCGACCAAAACAAAAAGTTTGACAATCATTTTAATTATATAAATGATAACGACATCCATTCAAGGGCAGTAATGGAAATTAGGTTGTTTTTCGGAGGAGTATCGGCCTTATGGTCGATACTCCGATTTTTTTGTGGTAGAGTCCCGACTCGTTTATAGCGGTAGCGTATCCTTCTCTCAGAGAGTCTATGACGGATTAGTGGATGCCTATATTAGTTAGGGACGCGTCTGATTCGACACGGATGGACGCCGCTCCTACTCCGTAAAAGAGGATATCGTCTGTGCCGTGATCAATAGTTTTATGGGTGTGGAAGCCTCAGAGAGGCGAAAAAAGTGGGAAAATGAAAAAAAACGCTATTATGAGATAAAAAAAGTTGGTTTTTTCTTTGCAGAATAGAAATTATATTCTACTTTTGCAGTGTCGAAAACGACAACATAAAATTGGGCTATGGTGTAATGGTAACACTACAGATTCTGGTCCTGTCATTCTAGGTTCGAATCCTGGTAGCCCAACAAGGAAGCCTCTCAGTTTTGAGAGGCTTTTTTTTGTATCTCGCTCCTCCTACCCCACAATGTACAACAATAGTTTCTGCGGCGTTGAGAGGCTTTTGTTTTATATATGCCTTACCACACGGCAGGGATTGCCTACGGCTATAGTGTCGGCAGGAATATCGTGTGTAACCACAGAGCCTGCACCAATCACAGCACGGTCACCAATAGTCACACCCGGCAGAACGGTCACATTAGCACCCAGCCATACATTCTCGCCGATAGTGATAGGACGGTCGTTAAAGCCTCCTTTAAGGCGTTCTACGGGATCAATAGCGTGGTTCGTGCATATCAGGCTACACCCAGGGCCAATGAGCGCACAATGGCCAATAGTAATGATATTACTGTCAAGAAATGTGCAGTTAAGATTAACAAAAGCCATCCCCTTAAAGTGGATATTCTTGCCCATAATGCATTGAAAGCCCGACTCTACGAATACATATTGGTTATATCCCGTCACAAGCTC
Source organism: Alistipes sp. (assembly GCA_017631035.1). Lineage (GTDB taxonomy): Bacteria > Bacteroidota > Bacteroidia > Bacteroidales > Rikenellaceae > Alistipes. The sequence continues at coordinate 12,893 of JAGBUB010000016.1, forward strand.
CTTGAGAATCTCCCCTCGGCGAGGCGATGAGGGAATAGTTGTATTGAACTCAAAGCAGAGGTCCTTAACCCTATTCTGAAACGCAACGACATCCGCGTCACGACGGCTGAACTGCTCTCCCGAGAGAGCCTTTTCTAATTCTGTCATACGAATACAATTAACTGATTGAACGCACAAAATTACTCTATCCGCAGTGCAATAAATGGACTGAATTGCCAATACTTTGTCATTATCTGCCGAAAACTTCAACAACAAAAAAAAAGATTATCCCTTGCGAGATAATCTTTTTATCAGTAAGATATTTATTTAAGTGAGTTGATTTCAAGGCTTGCGAAGCCTGTGAAACCGCAGTTTACTTGGCGTAAATGAGGATTTCGAAGGCAAGCATAACGCCGAAATCAGCCAATTAAATAAATAGATTAAGCTACTGCGTTAGAGATAAGGAATGTTGCAGCAACGGTCAAGATAGCATACAACTCGGGGAACGCAGCGAGGATAAGGGTCTTACCCATAACGTCGTTACCGTTACCGATAGCAGCGATACCGTTAGCACAAACCTTTGCCTGATAGTAAGCAGCCATAAGGTTTACCAAACCTACGAGCAAACCTGCGCCAAATACAGCCGCAGCCTGGAACATAGTGATGTCAGCTGTCAAAAGGCCCTGTACCATAAAGAAACATACGAAACCGTAAAGACCCTGAGAACCGGGAAGCGCCGAGAGAATCATGTAGCTACCGAAAGCGCCGCTGTTCTTCTTCATTGCGCCTACTGCAGTCTGACCGCAGATTGAAGTACCGATTGCAGATGCGATACCTGCCAAGCCTACCATAAATACTACGCCGATGTAGGCCAAAATCAATGCTGTTGAATTCATAATTGTTTAGTTTTATTAAATTTTACTTTTGTTATTTATTTCTTTTCATTTGTAAGAGGCTCGAATGAACGTGTAGTCATCTCGAAACCTGCATTCTTATAAAACTCCACGAAGGTCAAACGCATAGGATGAACGAACGAAGAGATAGCCGACATGAAGAGGTTGATGCCGTGGCCAATGAGCAAGATAGCCGATGCGCCGATGATCTGGAAGATAGTTCCCACACCGAACGACTCGATACCTGCATCAAGACCGGTAAGACCCATAGCCAGCGAGTTGAATACCTGTGCCAACACACCGCCCGAAAGACCGATAGCGAAGAGTCGGATATACGACAATACATCGCTCAAAAGGCCAGTGATATTGTTGTAGGCATCCCACAAACCCGAACCAAAGTTAATGAGCGGGTTACGCTTGATATTATTGAGCAAGAGCATCAGCACGGCACCCACACCCATCGCTGCATAGAAAGCAGGCGATGACGACGAGAACCACGAGATTGCCAAATTCTCATTAAGCATAGGCAGACCCACAGCCAGACAGCCCGACAGGAGGATAATAAACCATCCTAAAAGGCCAAACGTCGAGGTAAAGCCAAAGAGCTTAGTCTGCAAGCAGATGTTAAGCAACATACCAAAGAGAATCTGCACAACACCCAACGCCAACGCCAGCGAGAAGAACTGGTTCTGGAAGTCGAGGAAGGGTGACTCGGCAATGCTCTCATAACCCAACATATCGGGAATACTCATACCAAACAAAGAGCCTGTGTACAAGCCAAACAGAGTAGTAGCACCACCACAGAAGATGGTGAGCCACGACGCCTGCTTAAGCGAAGCACCGCCCTTCTTCAGAAGCATAGCACCCGCCAGCAGAAGGATTGCACCATAACCAGCATCGTTCAAGCAAATCGCAAAGAAGAGCATATAGAACGGTGCGAAGAACGGTGTAAGATCCATCGTGCCATACTTAGGCAAGGCATACATAGCACCGATAAGCTCGAACAGACGCGCAAAGCGGTTGTTCTTAAGCTTCACGGGTGTATCATCCTCGGGAGTAGGATTACGCTTTAGGTAGACAACGCCTGAGTACTCCTCAAGGAGTTTATCCACCTGCTCTGACTTATCCTCCTCGGCCCAACCCTCCAGCACTACCAACTTACCGTCGGCAGCCTCGGTTGCCGTACCGTGAATCTTCACGTTTTGCAACTGCTGGGTGAGCGAGTCGAGCTCCTGCTCGATGGCATCAACGCTTGCTGCACAAATTGAAAGCTTCACATTGATCGCCTTCAACTCCTCGCGGCACTTATCGGCCTCGGCCAATGCCGCACGGCTATCCATCGTGGGAGCCTTTATCTCCTGTGCGTCGATAATAACCTCAGCACCGGGCGAAGTAACAACAACAAAATATACCGATGAGGCATCGCGACCAATCTCCACAATGGTAAGGTCGGCACCCCACTCTGCGGCGTGGGCATCGTAGGTAGATGTCTGCGCCACATAATAGCGGAGCACAACACCCTGCTGTGCCAACGCCTCGCGTGCATTACCATCGAACTCGCCCCAAGGCTTGAGTTCCTCGGCAAACTTCTCAAGGCGAGCAATCTCACCCTGAACGGCACTCTTTTGCTGACGCAAATCGGTATAGGCATCATATGCTTCACGACCAGATGTGTAGGGCTGTGGCTCAACGAAAGTAGTACTCTCGCCGTTCGCCATCGAAAAGCCATACTCCTCCGAAGTGGCAAAGGCCTTAAGAGATTCAACAGCCTTGCGATAGTGGTCGATATCGGTCACCAACTGACGATCCTGCTCCTGAGGCTCCCAGCCGGTGGTTGTGATATCCACCAAACCCAACTCGCGAAGACGGGCGATAAAATCATCACTTTGTGCTGCCAGCAACACAAAGTCGTAACGTGACATTCTTACTATCATAACTTAGACCCCTCCGCAGCCTGCTGTTGACGAGTTTTAACAATCTTCTGTGCCGACTTCGAGAGGTTCTCCTCATCCTCCATAAAGCGCTTAATCTTTCTGATAGCATCCTCATAGCCAGGAATCTGCACCTTCTCGTAGAGATTCACCTTCTGCGTAGTCTTACGACGGGCATAGTCCAGAAGCTCCATCTTGCGATGGTACACCTCGCACTCGATACCCAACTTAGCCAAACGCTTCAGCAAATCAACTCCATCGGCATACCACACCGGCGATGAGAAGAGGTCGTACTGCTTCTCGTCGAACTCTACCGACTCGAGTACGGGGATTCTCACGCCTGCGATCTTCTGCTGGGAGAGTTTCACTTCGGCCACCCTTACGAGCGACTGATCGAACTCACCCCACAGCGCCGCCATATAGTCGTACTCCGAAGCCAGAGCCTCCATACGAGTGCGGTAGTCGCGTGCGGTATCCTTCGCTCGCTTAACCTCGGAACGCAAGGCCGACTCCTTACTCTTGATGGTAGGGAGCGCAGCACGGCGTATCTTTAGCTGTTTGCCGAGTTCGCCAAGCGAAGTCTTATTATATTGAAATTTAATTGCCATAGTGTTTTACTATATCCTTTCAGCGTTACGCTTTCCAGTACTTTTCGATAAGTTCTGCCTTGATGGCCACCTCGTCCTGCGAGAAATACTTGCCAAACAGAGTCCAAGCAGTGTCAAGCATCTGCTCAATCTCGATATTAACATCGATAGCAAGCAACTTCTCTGAGTAGTCGTGGGCGAACTTCAAAGCACGCTCGTCGTAGTCCGAAAGATCGAAACCGTTCTCGAGCTTGGTCTTTGCATTGGCTGCATCGGCATACAGACGCACGCAGGCATTCATCACCTGAGGATGATCCTCGCGAGTCTTCTTACCGATTACGAGCTGCTTCAGACGCGACAACGAACGGAAGGGATCGACGATAACCTTACCTGTGTCAGAGTCGTTACGAAGGAACAACTGACCCTCGGTAATATAACCAGTGTTATCGGGAATAGCGTGAGTAATATCACCACCCGAGAGTGTTGTTACGGCGATAATGGTGATTGAACCACCATTAGGCAACTGCACGGCCTTCTCGTAGATCTTCGCCAAGTCTGAGTAGAGAGAACCGGGCATAGAGTCCTTCGAAGGAATCTGGTCCATACGGTTTGACACGATAGCGAGAGCATCGGCGTAAAGGGTCATATCGGTCAAAAGCACCAACACCTTCTCACCCTTATCTACAGCGAAGTACTCCGCTGCGGTCAAGGCCATATCGGGCACCAACAGACGCTCAACGGGAGGATTCTCGGTAGTATTTACGAACGATACGATACGGTCCAACGCACCTGCATTCTCGAATACCTGCTTAAAGTAGAGGAAGTCGTCGTTGGTAAGACCCATACCACCCAAGATAATCTTGTCAGCCTTAGCACGCAATGCTACGTTAGCCATTACGGCGTTGTAGGGCTGGTCGGGATCGGCGAAGAAGGGGATCTTCTGACCTGATACGATGGTGTTGTTAAGGTCGATACCTGCGATACCTGTAGCAATCAACTCCGAAGGCTGCAGACGGCGGAAGGGGTTCACTGTAGGACCACCAATCTCACGTGCCTCACCCTCGATGGGCTCACCGCCCTCCAAAGGCTCACCGTAGGCGTTGAAGAAGCGACCTGCCAAGGCGTCAGATACACGCAATACGGGTGGCTCGCCGTGGAATACTACCTCAGAGTCGGTTGCAAGACCTTCGGTACCAGCGAAAACCTGGAGCGTAACCTTGTCGCCCA
>JAGBUB010000017.1 GCA_017631035.1 Alistipes sp.
AAATCTCGGGAACCTCCTGCTCGAACAGACGCTCGAGGAACTGGTTGGCGGTACGAGAGAGGATAATGCGGGGCTGGTTGTTGTTGAGCTCTACGCTCTTAACGATAGCCTTGATGGTGTCACCCTTGCGGTAGAAGTCGCCGGGAATCTGCTCTGACTTGGGGAGGATAAGCTCGTTCTCCTCGTCGTCGAGTAGCAATACCTCGCGCTTCCATACCTGATAAACCTCACCTGCGATAATCTCGCCCACCTTCTCTGAGTACTTCTCGTAGAGGTTAGCCTTCTCCAAATCCAAAAGGCGTGAAGCAAGGTTCTGACGCAATGAGAGCACGGCACGACGGCCAAACTGATTCATTGTGATCTGGTCGGTGTACTCGTCGCCCACCTCGTAAGATGAGTCGATAGCCTTAACCTCCGATACTGTGATCTGTGTGTTGGGATTCTCCAGCGCATCGTCCTCAACAACCTCGCGGTTGCGCCAAATCTCCAAATCACCCTTCTCGGGGTTGATAATCACGTCGAAGTTCTCGTCACTCTCAAACTGCTTCTGCAGAGCGTGGCGGAATACATCCTCCAAAACGCCGATCATCGTGGCCTTGTCGATGTTTTTCAGCTCTTTGAACTCGGCAAAGTTACTGATCAGATTTAAGTTTTCCATTCTTGTTTTGTTTTTATTTATTTCTTGTTTTGTGTCTTTGTGTTATTTGAAATCCAAATACTCCTTGGTGTATTTGATTTCATCGAAACGGTAGGTGCGCTCGACCGATACCATCACCTTGCGCTTCTTGCCCTCAACGGCCTGCTTCTCCTCGTAGGAGATGGTGATGCCCTCGTCGGTCACGGCGTCCAACTTTGCGAGTACCTTGATGCCCGAGAGGAGCAATACCTCTACCGACGAACCGATGAGCTTGCGGTACTGACGGATGTTCTTGAGCTCTGAGCCAATGCCAGCCGATGCCACGGTGAGTGAGAAATCCTCTACCTCGCGGTCGAATTCGGCTTCGATTTTGCGGCTGAGTTCAACGCAACGCTCGATAGTGACGTGGGTGTCGCTATCAATTAGGAGTTCTACTTCGTTCATAGGTGAGCACTTGCAACTTACAGTAAACAAGTCAGTTCCGGCCAACTCGCGGTCGGCAATTTCGATTATTTTCTCGCAGTCTATCATCTCTTTGTTCGATTATAAGTACGAAATAAGGGGACCTTTCGTCCCCTTACAATTCATTCACGCTGCAAAAATAGTGAAAAAAAACGATTCTACAAATATTTATCGCTTAATTATTTATAAATATAGGTGTTACTTGCCAAACGTGCGCGAAACGAATGGCAGAGCCTCGTACAAAGCCGAGTGCCAATACTCCCAAGTGTGGGCGCCGTCGCGTACTCGCAGCTGATGAGGAATACCTGCCTTACGCATTGCCAGAACAAGGTCGATGTTGTACTCGAAGAGGAAGTCGTCGTCACCACAGTCGATATACCACGCAACGGTCTTCAGTGCCTCCTTGGTCTTTTCGTCGGCGTTCTTCACGTAATCCACGCAGCTATACTTGTTGGCCGCTGTGAGCATATGCCACATCTTGTTCTTCTCGGCCGAGGGGTTGGGAGCAGGGTAGTGCATAAGCGCACTCATAGCGTAGCAGGCGCAGAACATATCGGCGTGACGTTGTGCGTAAGATGTTGAGCCACCGCCACCCATCGACAAACCTGCGATGGCACGATTAGCCTTGTCGCCCTTTATGCGATACTCCTTCTCGACGGTGGGGAGGAACTCCTCGTAGAAGAAACGCTCGTATGCCCAGCCCTCCATATCGAAGTAGCCGTTCCACACCTCGTCGTAGATGTTACCACCAGCGTTGGGCATTATGACAATCATATCGCACACCTCGCCTGCAGCCTTTAATTGGTCCATCACATCCTTCAGGTGGCCACGGCCAGCCCAATCTTCGTGTGTGCCATTCATTCCGTGCAGCAGGTAGAGTACGGGGTAGGTTTTGTCGGTATTTGCCTCGTAACCTGCGGGCAGAAATACTGTGTACTGACGCTCGGCGCCCAGAATCTTACTTTGCATCGACTTTACCTCGGTGCGGCTCTGGTTACGCATCATTGTACGCATCTGCTCTTGTTGTGAGTTGTTTTGTGCTACGGCTGCCAGCGACAGGCACGCCATAGCGAGTGAGAGAATAAAACGTTTCATATCGGTTAGTTTTAGTTTATGGTTTCTAGCGTAATAGATATAGCGAAGATACAATAAATGATGCTATAATGAAAATAAATCGTGTAGTTTTATGCGTCGGCAACAAACAAAAAAAAAGAGTGCCCCCATTGGTGGAGCACTCTTCGATAATTGCTATTTTGCGATCCTATGTTACTCGGTCTTTGCCTTCTTCTGATAGGGCTTGATACAACCACGCTGTGATGAGCGTACGAAGTTAATCAAGTAGTCGCGCTCGGGTGACTGAGGCAACTCGGCTTCAGCAGTATCGCAAGCATTGAGGTAGTTCATATCGCTCTGGAAGAGGATACGACATACATCGTGTATGGCCATAATCTGCTCGTGTGTAAAGCCACGACGTGAAAGACCTGTCTTGTTGATACCTGCATAGTGCTCGTTGTTCGAAGCGGTAATGTAGGGAGGAATATCCTTTGTTACGCCCGACATACCCTGAATCATAGCGTGGTCGCCAATGTGTACCCACTGGTGTACGGCTGAGTGACCGCCGATTACAACCCAATCGCCAACGTGTACCTCGCCTGCGAGTGATACGCCATTCACGATGACACAGTTGCTACCAACTACGCAGTCGTGACCAACGTGAGCGTAAGCCATAATCAGGTTGTTTGAGCCGATGATGGTTGTGCCGGTAGAGGCTGTTCCACGGCTGATTGTAACGCACTCGCGGATGTCGCAGTTGTCGCCAATTACGGCAGTGGTTACCTCGCCACGGAACTTCAAATCCTGAGGCTTGCAGGCAACCGATGCGAATGAGTGAATCTTACAATTCTTGCCAATGCGGGCACCATCGTGAATTACAGCCGAGGGACCGATCCAGCAGCCATCGCCAATCTCTACATCTGCTGCGATGTATGCAAAGGGTTCAATAGTGACGTTCTCGCCGATTTTTGCATCGGGGTGAACGTATGCCAAGTTGCTAATCATAAATCTGTTTTTATTCTGTTTTTTGTTTTTTCACAATCTGTGCCATCAATGTAGCCTCGCAAGCGAGCTGTCCGCCTACGAACACCTTACCGATGATAGAGGCAATACCACGACGCACGGGCTCGATGATGTGTGCCTCGATCTGGAGTGTGTCACCAGGCACTACCTTGCGCTTGAAACGAACACCGTCCATACGCAGGAAATAGGTCGAGTAGTCTTTGGGATTCTCAACGCTGTTGAGCACGATGATACCGCCGGCCTGTGCCATAGCCTCCACCAGCAACACGCCCGGCATAACGGGCTCATCGGGGAAGTGGCCTGTGAAGTGAGGCTCGTTGAAGGTTACATTCTTAATTGCACCAATCGACTTGTCGTCCAAGTGGAATACCTTGTCGATGAGCAAGAAAGGATAGCGGTGGGGCAGAAGATTACGCACTGCGTTGTTATCCAAAATGGGGCTCTTCGATGCGCTATACTTGAATGCGGGCTTCTCACCATCGCGACGAATCGACGCCAAGAGCTGCTTCATAAACTCGGTGTTGGCATAGTGGCCGGGACGTGATGCCCATACACGGCCCTTGATGCGCATACCCAGCAGGGCGAAGTCTCCCAACAGGTCGAGCAACTTGTGGCGAGCCAACTCGTTGCTTGCACGCAACTGCAAGTTGTTCAGATAACCGCCTGTTACACGAATATCCTCCTTGCCGAAGATCTTCTTGAGGTGAGCCAACTGCTCGTCCGATACGGGGTTTTCTACCACTACGATAGCGTTATCCAGATCACCACCCTTAATGAGATTCATCTTGAAGAGCGGCTCCAGCTCGTGCAGGAAGCAGAACGTACGGCAGGGAGCAATGTTCTCCTTGTACTCGTTGAACATGTCGAGTGTGGCGTACTGGTTGCCGACAACCTTTGAGTTGAAGTCGATGTGTACCGATACGGTGAACTCGTCATCGGGGTAGATGATAATGGCCACGCCCTTGTCGGGAATGGTATATACCTGCTTCTCAGTTACTTCGTAATACTTGCGGTCGGCCTGCTGCTCAACAAGACCTGTTTTCTCGATAGCTTCGGCATACTCTCTCGCCGAACCATCCATAATGGGGGTCTCGGGGCCGTCGATATCTACCAAAGCGTTATCCACGCCCAAGGTCCAGAGGGCTGAGAGGATGTGCTCGATGGTGCTCACCTTGGCAGCGCCCTTCTCGATGGTAGTACCACGTGAAGTGTCGGTTACATATTCGCAAAGTGCGGGTACGGTAGGCTGGCCTTCGAGGTCGATGCGACGAAATACGATACCGTGGTTCTCGGCTGCGGGATTTACGGTCATTGTAACTGTTACACCAGTGTGCAATCCCTTACCTGAGAATGATATTACACCCGCAAGGGTTTGTTGTTTATTCTGCATATTCGGTAAAATTAGTTGGTAAATTGGGCAACTATTATCCGCGACTGATAATTTATGCGCGCAAATATACCAAAAATACACAAAAAAAACGTATTTTTGCATTAGTTTTAGAGTAAAGAAGCATACAAAATGTCAAATACAGAGCCCAATAGCATAACAGATACCCCCAAAACCGCTACTCCGCGTCCTGAACGACCTGTGCGTCGCCAGCGATTGCGCCTACCATTCGACAATAGAAAACAAGATGCAGGCGAGTGGGCCTACGACCACCGTTTGGGACTTAGCGTAATGGTAATTGCCTATTTGGTGTTGGGTATACTCTTCTTTGCATCGAAGATTGTCATCGGCTCAAAACCCCATATGCAGGGCATATATGTCGATTTGCAGACTCTCGAGGAGTTGGAGGCCGAGAAGGAGCGTCTGGAGCGAGAGATTGCTATGCAGCAGAACGATATCGACTGGTCGGCTGTGCGTAACTTACAGTCCAACGAGTCGATGCTCAACGAAAACTTGCGTGACGATAGAGGAACCAACACCTCCGAGATAAACGAGTCGGCAAGTGCCATTGCCGCAGGTATGGCTGCCAATCGTGCTGCTTATGAGGCTGGTATGGCCGAGGCACAGTCTATTCTCAATGCCGAGCGCACGTCGTCTGACGACAAACCCCGTGAGCGTCAGGACTCTAAATACACAGGCGGTGTTACCGTCAGATTTGAATTCCGCAATCCTGTGCGTACTTCGCGCGATTTGGTTGTGCCTGCTTACAAGTGTGAGTCGGGTGGTCAGGTGGTGGTTGCCGTAATGCTTAATACGGGCGGTGAGGTTATCTCGGCTCGTGTTACCTCGGGTGGCGATGAGCGTATGCGCGAGGAGGCCCTTAAGGCGGCACGTGCTTCACTCTTTAATATAGATAGTTCGGCTCCCGCGCGTCACAGCGGAACAATAACCTATACGTTTATTCCTCAGTAACAGTGTTGCGATTTTTATACATATTGCTTTTCTCGTTGTGCCTCTCGTCAGCCGAGCGCTCAGCTCGCGTGGAGAGTGCGGGCGTCGTGTCGAAGGCACAAATGGAGATTGCCGCATCGGATTATGCCCAGCAGTTGCTCTGTTGTCGCAAGTGCAATAGCGATATGTTACGCACTTCGTCATCGGCTTCAGTGCTCTCGGTGCATAGCCATACACTTGTTCAGCAGGTGCGCCATCGTGTAACTGAGCAGTCGAAAATCTATGCCGTGGCCATCGCATTGCGTCGCGCGGGTCACGTAACACATATCTTTGAATTCAATCTATTCCGCTCGTCACTTCGCGTTATCTATTATCTGCACGCGTTGTGCCGGCTTCGTATTTAGCCACAAACTATCTTTATTCGACAAATGCATCTCGGTCATCATCGGTAGGTGGTGGCTGTGGTGCGGTATGTAAATTTTGGGAATATGGCGAGAGTGTATGGTCGCGAGTGGGCTACGCAGTTCGGTTGGGCCTACACTCTCTGCTTTTTATTAATCAGAAAAAGGATAGATTATGTCTAAATATGATATGTGTGAGGCTATGTATGCTCTCACACACGGGATGGTTGTGTCTCGTCGTCGCTCGCTACTTCCTCCGCTTGTGGTTACGACTGCTGGAGTCGCTATGTTTGTTATTAATTTGTTTATTGAACCTACGGCTGATAATTCTAATCTGAAATCTGCCATAGTGCTTTTTGCGGCCATATTTGTTGGAGTAGGTGTGGTCTATGCAATGGTGCGTCGTATGGGAAGGCCTTTTCATACGAAAGATGGCTGCTTTTTGAGCAAAAAGGAGTATAAATTCTTCAAAGAACGAAAAGCCGAGGTTGTGGATTTGGTAAAACGCAGAGATTTTGCTACCTTGCGGAGTCTGCCGACCGATGGGGTATCGGCGGTAACGGTAGTGATGTATACCTCGCCACGTAGCGGTTTCTGTGCTGCACAGGTATTCGAGTATGAGGAGATGGAGATACATCCCGCAACAGAATTAATATGGCAAGCGTAGTGCTTGCTTCGCGGAAAAGAAGAGTATATGAGTGAAAATATATTGTTAGTATGGTCGATGCTGCTCTTTGCGGCTGTGGTGGCGGGTAAGGCTGCCTATCGTTTCGGAGCGCCTGCGCTGTTGTTGTTCTTAGGCGTGGGTATGCTCTTCGGCCTTTATGTAATCGACTTCCATTCGTTCGAGATAACGCAGATGATTGGTATGCTTGCCCTATGTATCATCCTTTTTTCGGGTGGTATGGATACCGAGTTTGTAGAGATACGCCCCGTGCTGGCGCCTGGAGTAGTGCTGGCTACGCTGGGTGTTGCCCTTACAGCTCTACTCTGTGGCGGATTTATCTATCTGCTTTCGGGGTGGGTGGGTTTGTCGTTGTCGCTGCCCGTATCACTTCTGCTGGCCTCTACTATGGCGTCAACCGACTCAGCATCGGTCTTCTCAATCCTGCGCTCGAAGAAGCAGGGCCTGAGCGAAAATTTGCGTCCTCTGCTTGAGTTGGAGAGTGGTAGTAACGACCCTATGGCATATATGCTTACCATCGTTCTCGTGTCGGTAGCAACCTCTACGAGTGGCGATGTGAGTGTGGGTGATAGCATCTTTAAGTTCATCGTGCAGATGGTTGTTGGCTGTGGAATGGGTTATGGCATTGGCCGTCTTGCCGTATTTGCAATCAATCGCATCAACATCAAGAACAATACATCACTCTACTCGGTACTGCTGCTGGCTTTTGTCTTCTTCTCGTTCTCGTTCACTACGTTGGTGTGGGGTAACGGCTACCTGGCGGTATATATCACAGGTCTTGTTGTCGGCAACTATAAGATTGCACATCGTGGCCATCTGGTCTCGTTCTTCGATGGATTTACTTGGCTATCGCAGATTGTTATGTTCCTCACCATCGGTCTTTTGGTCAATTCCGACGAGTTGCTGCAGCCCGAGGTGCTCATACTTGGCGGTGCCGTGGCGGCATTTATGATTTTTGTGGCACGTCCTACTTCGGTGTTGTTGTGTTTGGCACCATTCCGTAAGTTCTCAACCAAGGCGCGAATGTATGTCTCGTGGGTGGGTCTGCGTGGTGCTGTGCCTATAATCTTTGCCACATATCCCATCGTGGCAGGAGTCGAAAATGGTCGTCTGATATTTAATGTGGCCTTCCTGTGTACACTATTCTCGCTCATCTTCCAAGGTACTACCGTAAGTGCTATGGCTAACTGGCTTGGCCTGGCGTACGAAGAGAAGGAGCCTCTGTTCAAGGTGGGTATTCCCGACTCCATTAAGAGTAACTTCTCGGAGATTGTCGTTACGGAGGCTATGCTTGTCAAGGGACAGACGTTGCGCGATATCGACATTGCCGATAATACACTTGTTGTGATGATTTCGCGTGCCGGCGAATATTTCGTGCCGCGCGGAAATACGGCTTTGGCGGTAGGTGACCGTCTGCTGGTGGTGTCGGATCGCAACGAGGAGGAGTTGCAGGAGATGTACGATGAGTTGGGTATCAAGGAGGTGATGTCACTTAGATAAACCTCTGTGCCGAGGCTTTGGCCTATTGATTTTTGATAAGTACCTTTTGAAATAAGAGATTAGGGAGCCCTGCGGGACTCCCTAATTTGTTTTATTTCTTGCGTTGTGCCAAATACATTCCCAGTAATATGAGCGCTGTGCCGAATAGTGCGAGCAGTGTGATTCGTTCGTTGAGTACGAGCCACGATGTGATTAGTGCCACAATTGGATTGAGATAGAGGTAATTAGTTGCCGTAATTGCTCCCAACTTCTCTAGCACCACATTCCACGCCCAATAGCATATGAGTGACGCCACAAGGCTCAGGAATAACAGATTACCCATCACCACGGGGCGCGTGAATATCTCCCATTCAAAGCTCCATCCTTCGTACAAAGCGTATGGCAATAGGGTGATTACGCCATAGAAAAATATCTTGCGTGTAATCATCAGCGAATTGTAGCGTCCCTCTATTTTTAGGATTGCAATGCTGTAAATCACCCACATAACAGAGGCTCCGAGAGTGAGTATATCTCCCAGTGGGTTGAGTTTCAGGATAAACTCTCCGTTGAATACCACCAGCATAACACCTACCAGCGCCAGCAGCGAGTATGAGTAGAAACGTCTGCTTACACTCTCCTGTCGGCTGATAAACTGCACGGCAAGGGTGGTGAGCAGGGGTGTTGCTGCAATGATTATGGCCACGTTCGATGCCTGCGTGTAGAGCAGTGCCGAGTTCTCAAGCAGGAAGTATAGCGAACCTCCCGTAACACCCAGCAATACCATCATCAGCTCGTCGCGTATGTTGTCGCAAAAGAGTTTGCCACGCCAGAAGGGTAGCAGACATATGTATGCCACCGAAAATCGCAATACCATTATGACTGAAGGTGTGAAACCCTCGTCGAGTAGTATCTTCGACGATATGAACGTCGCACCCCACACTGTGGCGGTGAAGATTGCCATTAGGTGATAAATCGTGCGTGAGTTCATTATCGTATAGAGTTCATTCGTATGCTTGCCTTTACCAATGCTATGGCGCGTATACGGCTAATCTCAATATCTTTGTCGGCGTGGTGAGGGTTCTGACTCACAAGTTTTACATAGCCTGCGCGCTCCGATTTCTGAATGTACTTCACCACAATATACTCCTCGCCCTCCAAATCAATCGAGAGCAGATACATATCGCCCCAGAATATGTCGTCGAGGTTGTGCAGCTGCTTGTAGAGCACAATGTCGCCACTCTTCAGCAGCGGATACATCGAGTCGCCCGACACATATATCGCACCATCGCACTTGGGCAGATTGGGGATGTGTATGTAGTTTATGGGCTTGGTTTCGTTACTCTCGTTGAACAGGGGTACCAGACCTGCCGAACCCTCAATCGAGTAGAGGGGCACACTCTGCATAGGCAGGGTGTTGTCGGTACGCAAGCGGAATGAGTTCAGTGCGGGGTTGGCGTTGAACATATTTCCTACGCCCGACTCCAGCCAGTCGGGATTTACGTTCAAATCTTGAACTAATATATTTTTGTTGCGGCTCGAGAGTCCACATTTGCCTGTTTCAATCATTGAGAGGGCCGCTTTGCCTATTCCAAGTCGCTGAGCTAGTTGCTCTTGAGTCATTTTTAACTCTTTGCGTATCAATTTTACTCTATCGCCCATAGCAATACTATCAGAAAATTTGATATTAAAAATTTGTACTTAATGGAGTATAAATTCAGTAATTGAACTATATTTGTGGTGTCAAAGTTAAGCAATTTATTTTAAATAACCAAACCGAAAACAATCAAAAATTAAACATTTTCAATTATGTATGAGATTTCTGATGAACTTTACCTTGAAGTAGCCGAGCGTTTACAACCCCTCTTTTTGCAGGGTGACTACTGCTCAGGCTCGATTGATTTTGAGTGGAACTCCGTTGTCTGCCGACTCCTTCTCTCGGCATTTGTCTATACCGAGAGTTGTCTTTATCCCGAGGGCGAGCAACGCTTCATAGCCGATGTGGTGCCCGTGTGGTGGGAGTTTCACACCAGCGACGAGAGTGGCCCTGTGCTCAACGATTTTTCATTCAACACACTACGCAAATACCTAAAACAGTAAACCGATGAACAACCTAACTTTTTCTGATTTTGCCTGCGAAGTATACCCTTTTCTCGATATGCAGGCCTTCCATTGTCGCTACTACCGTCTGCTTGAACTCTTCGCTATGGGGCAGGTGCGACGTCTTATTATTACTATGCCTCCGCAACACGGCAAGAGTGTCGGTGCGAGTACTCTGTTGCCAGCCTTTATGTTGGGTCTGAATCCCGATATGCGCATAGCAATTGCCTCCTACTCGTCGATGCTTGCTTCGAAGTTCAACCGACGTGTGCAACGCATTCTGGAGAGTAGGGAGTATGGCGATATGTTCCCCGATACAAGCATCAAGCAGGGTGGTCGCCCTCCGCAGTATATCCGCACGGCCGACGAGGTGGAGATTGTAGGCCACGATGGCGGTTTACTCTCGGTTGGTCGCGAAGGTTCGCTTACGGGTAATCGTGTCGATTGCTTTATTCTTGACGACCTCTACAAAGATGCTATGGAGGCCAATTCGCCCATCGTGCGTGATAACTGTTGGGAGTGGTACACTTCGGTTGTCAAGACTCGTATGCACAACTCTTCGCAGGAACTTATTGTCTTTACCCGCTGGCACGAGGAGGATTTGATTGGCTCGATTCGTTCGCTCGAGCCTGTTGTCGATATGCGGTCGTGGGACGATGTCGAGCGCGTGGGCGATGGCTGGTTGCACCTTAACCTTGAGGCCATAAAAACAGGCTCGCCCTCGCCACTCGACCCTCGCACCGAGGGTGAGGCTCTCTGGCCTGAACGTCAGAGCCTGGCTCTGCTTGAGCAGAAACGCAGGCTTGATCCCGTTCGTTTCGAGGCTATGTATCAGGGACGCCCCTCGTCGCGTGGAGGACAACTCTATGGCGATAATTTTGCCGAGTGGGACTCCCTGCCCGACCACATCGTACGTCGTGCCAACTATACCGATACGGCTGATGAGGGTGACGACTACCTATGTTCAATATCCTATGCTGTGGATGCCGATGGCCTTATTTATATACTCGATGCGGTCTATTCGCGTGAGCCGATGGAGGTGACCGAAAATCTTGTTTCGCAGATGCTTATCCGTTCCGATGTGCGCTCCTCGGCTGTGGAGAGTAACAATGGTGGTAGGGGTTTTGCGCGTGCCATTCAGCGTCTTGCGCCTCGTGTGCGTGTGGAGTGGTTTCACCAGAGCGGCAATAAGCAGGCCCGTATCCTATCACACTCGGCTACGGTGTTGCACTTGGTGCGTTTCCCGCGTGGCTGGGCGCAACTATGGCCCGAGATGTATGCACATCTTGTATCGTACCGACGCGACTTCGCCTCCAATCGTTGGCACGATGCTGCCGATGTGCTTACGGGTATTGTCGAGCGCGAAAGCTCTTCTTCTCAACGCTCGGGGAGCAGAATTAGTTTTTTGAAATAAAAGAGAAAGGGTGTCTGAAATATCAGACACCCTTATCACTCGAATATATAAAGGTCTTAGATCTCCCAAGTCTCGCCTGAGCGCAACAGATCGTCCATGCAGGTAATCTTCGATGAAGCCTTCACAGCCTCTACCTGCTCCTTAACCTTCACATCATATACATTCTCATCCTCCACCTCGCGGATAATACCCACTGCTACGGGGTACTCGGGCCACTTCATAGCCGCAAGCATAGTGTGCAGAGTGGTATCCTGGCAATGTGCATCGTGAGTGAGTACGTTGTCCAGAGTGTAGCCATCCTCGCCAATGGTAACAACCTTCAGGCGCATATCCTCGAATACCAGACCCTTCTGGTTGTCCTTGCCGAAGAGCATCTTCTCGCCGTGACGCAAAAGGATAGTGTTCTCGGCACGTGTAGCCTTGTCGCCAGCAAACGAAGCGTGAGTCTTGTCGTTGAAGATAACGCAGTTCACCAATGCCTCTACAACCGACATACCCTTATGCTTTGCAGCTGCCACGAGGCAATCCTTTGTGAGCATAACCTCGGCATCGATGGTGCGGGCAAAGAATGTACCCTTTGCGCCGATAACCAACTCGCCCGGAGTGAAGGGCTTCTCGATGGTGCCATAGGGTGATGTCTTGGTAATCTTACCCAACTTGGTAGTGGGTGAGTACTGACCCTTCGTTAGACCATAGATCTCGTTGTTGAAGAGAATCATATTAAGGTCGACGTTGCGACGAATGGCGTGGATGAAGTGGTTACCACCAATTGCGAGTGAGTCGCCGTCGCCCGAGCATACCCATACCGAGAGGTCGGGGTTGGCAACCTTGATACCTGTTGCAATTGCGTTTGCACGACCGTGGATGGTGTGGAAACCAAAGGTCTTCATATAGTAGATGAAACGTGAAGAGCAACCAATACCCGATACGAAAGTAAACTTGTTGTGGGGAATATCCAACGCGTCAGCCACCTCGGGCATGGCGCGCTGAACGGCGTTCAAGATTGCGTGGTCGCCACAACCCGGGCACCACTTTACCATCTGGTCGCTTTTGAAATCAGCGGGTGTGTATTTATAATCTGCCATAACTAAAGTGACTTATAAGAGTGAATAAAACTTTTCCTTCAGCTCAACAAGTGTGAAGGGCTGACCCTCGGTCTTGTTGTACTGCTCGAATGTGAACGACTGGAATGTCTGACGCAGGTATGATGCGAACTGACCCTCGTTGAGCTCACATACGAGAATGTGCTTGTGACCCTTCAGAAGCTCCTCTACGTTGTGGGGCAGAGGGTTCAGGTAGTTGAAGTGCAAGTGAGCGATGCTCTTGCCCTGCTCCTGCAGATCCTTAACGGCAGCCTCCAAGTGGCCCTTTGTACCACCCCAACCGATAACCAATACATCGGCATCGGCTGCACCCATAATCTCGGGTGTGGGCAACTCGTCGGCAACGCGTGCAACCTTAGCTGCACGTGTGCGAGTCATCTGCTGGTGGTTGGCGGGCTCGTAAGAGATTGTGCCACGCAAGTGATCCTTCTCAAGACCACCGATGCGGTGCTCCAAACCCTCCTTACCGGGGAATGCCCAGCCGCGAGCCAAGTTCTCGCCACGAGCGTAGGGCTTGAACTCCTCTCCCTCAGCTACTGACTCCACGATGGGAGGACAGATTGTGGGGTAGTCGGCCATCGAGGGGATGCGCCAAGGCTCCGAGCCGTTGGCGATGAAACCATCGGTGAGAAGAATTACGGGAACCATATGCTCCATAGCAATCTTCGATGCCATAAATGCGTAGTGGAAACAGTCGCTGGGTGATGATGCCGCTACAACGACTACGGGGCACTCGCCATTACGACCATACAATGCCTGCATCAAGTCGCTCTGCTCGGTCTTTGTGGGAAGGCCTGTCGAGGGACCGCCACGCTGTACGTCAACAATCACCAGAGGAAGCTCTGCCATCACGGCCAGACCCATAGCCTCGCTCTTGAGCGAGAGGCCGGGACCCGATGTGGTTGTTACGGCAAAGTTACCTGCGTAGGCAGCACCGATTGAGGTACAGATACCTGCAATCTCATCCTCGGCCTGCACGGTCTTTACACCCAGATTCTTGTGTTTTGCCAACTCCTCCAGAATAACTGTTGCAGGAGTGATGGGGTATGAGCCGCAGAAGAGGGGAAGGCCTGCCTTCTCGCTTGCTGCGATAAGACCCCAAGCCGTAGCCACGTTACCGTTGATTGAGCGGTAGGTACCCTTCTCGATGGGAGCCTCAGCAATACGGTATGTGTTGGCAAACTGGTGTGTATTGGCTGCATAGTTGTAACCAGCGTCGATGGCGAGTTTGTTGGCCTCGGCAACGGCGGGGTTCTTCTTTGTAAACTTTGAGTCGATATAGCGCTTTGCGTAATCCTCGGGCTGGTTGTAGATGTAGAAGCAGATACCCAGTGCAAACATATTCTTGCACTTAACTACCGACTTGTTGTCCAAACCCAACTCAGCCAACGCTGCCTTGGTCATCGATGTGATGTCGGGAACAACCACGTTGTAACCCTCCAAGCCGAGCTCGGCGATGGGGTCGAGTGTAGCGAAGCCAGCCTTTTTGAGGTTATCCTCGGTGATGGTGTCGCCGTCGATAATTACAGTTGCATCCTTCTTAAGCCACTTGCGGTTGGCCTTAAGTGCTGCGGGGTTCATTGCTACGAGTGCATCGCAGAAGTCGCCAGGGTTGGTCACCTTGCCTGCTCCGATATGCACCTGAAAACCTGATACACCTGCCACTGTGCCCTGCGGTGCACGAATCTCGGCAGGGTAGTCGGGGAAGGTCGAGATACCGTTACCCTCCAATGCCGACGTGTTCGAGAAGAGAGTACCTGTGAGCTGCATACCGTCGCCCGAGTCACCCGAGAAGCGGATTACAATCTCCTTTACCTCTTTCGCATTAAGATTCTTCATAGATATGTTTGTGTTATGATTTATGTCAATTTTGCTTGCAAAGATATGCGATAAATCGTTTCGTTGTCCTCCTAAATTCAACTTTTTTATTAAAATAGGTGCAAACAAAAAACGAGACTGCCTTTTTCTTGTGTTGGCAATCTCGTTTATCGTTTGTGCTGGAGCCTCTTGCTACAGTGCTGCGGCAGCTGCTACAGCGTCGACTTTCGCCTTATACTCTGCTTGAAGTGTATCCATTAACTCCTTTACACTCATAATTTTATCGCATCGCCAAGCGTTCGAGCCAGCGAATGCATAGCCGTTCTCCATCTTGCCCTTGTAGGCGTTGTAGAGAGCCAGCATAATGCAGTAGGGCGAGTGTGTCACGTCGCACGTCTTGATGCAGTTAAACGGACACGCCTTGGGCTGCTTCAAACCCTGCTTAACCTTCTCGAGGAATGAGTTGTGGATAGCACGGCCTGGCATACCCACAGGGCTCTGAATAATCTCGATGTCCTCCTCCTTGGCATCGATGTAGTTCTGCTTGAACAGAGGCGAAGCATCGCACTCCTCGGTGGCAACGAAGCGCGTACCCATCTGCACTGCGTCGGCACCAAGTGCCATAATGTTGTGAATATCCTCACCTGTGAAAATACCGCCACCAGCGATAACAGGTATATAGCAACCATTCTGCTCGCCAATCTCGCGTGCGGCAGCCACCACCTCGGGAACGATTGCCTCGAGCGAGTATGCGGGGTCGTTCAACTGCTCGTTAGAGTAGCCCAGGTGACCACCGGCCTTGGGGCCCTCGACAACCACTGCATCGGGCACATAGCCATACTCGCCAATCCAGCGACGGCAAATAACCTTCAGCGCACGAGCCGACGATACGATGGGAGCGAGCTTGGTGGTTGAATCCTCCTTCAGGAATGAAGGCAGGTTAAGGGGCAGACCAGCACCCGAAAAGATGATGTCGGCCTTCTCTTCGATTGATGTGCGAACAAGGTCGGCAAAGTTCGACAGCGCAACCATAATATTCACACCAATAATGCCTTTGGTGGCCTCGCGTGCCTTACGCAACTCCTCGCGCAAGCCGTGAATGCTTGCCAGATTATAGTCCTTCGAAAATTCGTTATAAATAACTCCCAATCCGGCCGATGAGATTACTCCCACACCTCCGGCATTGGCTACGGCCGAGGCCAATCCCGACAGAGATATACCTACGCCCATACCTCCCTGCACGATGGGTACGCGTGCAATGAGGTCTTTAATCTTCAATGTACTCATCTAATTTTTTAATGCTAATTATTTGTGTCTCCCGCTTTTGTGTGGGTTTGACGTTTGCAAATGTAGTAATTTTTTTGCAGCTATGTTCAAAAAGTGAAATAAAATGTTTTATTATTCGACTTGATTGTATAAAGAAAAGCCACCTCTGAGGGTGGCTTGATCTTTTATTGTATATGGAAAAATCTACAAAATTTCCTCTAAACGAGCAACGGGTGCAATGCTTAAATCAGATATCATTCCTGCCTGATAACGATAGTATCCCGAGATTGCAATCATAGCAGCATTATCGGTGGTAAACTTGAGTTCGGGGATGAATGTGCGCCAGCCTCTTCGGCGTCCCGCCTCGGCGACAGCCTCTCTCAAACCTGAGTTTGCCGATACACCGCCTGCAATAGCTACATCCTTGATACCCAAATCTTTTGTTGCCTTGATTAGCTTGTTGAGCAGAATGTCGATAATGGTCTTCTGCAACGAGGCGCAGAGGTCGGCCTTGTGCTTCTCGACAAAGTCGGGATCCTGGGCTACGGCATCGCGCAACGTGTAGAGGAACGATGTCTTAAGACCCGAAAACGAGTAGTCGTACTCACCCTTTACGTGGGGTTTGGAAAATGTAAAAGCAGAAGAATCTCCCTCCTTCGCAAGGCGGTCGATTACGGGACCTCCGGGGTAGGGCAATCCCATCACCTTGGCGCACTTGTCAAAGGCCTCGCCGGCAGCATCGTCAATGGTTGAGCCGATAATCTCCATATCGAAGGGCGAGCTCACCTTCACAATCTGCGTATGTCCTCCGCTCACCAGCAGACACAGAAACGGGAACGAGGGGTGGGGTAGTGTGCGGTCGGGCAGATCGACAAAATGTGAGAGAATGTGTCCCTGCAGATGATTTACCTCCACCATAGGAATGTTATTTGCAATAGCCAGACCCTTGGCAAACGATGTGCCTACAAGTAACGAACCCAGCAGTCCGGGGCCACGCGTGAATGCTATGGCATCAATCTTATCCACCGTCACGCCTGCCTCTTTGAGAGCCGTATCCACCACGGGGATAATGTTTTGCTGATGGGCGCGTGAAGCCAATTCGGGTATCACACCACCATACTTGACGTGCACGGCTTGCGAGGCAATCACGTTCGAAAGCAACGTTGTATTTCGTATTACGGCAGCCGATGTATCGTCGCACGACGACTCGATGCCAAGAATTGTTATCTCCATAAGAGTTCTTTTAGTCGTTTTTTTTCTATTTTAATAGAAAAATTTTTACTTTTGTAGGTTATATGACCATTGTTGAATGCACAAAGTTACAAAAATATTATTAAAGGCGCTATCAGTCACTATTTTGTTTCTGATATTTTGCCCCATTGTGCTCACTTTGCTCGTTGAGTTACCCTCGGTGCAGAATTATCTGATTGACCGAGCCACCTCGTTTGTCTCGCAGCGTTTGGAGACTCGCGTATCGATTGACCGCATACGTTTGGGTGCGCTGGGCAGTCTGCGTGTCGATGGCTTTTATGTCGAGGATTACCAGCAGGACACTATGCTCTATGTTGGCAAACTCAAGGTCTATCTCTCGCGTTTCGGCGGCGGGCAGGGTCTTACTCTTCGCAATGGTACCATAGCCAATGCACATCTTAACATCCGCGAAACGCCGAGCGGTGTGATGAACATCAAGGAGGTTGTCAACCGCATTGCCCGCAAGGATCGTGAACGTAAGGGGCGTTTCTCGCTTAAGGTGGATGACGTCTATCTGCAGGATATTAATCTCATTGTCGAACAACACGAACATCGCCACCCCTCGTATGGTATCGACTATGGCGATATGCACATTGAACATATATCGGCATTTGTCGACGACTTCGAACTAAGTGGTGGCCGTGTCGGCGGATATGTGCGTAACCTCTCGGCCGTGGAGCATTGTGGCTTTATGTTGCAAAACTTCACAGGTCGTTTTGCTGTGGATAAGGGTGAGGTGCGACTCACCGACTTCGAGATTATGGCACGCCGTTCTGATTTGCGCCTGCGTTCGTTTGTACTCAAGGCCGACACCTGGGCCGAGTATAAGGATTTCATCAACAACGTAAGAATCACAGGTGAGGCCTACAAGAGTGTGGTGTCGTCGGCCGATGTGGCTCATTTTGCACCTAAGCTTTTGCCGTGGGATATGTTGTTGCGCGATGTCAATCTTACGGTCGATGGTACGGTTGCCGATATGATGGTTAAGGTGGAGAATGCTCTCTATGGCGCACACACCTCGATTCGTGGCGATGTGCATCTTGAGGGTCTGCCCGATGTGCGTCGAGGCAAGATGAATCTCGATCTGAAACGTTTGATTACTACCGAGCCCGATGCGGCACGTCTGCTTGCCAGCATTACGGGTGTCAAACTCCCCGCAAGTGTGCTCACAATGGCTGATGCTGCGGGCGAGATTATATGCGCAGGTAATTTCAATGGTGGCTTCTCGCAGTTCGACGCAAACCTTATGCTCACCACACAGACCGGCAATGCATCGTTTACGGCCGAGCGTCGTCCCCTGCCACGTGTCAAGGGTGAAGCCCAGCTTTCGACACTCAATGCCAATGCCGAGCTACGCCACTTGCAGCTAGGTGAGATGTTGCAATTCCCTATGTTGGGCAATGTGAGTGGAACCCTGGCCTTCAACGGCACCACTTCTCACAACAACCTGCGAGGCAGAGTAGCGGGACGTATGACCGACGTGGAGTTCAACCAGGCCGCCTACAAAGATATCGATATCAACGGTACGGTGGTCGATAAGAGCTTCTCGGGTAGCATCGAGAGTGGCGCATATCCGCTCAGTTTCGAGATGTCGGGCATAGCCGACCTCAATGGCGAGCGACCGATGTACGACCTGCGCTTGAGGGTTGACGATGCCGATCTTCACGCTATGAACGTCAATCTTCGTGACTCCATTTCTCACCTCTCGCTCGATGCCGACCTCTATGCCTCGGGTAAGACGTTGGATAATATGAACGGTACACTCACCATCGAGAATGGCCGTTATATCTATAATGTCGATACGTTGCAGACCACGCCCGTGCGTCTGGTGGCTAACAACGACGATGCACGCCGCTCGCTTACGCTTACATCGGATTTTGTCGATGCTTCGTTTACGGGCTCGACCAACTACAACGAGGTTTTGAAGTATTTGCAGGCTGCTACAGCCAAATATCTGCCGGGTATTCAGCCCACCGACGACTATAAGAGCAACAGCGATGAAGGTTACTCGGCTCTCTCGGTTACGGTCAAGAATATCGATCCGTTGCTCAACGCCATATCGTCGGGCTTGCAACTTGCACGCGGTTCTACGCTTAACTTTGTGATGAACCCATCATCGAATCACTTGGCTCTGCGTGCCGAGTCGGACTATATCGAACGCAAGAAGATGCTGGCTACACGCCTCAATGTGAATATCACCAATCAGGGTGACTCGTTGGCTATGTATATTAGCTCCGAGGATCTCTATGCAGGCCCTGTTCATCTGCCCCGACTCTCGATTATGGGTGGTGCGAAGAACAATAGTGTACTGCTCTCGGCCGGTTTCAACGAGGGCAACGACACACTCTCGGGTACGATGGCTCTGCGAGCCGACCTCAAGCGCGAGGCGGTGACCAATATGCCTCACCTCGACATACACCTTGATCCTGCTACAGTCAGAGCCGCCCAGCGCACTTGGCGCATTACCTCCGATGTGGTGGGTGTCGATACCGTACGTGTTGCTATCAACAACCTGCACGTTGCCTCGGGACGTGAGTCGCTTCATCTGGATGGTGGCATATCGCGTAGCGGAGGTGACACGCTCACTATGAGCCTTAAGGATTTCGACTTCTCGCCCTTTATGAGTTTTGCTCGCCGTATGGGTTACGATGTGGAGGGTAGTGTCAACGGAACAGCCTCGTTTATGCGTCCCTCGCAGCGAGGTATGCTCATTGCCGACCTCTCGATTGATAGTATGACGGTAAATAACACGGCCGTTACACCTCTGCATATCGACTCGCAGTGGGACTTGGAGAGCGAGCGTATACGTGTGCTGATGCAAAATGCCCGCAATGGCGACAATATCATCGAGGGATATTATGCTCCCACAACTATGCGTTACTCAGCCCAGGCTGAACTTCCCAACCTGCCTATGTCGATGCTCGATCCGTTGCTCGTGAGTGTTATGTCGCAAACCCAGGGACGTGCTGATGCCAAACTCAACATCACGGGTGAGGGCCGTCATGCTACGCTCGCTGGCCAGGTTGAGGTAACCGACCTCTCGACTATGGTCGACTACACCCGCACTCGTTACTCGGTGCCCAAGGCTACGGTCACGGTAGCAAACAACCACTTCCTTGCTAACAACGTAAGGGTATACGACTCGGAGCAGAATAGCGGTACGATGAACCTCGATCTGAATCTCAACCACCTCTCCAATGTGGCCTATTCGGTGCGAGTGGTGCCTCGCAATATGCTTGTGCTTAACACCACATCGCAGGATAACGATCTCTTCTATGGTAAGGTCTACGCCTCGGGTACGGCAACCATATCGGGCGATAAGAGTGGTAATAATATGGATATCGTGGCCACTACGGCTGGTGCTTCGCAGTTCTTTATGCCCCTGTCAAGTAAGAGCGATGCTACAGCTGTTGACTATGTTGTCTTCGAGCAGCCGGGTGTGGAGATTGACTCAACGAACTACCTTGCGCGTAAGAAGATGGCCTTCGAGCGTCGCACACGTAGCTCGTCCACTTCGTCGGGTGCAAGCAATATGACAATTAATGTCGATCTCACGGCCGACCGCAATGCCGAGGTGCAGTTGGTTATCGACCCCACGGTGGGTGATATTATTCGCGCCAAGGGTGATGGCCGCTTGAGTATGCACATTGTGCCCAATGCCAACATATTCGATATGTATGGCGACTACACCATTTCCGAGGGTAGTTACCTCTTTACGCTGCAAAATATTATCAACAAGCGATTCGTTATCAATAGTGGATCGACCATTCAGTGGACGGGTGACCCGATGGATGCACGCCTTAATATCGATGCGGTGTATAACCTCAAGGCCTCGTTGCAGCCGCTCTTGTCGTCAACTACGCTCGACAACGTTACACGAGCCGTGCCCGTGGAGTGTATTATCAATCTCACCGAGCAACTGACTGCACCTACTGTTACGTTCGATATCAAGGTACCCAATGCCGATACCGAGATTCAGAATGCCGTGTCGAACCTATTGAACAATCAGCAGTCTATCGCTACCCAGTTTATGTATCTGCTGGTGAGTGGTAGCTTCTACTCCGATGCCTCGACCTCGTCGAGCCTTGGTGCTTCGGCCTCTGCCACTACAGGTTTTGAGCTGTTGTCGAATCAGTTGAGCAACTGGCTCTCAAGCGATGACTATAATATCATCTTGCGTTATCGTCCCCGCTCTGAGCTTACCAGTGATGAGATTGACTTTGGCTTCTCGAAGAGCTTGGTGAACGACCGCCTGCTGGTGGAGTTAGAGGGTAACTATCTTGTCGATAACAAGATGGCGCAGAGCAGCAATATGTCGAACTTTATGGGTGAGGCATACATCACCTGGCTTATCGACCGTGCGGGTAATCTCAAACTACGTGGCTTTACGCAAACCATCGACCGCTTCGACGAGAACCAGGGTTTGCAGGAGACAGGCGTGGGTATATACTATAAGGAGGACTTCGACAACTGGACCGACCTTAAACGTCGTATACGCGAGCGATTTATGAGCAAGCGCCGTCGCCAGCAACTCGAAGCCGAGGCCGAGCGTGCCGATAGCATTGCCGCTGCTGAGCGTGAGGCAAGGGCTGCCACACCAACGCAAGTCGTAGAGAGTGCCCAACCGGTGCAAATGACAGAGTAGGGTATAACGGCCTACGGTAAAAGAGCGAAATAAATATAAACTTAAATAAATTAAAAAAAGAAAAACAATTATGATCGATTTCATTCAGGCTGCCCAAGGGGCAGTTGCAACAGGTGAGGCTGCGAGCGCAGCTGCTGAGGTAACCCGTATGGGTTTGTGGGAACTCTTTATGAAGGGTGGATGGTTGATGTGGCCGTTGCTTTTGCTCGGTGGCGTTACTGTCTTCATCTTCGTTGAGCGTTTTATGGCTATCCGCAAGGCGTCGGGTTTGGATATGAACTTTATGAATCGTATCCGCGACTATATCTCTGATGGCAAGATTCGTGCCGCCGTTGACCTTTGTCGCAAGACCAATACTCCTATTGCTCGTATGATTGAGAAGGGTATCGAGCGCATTGGCCGTCCTATGGGTGACATTCAGACCGCTATCGAGAATGTGGCTAACCTCGAGGTGTCGAAGCTCGAGAATGGTCTTCCCTTCCTTGCTACTATCGCTGGTGGTGCCCCTATGATTGGTTTCTTGGGTACAGTTATCGGTATGGTGCAGACATTTATGGATATGGCTGCCGCTGGTGGTACCGTTGATATGTCGCTCTTGTCGGGCGGTATGTACGTTGCGATGGTAACAACCGTTGCAGGTCTTGTAGTGGGTATTCCCGCATACTTCGGTTATAACTACTTGGTGGCTCGCATCGAGAAGCTCGTATTCCAGATGGAGGCCAACTCAATCGCATTTATGGATATCTTGAATCAACCCGTTAAATAAGTAGATTATGGCAATTAAAAGAGGATCGAAAGTCGATAGCTCGTTTGCATCATCGTCTATGACCGACCTGATGTTCCTGCTGTTGATCTTTATGATTATAGCTACTACTCTGATTAACCCCAACGCTGTGAAGCTAATGCTTCCCAAGAGCGCCAACCAGCTCAAGGATAAAGCTATCACCACAGTCTCGATTCAGGATGCAGGTGGTGGCAAATATCGCTACTATGTAGAGTTGGAGAATGTAGGCTCACGCGAGGGTATCGACCGTGCTTTGCGTGCCCGTCTGGCAGGTCAGGAGGAGCCCACCATATCTCTTCACGCCGACAAGACTGTCGAGTGGGATGAGATTGTGCAGGTGATGAACATAGCCAAGGATAATGGCTACAAGCTAATCGCCGCAACCCAACCTTAAAAAATACTCTAACGGGTTGATTTTGGCGTCTGGCTTGATTTCGGGCTGCTCACATACGTTTAGTATGCTCCGCGCCCTCAATCTGCAACCAGCCTCAAAATCCCCTCCGTTATAGCATTTTTAGACGTGTTCTGACGGAATAAAACAGATTTCTCGATAAAGAGCAATTGACATATTCTGTTAGGCTTTTTGAAACGTTACACTTAACGCGCACAAAGATGAAATATTACGACGAACAGGACAACCGCCCACGACTCTACGGAGGTGTGGCTGCAGCAGTGTATCTCATTGCTGTGGCGGCGGCGTTGTTACTTGTCTATATTCCCATTGTGGTTGCCGAAGTGCCCGAGATGATGGTTATCGAGTTCGAAGAGATTGAGGAGCAGCCTACACCACCTCCTGTGGCCTCTGCCGAGGCTCCGCGTCACGAGCGCATATCCACCACGGTGCAAAACTCGCAACAGGTGTCGGGTACCGATGCCCAGACACAAACTGTCAATCAGCGTGCCATCTTCCAGAGCAATAAGGGAGGTGTCGACGAGCCTATAGACCTTGGTAATCCCTACGCACAGCAGGGCGACGAGAACCTGGCCAATGGCACTGGCGGCGGACTCAATCCCGTGGGCAACGACCAGCTCGACGAAGGTCTGCGTGGTCGCGGTTTGGTGGGTAATCTGCCCGTACCCTCATACCCTGGTAATGTGAGTGGTAAAATTGTGATTCGTGTGGCTGTAAACCAGCACGGCGAGGTGACAAGTGCCGCCTACGAGCCCAAGGGCTCTACATCGTCCGATTCGGCGCTCATAGCAGCTGCCATCGAGGCGGCCAAGCGTGCCCGTTTTACCGAGAGTCGTAGTTTTGCGCAGGGCGGTACGATAACTTATAACTTTAGACTTAACTAACTATGCGAAGAGTTCTGCTAACACTGCTTTTTGCCCTTATGCTCGGTGGCGTGTGGGCACAGCAACGAGGTCCTCGTATGACCTTCGACACATCGACTCATAACTTTGGCGATGTGAGTCGCAAGGGCGGCGACCTGATTAAGGAGTTTAGATTTACAAACGATGGCGACGCTCCTCTTATCATCAAGAAAATTACCAAGTCGTGCTCGTGTATGACCGTGACCTACTCGCGTAAGCCCGTTATGCCGGGTAAGTCGGCCGTTATTAAGATAAAGTATGAGCCCCACAAGGTAGAACCCGGTATCTTCCTTAAAGCTGCTCAAATCTACTCCAATGAGCCTTCTACGAAGGTGCGTATAATTACCATTCAGGGTAACTCGATGGATGATAAGAAATAGGTTTTTTCTATAGAGTTTTCGAGCAATCGTAGATATAGACAAAAGAAGAGGCTACTAACACACGGTTAGTAGCCTCTCTTATTTTAGAGTAGATACTCTTACTTTGTAGCGCTCTCCAAACGCTTCATCATTGCAAACATAAAGATTGCTGATACGAGGCAGAGAACGATGAATACTGACCATACGATCCACAAGGGAATACCGCCCCAAAGCAGACCACCTACAGCTACGAGCATATTACCGATAGCAGTAGCTACGAACCAGCCACCCATCATCATACCCTTGAGCTTGGGAGGAGCAACCTTCGATACGAACGAAATACCCATAGGTGAGAGCAAGAGCTCAGCGAAGGTCAATACAAGGTAAGTCGAGATCAACCAGTTAGCCGATACGAATGTGCCGTTAGCACCAGCTGCAGCCTGCTCGTCGGGAGTAAGAAGACCGAATGAACCAAATGCCATCACTGCGAAGCCCAAACCTGCAATCAACATACCGTAAGCAATCTTGCGGGGTGCTGAGGGCTCCTTGCCCTTCTTTGCAAGAGCACCAAAGATAGCCATTGATACGGGAGTCAAAGCAACTACATAGAAGGGGTTGAAGTGCTGGAAGATGGGTGCGCTTACAGCAACACTACCTGATACGTTCATAGCCTTCCATACAAGGAATGCAACTGCTGCAAAAACTACTACCCAAGAGGCAATCTTACCATTCTTAGTCTCGCTCTGGAATGCTGAGAATGCTGCATAAACACCAATGATAACAACAACGAGGTTCCATACGTTGAATGCCATACTCTGAATACCCTCTGATGTCTTAGCAGTGAACTCATCGGCGAAGTAGGTGAGTGCCAAACCATTCTGGTGGAATGCCATCCAGAAGAAGATTACAACGGCAAATACCAAGCAAAGAGCCACTACGCGAGCCTTAGTCTCGGCAGGTGTGAGCTCCTCCTCAGTGTTAACTACACCAGCCTTGCGTGAACCACCCTCGACGTGGCGGAAAGTAGGACGGAAGATGTAGTAGATAGCCATCGACACGATAAGTGATGCGCAAGCAACAGCGAATGAGAAGTGGTAAGCGTCGTTTGATGTGTAACCGAGCGAAGTCTCAGCCCACTCCTTAATCTCAACGGCAGCAGTGGGGGCGAACAACGCACCAATGTTGATTGCCATATAGAAGAGTGAGAATGCAGAGTCACGCTTGTCGGCGTACTTGGGATCGTCGTAAAGATTACCCACCATTACCTGCAAGTTACCCTTGAAAAGACCAGTACCAACGCTGATGAATACCAATGCACCAAGCATTGCAACCATAGCCAGAGTGTCACCACCCAGAGGCACTGAAAGCAACAGATAGCCGGCAAACATAATCGAGATACCGATTGTTACCATACGGCCAAAGCCAAACTTGTCGGCCAAAATACCACCAATCAGGGGCATAAAATAAACGAATCCGAGGAAGGTCGAATAGATTGTACCTGCCAAACCAGCATCAAGACCGAAGTTAGCACGCAAGAAGAGCGCAAACACCGCTACCATTGTGTAGTAGCCGAAACGCTCACCTGTGTTGGCCAATGCCAAGGCAAACAATCCTTTAGGATGTCCTTTGAACATAGTGTTTAGTTATTTTATAGGTTAATATTAAATTGTTTCGTGTACAATTTGGGCAAATATACGCAATTATTTTTGAATAATTGGCTTTTATGCCTTGAGAAATATCTTCTTACGGTACATCACCCACAGAATAAGATATATCGTAGCCACGTGACACACCGTGAGCAGACATCCATACCAATCGCCCATATACTGCTCCAGTCCGTGCAGGAGCGAGGCTGCGATGGGACGGAAGTTGAAAATCTGCGTTAGCATATAGGCCGCTATGGAGTTCATACCATACACCCTAAGCCATTCGGTCTGCGATGTGTAGCCTCGGCAATCGACAAAGTAATAAGCCACGCCAAGGAGCAGAAACGAAAGTCCCGCAGCAAGCAGAGCCATTGAACTGGTCCATATAATCTTGATGATAGGCATCCACACGCCCCACACCAGCGACACTGCGACCATAGCTGCACCAGCGCCGAAGAGCCAGCCGAGTTTGCGTTTATCGCTCCACTCGCTTCTCGCTATGCGACCTGCAAACATACCA
Source organism: Alistipes sp. (assembly GCA_017631035.1). GTDB lineage: Bacteria > Bacteroidota > Bacteroidia > Bacteroidales > Rikenellaceae > Alistipes. The sequence continues at coordinate 26,296 of JAGBUB010000017.1, forward strand.
CACAATCCTGTAACGGCAAAGGTAAGGCTACTTAAAATCCAGGTGTAACGATAGCTCTCGCTAAAGACTACCTCGCCATCCACTACTGTTGCATTGTCACGCCAACGACCAAGCACCGCTCTATCGATCCATTCAGCAAGGTTGCCATCCGGAGAGTAGTCGCCACGGCCAAAGCCATCTACGCCGATGAACTCCATAGCTGCCCAGTAGGCGAGCATAAGCACCACCGCTGCAATGATTTGAGTGCGCAGGCGTGTGAAGAGATACATCACCGCCGCCATGGCATAGCCTACGGCAATAGCTTGCAAGGTATTGGTATAGAGGTAAAGGCGATTGGGGTCAAGTGCGAGCAGGTTGCCCTGACACATCATTCCGAAAATCCATAACACAACCACACGACGCGCAATGCGGGGTAGTGCCATAGTTGTGTTACCCTCGCGGCGATAGCGCTCCAGAGCAAACGGAATGGTGATGCCCGACATAAACATAAAGAGAGGCATAATCATATCCCAAGGCGAGAAACCTACCCACTCGGTGTGATGGAATATCCACATCGATGAGTTGAGCCACTCCCAATCAGCGGCACGTGCTATGGCATTGACGATGGGGCCCAGCGCCACCAGAAAAAAGAGGTCGGCACCACGCAATACATCAAGACTTGCTAGACGTTTGTTCATAAAGTGCTATTTGAAGGGTGAATTGGGCTCTTTCGACATTACCCAATAGAAAATTTTATCGACAAAGGCGGGTGCAAACTTCTTTACAAAGTGTGTAGCTCGACCCTCGGCCTCCATCAGACACAGGCGCTTGCGACGTGCTATGTCGCGTGCCACGATGTGAGCAACCTCTTCAGGTGACATCATTTTACCCTCCTCGCGGGGTGTAGAGCCCTGCTGTGAGCCATCGGCCGTGAGGGCGGCAAAGCGTACGTTAGAGGCTGTGAAACCGGGGCAGGCAACCATTACGTGCAGGCCCTTCTTGAGGTTTTCCACACGGATGGTCTCCAGAAATCCTGTCATAGCGAACTTCGATGCCGAGTAACCCGTGCGACCCGGCAGACCGTGAATACCTGCTACCGATGAAATGCCCACCAGCGAACCCTTCGACTGCTGCAGATAGGGCAGGGCATACTTGGTGCAGTAGACCGTACCCCAGAAGTTTACATCCATCAGGCGGTGCAGAACGCTTAGGTCGAGGTCGTCGAACAGAGCTCGCATTGAGATGCCTGCGTTGCAGATGAGTACGTCGATACCGCCAAAGTTATCGACCGCCGTCTGAATCAATTGCTGGCAATCCTCAGCCTTGCTTACGTCGCAAGCACACCACACGGCCTTGCCTCCTGCGGCCTCGATTTCTTGGCATATAGCCTCGAGTTTATCCGCCTGACGTGCTCCCAGCACCACTCGGGCACCCATCTTGGCATACTCGCGAGCCATAGCGGCTCCAATGCCCGACGAGGCTCCGGTTATAATTACTGTTTTGTTGTTTAGGTTATTCTTCATATCTCTTTATTTTGGCATCGTGGCCAATTTATTTTTAATCCACCTTGCGCAGAATGATGGCCGTGCGAGGCGTGTTGTATATCTTCAGACGCGGATACTGCTCGCCATCCTCGCCCTCGATGTTGAACGTAAAGTGTTCCTCTCCCGCGCTCTGACGCTCCAATCCGCCGAAGCGTTTCTCATCAGAGGAGAGCGCCATCTCATACTTGCCTGCCTCAAGAACGGGCAATTCATAATCGGGAATAGCCGCCTCGGTGTGCCAGTTGAGTACGAAGATAAGGTCGCGGTGGGCATACACCATAGTCTTGTTCTGCTCGTCCATAAGCAGGTTGTAGGGATAGCCGTCTGACATCACACGATGCTCGCTGATGAGTTTAATCATAGCCTCGTCGAAGTCGGCCAGCAGGGCATAGCGTAAGAACCCATTGTCGCGGAGCGACCACTGACGACGTGCATAGGCGTGCGAGTAGCCATTACCTTCGCGTGGGAAGTCAATCCATTCGGGATGACCAAACTCGTTGCCCATAAAGTTGAGGTAGGCCTGTCCGCCTGTAGATATTGTGAACAGACGTATCATCTTGTGCAGAGCCATACCACGATCCATCACGGGGCTTTCGTAGGCACGGTCCATACCCTCATACATAAGACTATCGAGCAGACGGAATGCAATGGTCTTGTCGCCCACCATAGCCTGGTCGTGCGACTCGGCATAGGCAACGGTCTTGACCGATGGCAGGCGTGAGGTCATTATATCCCACATCTCCCATATGTTCCACTCCTCGTCGGGAGTATCTTTAATCATTCGGATCCAAAAGTCGGGAATAGCCATACCCAATCTGAAGTCGAAGCCCACACCTCCATCCTCGATAGGTGAGCACAAAGCGGGCATACCACTAACATCCTCGGCAATGGTCACAGCCTCCGCTCGGAAGTCGTGCACCAGACGGTTGGCAAGAGTAAGGTAGGTCACAGCGTCAAGATCGACACCCTCGTTGAAGAATTTTTCGCGCGAGTCAAAGTCGATATATCCACGGTGGTAATATAGCATAGAGGTAACACCATCGAAGCGGAAGCCATCGAAGTGGAACTCGTCGAGCCAATACTTTACGTTCGAGAGTAGGAAATGCTCCACGCCGCCCTTGCCGTAGTCGAAGATCATCGAGTCCCAATATCGCTGATAACCTGCATCACCCGCCTTTGAGTAGTGGTGGTCGGAGCCATCCAAATCTCGCAAGCCCTCGTTCCAGTTCTTCACATAGTGGGCGTGCACAAGATCCATAATTACGGCAATACCCATCTCGTGCGCTGTGTCGATAAGCGATTTAAGCTCCTCAGGCGTACCGAAACGTGACGAGGGGGCAAAAAAGTTAGAGACGTGGTAACCAAACGAGCCGTAGTAAGGATGCTCGGCTATGGCCATCAGCTGCACAGCATTATACCCTGCCTCCTTGATGCGAGGCAGGACATTATCGCGGAATTCAACGTATGTGCCGACCTTCTCTTCCTCCTGCGCCATACCAACGTGCGCCTCATAGATAAGTAGATTGTCGCGCTCGGCGCCCTTCCACTGAGCATCTTTCCACTCGTAAGCCTTATCGGGATTCCAGAATTGGGCTGTATAGTTCTTTGTAGCCTCATCCTGCACCACGCGCGTAGCGTAGGCTGGTATGCGGTCGTGCCAGCCGTTCTTTCCGTGAATGTGGAGTTTGTATAGAGAGCCGTGCGTTAGGAGATGGCCATACATAGCCTCGGGTAGAAATATCTGCCACACACCACCCGGCCCACGATCCAGACGCAGCTGGGTGCGTTGCCACGAGTTGAAGTCACCAAAGATAAAGACATCCTCGGCTTCGGGTAGCCACTCACGGAACCACCATCCATCCATTGTCTCGTCCCACTGCCACCCGAAGTAGCGGTAGCCGTTGGCATAATCGACAATCGCTCCCGACTGCTGCTCGATGGCGTGCATACGCTTAAGGTAACGCTCGTGGCGATCCCACATCTTGTCGGCTACGGGTTGCAGCCACTCGTCGGCCTCGACTATGGGGAGAATAGGTGTTTGGTCTTGCATAGCTAATAGTGTTTATATATCTATACAAATATAACGATAATAATTCAAAATCAGGTCAGAGGTATGACGCAATAACTAAATTTTATATTTTGTATTTCCGCGACTCAGCCTAATCTATGATTTTTCCTCTTGGCTCTTTTGCAATAACTCTTATTTCGCTTCCACCTCAATCTCCTCGCCGTCGTAACCCAGCTCTACGCCTGAGGGTAGACGCTCCTCTGAGGTGGCGTGTAGTCCTATCTCGTGCGATAGGTGAGTGAGTATGGTACGTTGTGGTGCTATGCGTCGAGCTATGGCCACAGCTTCGTCGACACTAAAATGTGATGGGTGGGGTGCATATCGCAAGGCATTGATAACCAATATGTCAACCCCTTGAAGTTTTGCCACCTCCTCATCGCTTATCTCTTTGAAATCGGTAAGATAACCCAACTTGCCTATGCGGTAACCCGTAACGTTGAAGCGCGATGAGTGACGACCAGCAATTGGAATTATCTCTATACCCTTTACATTGAAGGGCGTTACACCATCTATCTCGTGCAGACGTATCTCGGGTACTCCACGATATTTGTCCTGAACAAAAGCGTAGTCGAAGTCCTTGCGTATGGTCTTAGCCGTAGCGCTGTTGGCGTATATATCTACTGGACGTATTGTGGGGTAGTCAACAAAGTTAAAGGCACGCACATCATCCAAGCCACCCGTGTGGTCTTTGTGTTCGTGTGTGAGTAGTATGGCATCTATTGTTCTCACACCCGTGCGTAGCATCTGCTGGCGGAAGTCGGGCCCCGCGTCGATCACTATGCGCTTATCGCCCACCTCGACCATAGCCGAGGTGCGTAGGCGGCTGTCACGACTATCTTTCGATTGACACACCTCGCAACGGCAACCAATGGTGGGTACGCCCTGCGATGTTCCCGTACCTAAGAGTGTGAGTTTCATAATTATAAATTTTATTGCAGAATTACACGATTACAACGTGTAATGGGTGTAATTTTAAATTTTGCATTACGCCTGATACCCTGTATCCTCGAGCAGCTGTCCGCTGTTGGCGGCGGCTACGGCAAGCTCGTCACAGCGGTTATTCTCCACCGTTGAGGCGTGTCCCTTGACCCATACAAAGCGCACGCGGTGACGACGATAGACACGCAAGAAACGCATCCACAGGTCGGGATTCTTTTTGCCCGAGAAACCCTTCTGCTCCCAGCCGAACACCCAGCGCTGATTTACCGCATCGACAACATACTTCGAGTCGGAGTATAGCGTTACCTCAGTGCCATCGAACTTCAGGGCCTCCAATGCCACGCACACAGCCATAAGCTCCATACGGTTGTTTGTCGTAAGGCGAAAGCCCTGCGAGAGTTCCTTGCGGTGGGGGCCTGATATCAGCACCACTCCATAGCCTCCACGCCCAGGGTTACCCTGTGCTGCTCCGTCGGTGTATATGGTTACGTTTGCCATCTGAAAACAAAAAGGTCGCACCCGTAATCCATTATAGACACGGGCACGACTATTACCTTAATATATATTACTTCTTAAAGGCCTCCATACGCTCCTTGATGGCGGCAATCTTTGCCTCGGCGTCGGCCTTCTTGGCACGCTCGGTGGCAACCACCTTCTCGGGCGCTGACGACACGAAACGCTCGTTAGAGAGCTTCTTCATTACCGATGCGAGGAATCCCTCGAGGTAGTTGAGCTCCTCGCTAAGCTTTGCCATCTCGGCCTCCACGTCGATATTGTCCTCCATAGGAATGAAGTACTGTGTGGTCTTCACCATAAAGGTCTCGGCTGTGGGGCTCTTGCGCTGTGCTACCGAGATATCCTCAAGGTTACACATCTTCACAATCACGGCCGCAAGCTCTGCGGGGAAGTTGTCGTCGAGTGTAAAGTTCAGAGTAAGTGTCTGCTTCTGGGGTATGTTCTTTGCCTTGCGGATGCTACGCACGTTAGAGATAATCTCCTTAACGATACCAAAGCGCATCAACAAGTGCTCATCCACCGCGTTGTTATTGCTAAGCTCGGCATACATAATCGACTCGCCAGCCTTGCGGGGCTCCAAGTCCTGCCAAATCTCCTCGGTTACGAAAGGCATAAAGGGATGGATGAGGCGCATCAAGATGTCGAAAAAGCGACGTGTAGCCTCCATCGTAGCACAGTCGATAGGAGTCTGGTAGAAGGGCTTCACAATCTCCAAATACCAGCCGCTGAACTCATCCCAGAAGAGTTTATAGATACGCATAAATGCCTCCGAGATACGGTATGATGAGAAGAGATCGTCAACCTCCTTGATAGCCTTGGCAAGAACGCTCTCAAACCACATAATTGCAATCTCGTTGTTCTTCGACTGCATCTTACTCTCGCTTACCTCCCAACCATTGATAAGACGGTAGGCGTTCCAAATCTTGTTGCCGAAGTTACGACCCTGCTCGCAGAGTGCCTCGTCGAACATAACATCGTTACCAGCCGACGATGAGAGCATCATAGCTACACGCATACCATCGGCACCATACTGTGCAATCAAATCCAGCGGGTCGGGCGAGTTACCGAGCTGCTTCGACATCTTACGACCCAACTTATCGCGAACGATACCTGTGAAGTAAACATTCTTGAAGGGGTATGTGCCACGATACTCATAGCCCGCCATGATCATACGAGCCACCCAGAAGAAGATAATATCGGGACCTGTAACCAGATCGGCTGTGGGGTAGTAGTAGTTGATGTCGGCATTGTCGGGGTTGCGAATACCGTCGAATACTGAGATGGGCCACAACCACGATGAGAACCAGGTGTCGAGTACATCCTCGTCCTGACGCAGGTCGCTGAGCTGCAGGCTGTCGTTCTGAGCCTTCTCGCGAGCCTTTACAAGTGCCTCCTCGGCTGTGGGTGCAATCACATAACCACCCTTAGGCAGGTAGTATGCGGGGATACGCTGACCCCACCACAACTGACGTGAGATACACCAATCCTTGATGTTCTCCATCCAGTGGCGATATGTGTTCTTATACTTTGCAGGAACAAACTCGATAATGTCGTCCATTACGGCCTTTGTTGCGGGAGCAGCAATGTCGGGCATCGACATAAACCACTGCATCGAGAGCTTGGGCTCGATAGCTACACCTGTACGCTCTGAATAACCCACGTTATTGGTGTAGGCCTCCACCTTCTCCATCAGGCCTGCTGCCTGCAAGTCGCCCTCGATAACCTTACGGCACTCGAAGCGGTCCATACCAACGTACATACCAACCTTGTCGTTGATAGTACCATCGTCGTTGAAGATATCGATTGTCTCGAGGTTGTACTTCTCGCCGAGCATATAGTCGTTCACATCGTGTGCGGGCGTTACCTTCAAAGCACCTGTACCGAACTCGATATCTACATACTCATCGCGGATGATGGGCACCGAGCGACCTACCAAGGGAACGATTACACGTGCACCCTCGGGGATGTCGGCGTAGCGCTCATCGTTGGGGTTAAGGCACACGGCCGTATCGCCGAGAATAGTCTCGGGACGTGTGGTAGCCACGATAAGATAGCGGTCTGTACCCTCCACCTGATAGCGCAGGTAGTAGAGCTTACCTTGCGACTCCTTGTAGATTACCTCCTCGTCCGAGAGAGCGGTCTTTGCCGAGGGATCCCAGTTTACCATTCTTACACCACGGTAGATCTTGCCCTTCTCATAGAGGTCGCAGAATACCTTGATAACGCTCTCGGTGCGCGGCTCGTCCATTGTGAAGCAGGTACGATCCCAGTCGCACGAAGCACCCAGCTTACGCAACTGCTGGAGGATGATACCACCGTGCTTCTCCTTCCACTCCCAGGCGTGCTTGAGGAACTCCTCGCGAGTAAGGTCAGCCTTGTTGATACCCTCGGCTGCGAGCTTTGCCACAACCTTTGCCTCGGTAGCAATTGACGCGTGGTCGGTACCCGGCACCCAGCAGGCGTTCTTGCCCTGCTGACGTGCACGACGCATCAATACGTCCTGCAGAGTGTTGTTGAGCATATGACCCATATGCAACATACCCGTTACGTTGGGCGGTGGAATAACTATCGTGTAGGGCTCGCGAGCATCGGGCTCCGAGTGAAAGAGTTTGTTGTCGATCCAATACTCATACCACTTCGATTCAATCTCTTGCGGTGTGTACTTATCTGCTACCATAATCTTGTATTTTGTTTGTTAATTTATTCTCCATTTTGGGTTGTGGACCTACGCCCACGCGCGTAATGCGCATACAACCGACAAATATACGAATAAAAAACGAAAATAAAAAGGAGACTACCCACCAACCATAGGATAGTCTCCCCAAAAAGAGTTCAAAATGCTCTTGTCGCTATATTCAGCAAAGGTTTATATAATCAGTATTGACTCCAAGAAAATCACTACTATACCTGATGCATATCCCAGCAGTGCCATCAGCGAGATATTCTTTAGATACCACGTAAAATCTATTTTCTCCAAACCCATCGCAACGACACCTGCTGCCGAGCCAATAATTAGGATACTTCCGCCCACGCCAGCGCAGTATGTGAGCAGCAACCAGAATAACCCGTCGGGCATAAACATTTCAGTGTACGAAGGGTCTGCCGCCGCAGCAATCGATGCTACATCGGCCACGGGATACATACCCATACAAGCCGCAACGAGGGGTACATTGTCTATAATCGAGGATAGAACTCCCACTACCGAAGCAATGCTGAATACCTCGTGGATGTTATTGTCGAGAAAGTTTGCCACACTACCCAATATACCCGCACTCTGCAGTCCCGCCACAGCCATCAATATACCAAGGAAGAATAGGATGGTGGACATATCAATGTTCTTGAGTACCTTCGATACGCGGTTTTTTACATCCTCCTCGATGTTGTGTTTGCGACCATAAGCCCACTCGGTAGCTACCCATACCGCTCCCAGTGAGAACATCATACCTACATAGGGTGGTAGTCCCGTAATGCTCTTGAATATAGGCACAAACAGCAAGCCACCAATACCAGTGTATAGCACCGCACGACTAAATCGCTTGCCAATGCCATCGGGCAGGGGAGTGATGATGGTAGAGTCCGGTAACATTCTATTGCCACGACGCAACATACGGCTGGCTATGAGTAGGGGGATGATTGTTGAAACGATGCAGGGTAATATGAGGTAAAGAATCAAGCTTTGTGCCGTGACATTGCCTCGCATCCATAGCATAATGGTTGTTACATCGCCTATGGGTGACCACGCGCCGCCGCTATTGGCGGCTATGATTATCACACCCACGAATATCCAACGATCGCGAGTCTCGGGGATTAGTCGGCGAAGCATCATAATCATAATAATGGTGGTGGTCATATTGTCTAATACGGCCGACATGAAGAATGTAATGAGGGCAAGCAACCACATAAGTGTTAGTTTGTTGCGTGTAGTTATGCGGTCGGTTATTATGCTGAAACCTCCGTGCGTGTCAATCAAATCGACAATAGTCATTGCGCCGATCAGGAAGATTAGGGTTTCGCACGTCAAGCCTAGGTGTTCTAGTAGCTCGTTTCCCGTCTCAGGGTTGCCCGAGAGCAGACTGTATGTTGTCCAAATGGCTCCAAAAAGAACGAGCGCTGAGGCGGCTTTATCTATCTTTATTTTGTGCTCCAGGGCAATACAGATATATCCGATTGCGAAGAGCACAATCATTGCTGTAATCATTGTTGTAAAGGTTAAAAAAGGCTTGCCGCCAAGGAAATAAAGAGGGAAAATAAAAACAATGCATCAAAATAACTGCATTTGACGGCAAGCCGAAATTATTATCGACTATAGTGCCAACGCACAATGCTCACACTCTTGTTCGGGGAGTGTGAGTCGTATGTCTAGATGCTGATAGTTAAATGATTATATGCCGCAGGGCATAGATGTAGTAGTCGGTAGCACGCTGATTGTGCGACTCACCTGCGGTGTGATGTGCAATGTAAGCCTTTTGGCAGAGCCACTGTTGATGCTCGGCCATATTGTGCAGGTGGTTGTGTGATGATGCGGTGTCCTTTGATGAGTGGTGCTTTGTGCTGTTTGTCTGCGATAGACATTCGCTGAAGTTTTCGCTTTGTTGCAGGGCAAAACTATCGGGGCGAGAATCCAAATTGGCATCTTCCTCTTGCTCGTCGATATAGTATTGCGCGATTGCAACTTTTGTGGGTTCGAGAGCGGCAACACGAGTTGCGAGCGATGCAATATTACACACCACTATCAGAAACAATATGCCCCACAATTTTCTCATAATACCTCAGCAAAGGTAAAACAAAAAAGCCACCGTTGTTATAACGATGGCCTAATTTTTTTATCATTTTGTTCCCATTACAGGAAAATAAGCTGCGCAATGATGTAGACGGGCAACAGAATCACGAGCGAGAACTTAATCATATAACCGAAGAAACTTGGCATATTCACACCCGACTGCTCGGCAATAGCCTTGACCATAAAGTTGGGGCCATTTCCGATGTATGTCATCGCACCAAAGAATACCGAACCAAGAGCGATGGCACGCAACAGCATTGCATCAATACCAGCCTCCAGCACAGCACCCGACGCTGTAGGCAGACCCTGTGCTACGGTGTGGAATGCTACAGCCGTAGGTGAGTTGTCGAGGAATGCCGAGAGGAATCCCGATGCGTAGAAGAACTGCCATGGCTTTGTCAGACCCAACTCAGCTGCGTGTGCGTTCAGGTATATCAAGGCAGGGGTCATCGTTACGAAAATTCCGATAAAGAGGTAGGCCACCTCAATGATAGGCTCCCACGAGTATTTGTTATCCTTGCGTATTGACTTTTTAGTTGTAAGCCAAGATGTTATGCCGATTACCAAAAGTACAATTTCACGTAGGAAACGTATATATAAAGGCGAATGGTGGTCGCCCATTGCGGGGATGTACGAGGGGTTGAGGAACGACACCGAGAGGATGATACCCACCAGATAGAGGATGTTGATTTTACCCGTTACGGTGATGGGTCGCTTCTCGTGTACGTCGGCCATAATGTTCACAGTCTCCTCCTTGCGGTAGTATACAAACTGGTCGATGAGCAGATAAAGTGCGAGCAGAATCACACCCACGAATAACCACTCGGGCGCCAGGTGCATAAACCAGCCAAACTCGGCACCACGCAGATACAGAAGGAACAATGGGGGATCACCCAGTGGTGTCAATACACCACCGCAGTTAGCCACCAAAGCGATGAAAAAGAGAATGGTATGTACCTTGTACTTACGCTGTTGGTTAATCTCCAGCAGCAGACGGATGGTGAGCATAGCAGCGCCCGTTGTGCCGATGAACGAGGCCAGCAGGAAGCCCATAGCCATAATGATTGTGTTGTTGATTGGTCGAGCCTGAATATCGCCACAAATGTGTATTCCGCCTGTGACGACAAACAACGCTCCGAGCAGCACGATAAAGGGTACATAATCGTACAAAATCTGATGCTCGAGATTGTGTCCCATTCCGTTTGCTATGAGGTAGATACCCGCAGGCAGAGCCAGCAGAATTGAGACATAGAGTTTGTGGGTATTACTCTCCCACCAGTGCTCGGCCAGAAGCGGAAGCACGGCAATGCTCAACAACATTAGAGCAAAGGGGATAAGTGCCCATAATTCAATTTGATGCATAAAGTATTGTTTTGATTTTCCGGTGCGAAAATACAAAAAAAAGTTGAATTTCAAGCCACCTCACCACCGAAAATAAGGATTTATTAATACTGCATTTGGCTCCAAGAATGGGGGGTAATACGTTTGGTTTTTGTCTATCTTCATTTGGTTTGGGTGTGCGATTTTGGGGTAGTTGATTTAGAGGAGTAGGTGAGTGGGGTTATGTTGTTATTTGTTAGGCGCTTACTATGCTGATGTGCGTTTTGTGCTTTTACGTGCGCTCGCGCCCGGGCGAACCAATTTATTAACAATCTATCGTCAATGTATGGTGCGATGGATATTTTTTATTACATTTGCAATCGTGAAAATGTGTAAATATGAGTGAAAAGAAAAATATTGAATTGACAGATTTGGAGGCCTTGCCTGATTTGCTCGATGGCAGACATCAGGTGGTGCCCATCATTACTAGTGGCGACGACATTGTCGAGGATGTAACCATCCCCGAGTCGCTGCCCATCCTCTCGTTGCGTAGTTCGGTTCTCTTCCCGGGAGCCATCACACCCATCACCGTAGGTCGCGAGAAGAGTATCAAGCTCGTTCGCGATGTCTACGCCTCAAGTTCTCTGCTGGGTGCCGTGTTGCAGCGCGAGACCGAGGTCGAAGTACCCAAGCCCGACCATATGTACAAGGTGGGTACTGCGGCTCGCATTATCAAGATTTTGGAGATGCCCAACGGCAACCTCACTGTCATCCTCAGCGGTCTTGAAAAGATTGAGGTTGGTGAATATCTGCAGTCGGAGCCTTACCTTAAGGCTACCGTTCGCACCATTCGCGACTCGCAGCCCGATGCGGGAAATGTGGAGTTTCAGGCTTTGGTGGATTCGGTGCGTGAGGTGTCGCTTAACATAATCAACATCTCTTCGTCGATGCCCAAGGAGGCAGTCTTTGCATTGAAAAATATCGACTCACCACGTGGCTTGATTAATTTCGTTTGCTCGAATATGGACTTCTCGGACGAGGATCGTCAGGCTCTGCTCGAGGCTCCCGGTTTGTTGGCCCGCTCGCGTAAGTTGCTTGAGATTTTGGTGCGTGAGCAGCAGTTGGCCGAGCTCAAGAACGAGATTCAGGAGAAGGTTAAGCAGGAGATTGACAAGCAGCAGCGCGACTACTACCTGCAGCAGCAGATGCGTACCATTCAGGATGAATTGGGTGATACGTCGGATGCCGAGATTGACCAGATGCGTGAGGCAGCCAAGAAAAAGAATTGGCCCAAGGAGGTGGGTGAGATTTTCGAGAAGGAGCTCTCGAAGGTTGAGCGCCTGAACCCTGCCGTGGCGGAGTACTCGGTGCAGATGACCTACCTTCAGCTTATGCTTGAGTTGCCCTGGAACGATGTAACCAAGGATAACCTCGACCTAGAGTGTGCACGTCAGCAGTTGGATGGTGACCACTTTGGTCTGGAGGAGGTCAAGGATCGTATTTTGGAGCATCTGGCCGTTATCAAGCTCAAGGGTGATTTGAAGTCGCCCATCTTGTGCCTGTATGGACCTCCGGGAGTGGGTAAGACCTCGCTCGGTCGTTCGGTGGCTACGGCTTTGGGACGTAAGTTTGGTCGCATTTCGCTCGGTGGTCTGCACGATGAGAGCGAGATTCGCGGTCACCGCCGCACCTATATCGGCGCTATGCCTGGCCGAATCATTCAGACTATCAAACGTTGTGGCTCATCAAATCCCGTCATCATTCTCGATGAGGTTGATAAGATAACAGTGAGCAACCACGGTGACCCCTCATCAGCTCTGTTGGAGGTGTTGGACCCCGAGCAGAACACAACATTCCACGATAACTACCTCGATACGGAGTACGACCTTTCGAAGGTGTTGTTCATCGCTACGGCTAACGACATCAGCGCCATCAACCCCGCATTGCGTGACCGTATGGAGATGATTAACATTCCTGGCTACATCCTTGAGGATAAGATACAGATTGCCGAGCAGCACTTGGTGCGCAAGCAGTGCGAGGCTCACGGCGTGAAGGAGCAGGAGTTGGTGCTTTCAACCCAGATTATGGAGCAGATTATTGCCGACTACACTCGCGAGTCGGGTGTTCGTTCGCTCGATAAGCACATCGCAAAGATTGCCCGAGCCCGAGCCAAGCAGATTGCCTTCGAGGAGGCCTTTGCCCCCGAACTCTCGGCCAAGGATGTTGAGAAGATTTTGGGCAAACCCAAGTTCCGCAACGATGAGTATGAGATTGCCGGTATGGTGGGTGTAGTAACAGGTCTTGCGTGGACATCGGTAGGTGGCGATATACTTTACATTGAGTCAGTACTCACACCTGGTAAGGGTGCTTTGAACCTCACAGGTAATCTGGGTGATGTGATGAAGGAGTCGGCCACCATCGGTTATGAGTGGGTGCAGGCTCACCACGAGGAGTTGGGCATTACAGTGGAGACCTTCGAGAAGAAGAATCTCAATATTCACGTTCCCGAGGGTGCTATTCCCAAGGATGGCCCTTCGGCAGGTATTACTATGGTTACCTCTATAGTGTCTACTCTTACAGGTCGTCAGGTCAAGGAGCGTATTGCTATGACAGGCGAGATGACGCTGCGTGGTCGCGTGATGCCCGTGGGAGGTATTAAGGAGAAGATTTTGGCTGCCAAGCGTGCAGGTATTACCGAGCTTATCTTGTGTGAGGACAACCGCAAGGATGTCGAGGAGATTAAGGCTGACTATGTTGCTGGTCTTTCGTTCCACTATGTTAAGCGCATCGAGGAGGTACTTGCGTTGGCATTGAAATAAGAATAGCATATGAAACCATTGAAATTTATAGTCATCATTCCCGCACGTTACGCCTCTACGCGTTTTCCTGCTAAGCCGTTGGCACTGCTCGGTGGCAAGCCCGTCATCGAGCGCGTTTATGAGCAGGTAAAGGGTGTAGTTGAGCGTGTTGTGGTTGCTACCGATGACGAGCGCATCTATCAGGCTGTTGAGGCCTTCGGTGGCGAGGTTGTTATGACCTCTACTGAGCATCGTAGCGGTACTGATCGTTGCTGGGAGGCTTACCAGAAGGTAGGTCAGCAGTACGACGTTGTAATCAACGTGCAGGGCGACGAACCCTTCATTGCCCACTCGCAGTTGCGTGCCATTATGGCTTGCTTCGAGGATGAGGCAACCGACATTGCTACGCTGGTAAAACCCTTTGCCGAGGAGGATGGTCTTGCAGCGCTGGAGAATCCCAATTCGCCCAAGGTGGTGCTCGACGCCGCTTCGCGTGCAATCTACTTCTCGCGTTCGGTTATTCCTTACTTGCGTGGTGTGGAGCGTAGTGAGTGGCTCAAGGAGCATACATTCTATAAACATATAGGTATGTACGCCTTCCGTGCCGATGTGCTGCGAGAGATTACAGCATTACCCCAGTCTACACTCGAGAAGGCCGAGTCGTTGGAGCAGCTTCGCTGGCTGGAGAATGGCTATAAGATTGGTGTAGGCATCTCGGATGTTGAGACCGTAGGCATCGACACCCCCGAGGATTTGGAGCGTGCCGAGGAGTTTTTGAAAACCAGAAAAGGATAAAATTATATGACTATGAAAAAGTTTGTGGCAGGACCTTGCGTTATCGAGTCGGCCGAGTTGCTCGACTGCGTGGCACAGCGTCTGGTTGAGATAAATAATAAGTTGGGTACGGAGATTATCTTCAAGGCTTCGTTCGATAAGGCCAACCGTACCTCGCTCTCGTCATTCCGTGGCCCAGGGCTGGATAAGGGTTTGCAGATGCTCGCTGATGTGAAGCAGAAGTGGGGCCTTAAGCTCTGCACCGACATCCACGAGGCGTGGCAGGCTGCACCTGCGGGCGAGGTTATCGATGTGATTCAGATTCCCGCTTTCCTTTGTCGCCAGACCGATTTGTTGGTCGCTGCTGCCAAGACCGGCCGCACGGTAAACATCAAGAAGGCACAGTTCCTTTCGGGTGAGGATATGAAGTACCCCTATGAGAAGGCTATCGAGTCGGGTGCTAATGAGGTGTGGCTCACCGAGCGAGGCAATATGTATGGTTATAACAACCTGGTTGTCGATTTCCGCAACATAGCCGATATGTTGAAGATTTCGCCTACCGTAGTGATGGACTGCACACACAGCGTACAGCGCCCAGGAGCTGCAGGTGGTAAGACGGGAGGCAACCGTGAGTTTGTGCCCGCAATGGCCGAGGCTGCCAAGGCTTTCGGAGCGAACGGCTTCTTCTTCGAGGTGCATCCCACGCCCGATGCTGCGTTGAGCGATGGCCCCAATATGTTGTCGTTGGATGAGTTGGAGAGCGTAGTGGCTCGTCTGCTGTAAAATGAACCAAGATAAAACTTATATATAAATGAGCGGATTAACTTCACAAGAGATATTAGAATTGGCGTCACGTACCCTGCGTCTTGAGGCCGAAGCATTGCAGAATATGGCCACCACGCTGGGTGATGAGTTTGTTGGTGCGGTGGATAAGGTGCTGGCTTGTCAGGGTAAGGTCATCATCACAGGAATGGGTAAGTCGGGCCTTGTGGGTCGTAAGATTGCAGCCACGTTGGCAAGTACCGGCACACCGAGTTTCTTCCTGCACCCGGGCGAGGCCTTTCACGGTGACCTGGGTATGATCTCGTCGCAGGATGTAGTGCTTGCACTTTCGCACTCGGGCGAGACCGATGAGGTGCTGAAGATTGTGCCCTTTATTCAGAGCAACGGCAACGTGCTCATATCGATTACGGGCAATGCCAACTCAACACTTGCAAAGAATTCGCATATTCACCTCGATACAAAGGTCAAGGAGGAGGCTTGTATTCTGCAGCTTGCTCCCACCACCTCGACAACGGCACAGCTCGCTATGGGCGATGCTTTGGCCGTGGCACTTATGAAGGCTCGTGAGTTCACCGCAATGGATTTTGCACGTCTGCATCCGGGTGGTAGCCTGGGCCGTCGTCTGCTGATGCGTGTGGGCAATGTGATGCGTAAGAACGACCTGCCCATCGTTGAGAAAGATTGTTCTGCTACGGATATGATTCACCGTATGACAAGCGGCGGTTTGGGTCTTATCGTCATCTGCGACGGTGAGAGAATCGAGGGTATTGTAACCGATGGCGACCTGCGTCGTGCTATGGAGAGTCGTCAGGCCGAGTTTTTCAACATCAAGGCCATCGATATCGCCAGCCGCTCACCCAAGTCGATTAACGTGAATGCCAAGCTCATCGACGCCGAGAAGATGATGACTCAGTATAAGGTCAACTCGTTGCTTGCTACCGACGATGATGGTCGCCTGCAGGGTGTGATTCAGATTTACGATATAAAACTATAATCTATAAATGAGAGTATGAAGAAACTGTTGTTTGTTGCGTTGCTTGTGTGCGGAGTCTCTTTTGCTGCCACAGCGCAAGAGCATAACACCCTTACCAAGAAGGAGCGAAAGGCCGGCTGGCAGTTGCTGTGGAATGGACGGGATTTGTCGGGTTGGAAGAGTAACTCTTCTAAAGGTGATATGAACAAAGGCTGGAAGGTTGTCGATGGCCAGTTGGTCATTATGGCTGGTTCGGGTGCTGGCGACATCATCACCGAGAAACGTTATCACGACTTCGAACTCTCTATCGATTTTAAGATTACCGAGGGAGCAAATAGCGGTATAAAATATTTCATCGGTGAGAATGGTAGCGTAGGTTGCGAGTTTCAGATTCTTGACGATGAGAATCATCCCGATGCCAAAATGGGCTTCAATGGCAACCGCCGTTTAGGCTCGCTCTACGATTTGATTCCTGCCGATGGTTGGGCTCTTGCCTCAAAGCGCGATTGGAATACCGCCCGCATTGTGGTTCGTGGCAATCACGTTGAGCATTGGCTCAATGGAGTGAAGATTCTCGAGTATGAGAAGAATAACGATATGTGGGATACAATCGTCTCGCATAGCAAGTTTGCCAAGGTCAAGAACTTCGCCGGTGGCGATGGTGGCCATATCCTGTTGCAGGATCACAATGATGAGGTGCATTACCGCAACTTGAAGATTCGTGAATTGTAAATCTTCCTAATATGAAAGATATTGTATTTACAAAGGCTGCGCAGAAGCGAGAATTTTATATTTGGCTCGTATGCTTTGTGGTGGCCAATATCATTAATGTGATATCTATTATCAAGTTCCAGACTCCCTGGTACGAGATCTTTACGCAGATAGGCTATGTCGTTGTGACCTCGCTTCTGCTCTATGGTCTGGTACTGGTGGTGCGTCTGGCGTGGCGTATATTCAGAGGCTTGTTGGCTAAACGATAGATAAGTGGCACTCGAGTTTCGATATAGCGACAAGAACCCCTCGCACCCAATCTCCTTTATAGCCTTTCAGGCTATGCATACCCGCATCGAGATACTCCTCACGGGTGTGGAGCAGAGTGTTGGGCGGAAGTTGGCTGCAACCATCGAACAGGAGGTGAAGAGTATGGAGCGCCGCTTCAATTGCCACGATGAGCGTTCGCCACTTTCGGTTATTAATCTGCGTGCTGCGGGTGAGGCCGTTGAGGTGGGCGACGATATGTTTATGGCGCTCGAACTGTGTGAGGCTTTCAGGCGTACGACAGCCGGCTGCTTCGATATTTCAACTGACACAGCCGTAGCTGGGCAGTGCAGTTATCTGCTCGATGCCAAACGTCATACGGTGCGCTTTCAGCGTGAGGGCGTGCGTCTTGATATGGGAGGCTTTGCCAAGGGTTATGCGCTGGAGCGTGTGAGGCAGATTATTGCTGATGCAGGTGTTGAAACAGCTCTGATGAATTTCGGAAATAGCTCGGTGGCATCGATTGGTCATCACCCCTATGGTGAGTGGTGGGCAGTGGGTGTCGAGCACACTCTGGAGCGTGGTCAGATGGCGTGTGAGGTGCATCTTAGGTCAAGTGCTATGTCGGTGTCGGGTCGCTCGACAGATGGCCGCTATCACATCATAAACCCCTCGACGGGTGGCACGGTGGCAGCCGAGGAGTTGATTTTGGTTGAGGGTCGCTCGGCTCTTATCGCAGAGGTGTTGTCGACCGCATTGTATGCCGCACCAAAGACCCTGCGTGCTGATATTATGAGCCGCTATGAAGGTTATAAAGCAACCGAGATTTACTGCCGCAAGGGTGGTGGCGTTGAGTTGCGTGAGATTGGAAATAAATAAAACTACTAAGATAAAATGAATAGAAAAGAGTTTTTGTCGGATTGTTCTCGTATGGGTTTTGCAGGCATTGCTTTGTCGCTCTTCCCGTGGTTGGAGTCTTGCACCGAAAAGGCACAGCAGGAGCTCAGCGGTGAGCGTGCCCGCATAGGTATCATCGGTACGGGCTCGCGAGGCCTGTTCCACGTCCAGCATCTGTTGCAGATGCCCAATGTCGATGTGGTGGCTCTGTGCGATAACTATCGTCCCCATCTTGAGGATGCAGCACAGTATTACCCCGATGCCAAGCTCTACGACGACTACCGTCGCCTGCTCGACGATAAGAACGTGCAGGGTGTTATCATCACTACACCCCTCTATTTGCACGGCCGTATGACGCTCGACGCCCTGTCGGCTGGCAAGCGTGTTTTTTGCGAGAAGTCGATGGCCTTCACTTTGGATGAGGCTCTCGAGGTGTATAACCGCCGTAAGGAGCTGGGAGGTGTGCTTCTGATTGGTCAGCAGCGTCTGTTCGATCCCAAGTACATCAAGGCTATGCAGATGATTCACCAGGGTGTGATTGGCGATGTTGTGGGCGTAAGAAACTATTGGTACAGAAACAATAACTGGCGCCGTGAGGTGCCCTCACCCGAGCTCGAGCGTCACATCAACTGGCGATTGTATAGCGAGTATTCGCGAGGCCTTATGACCGAGCTGGCGTGCCACCAGTTGCAGAATGGTTCGTGGGCTATGGGTATGCTGCCCGAGCAGGTTATGGGTTCGGGACACTTGGTGCATTGGACCAACGAGGATGAGCGTGATGTATATGATACCGTTAGTGCCATCTTCACCTATCCCAATGGCGTGAATATGACCTTTGAGTCGATTATCTCGAACAAACACTACGGTATGGGTGAGCAGATTCTCGGTACTAAGGGTACTATTGACCTCGTTACAGCTATGCACTATACCGATGAGCCTGCACCTAAGGGTAGTGGTATGGATCAGCTTATAGCGCAGATCGAGAGCGGTATTATGAGTAATTCGGTCTTTGCCGGTACATCGTGGGCTGCCGAGACGGCTACACTTGCGCCGGGTATTCCCATTATGCCTAATGTTAAGGTTGTGTCGGGCGAGAGCTCGGTGGGTGCCGAGGCCGACGGTTCGAAGGAGCTCTTGGAGGCATTCATTCACGCCGTAATCACAGGCAAACAGCCTGAGAAGGTGCTTGAGGAGTCGTACTATGCTACGCAGTTTGCCTTGTTGGCGGATATGGCTATGCACGAGAACAAGATTTTACGTCTTGATGATAAGTATAAAGTTCCCTACCAACCTCTGAAAATGAGATAAATTATGTATCGTAACCTGCAGGAGTTTGTTGAGCAACTGGAGCGTGAGGGTGAGCTAATAAGAGTATCGGCACCCGTATCGTCACGCTTCGAGATAGCCGAACTGACCGACCGTATGGCTAAGAGCGCGGGCGGAGGCAAGGCACTCTTGTTTGAGAATACCGATTCGGATTTTCCCGTTCTGACCAATATGATGGGCTCGTCGCGCCGTATGGCTATGGCCCTGGGTGTCGAGCGATTGGAGGATATTGCACAGCGTATCGATTCTCTTTTGAAGGATGCTCTCTCGCCAAAGGCTTCGCTGTGGGAGAAGATGCGTATGTTGCCCCTGCTGGCCGATATGTCGAAGTGGTTTCCGCAGAGTGTTGCTGGCCGTGGAGCGTGTCAGGAGGTGGTGTGGCAAGGTGATGAGGTCGACTTGGAGCGTCTGCCTATGTTGCACTCGTGGGAGTCGGACGGAGGAGCTTTCGTTACGCTTCCGATGGTAAATACCATTGACCCCGAGACGGGCGTAAGGAACGTGGGTATGTATCGTATGCAACGTTTCGACAAACAGACTACGGGTATGCATTGGCACGTTCATAAGACTGGCGCACGCCACTACGATGCATACAAACGCCTCGGGCAACGTATGCCTGTTGTGGTGGCTCTGGGTGGTGATCCCGCCTATACATATGCAGCTACGGCACCTATGCCCGACAATATGGACGAGTATCTGTTGGCTGGTTTTCTGCGTCAGAAGCCCGTTAAGTTGGTCAAGGCACTAACGTGTGATATTCGCATTCCCGAGGATTGCGACTTTGTAATCGAGGGCTATGTCGATCCGCAGGAGGCGAAGGCTGTGGAGGGCGATTTTGGCGACCATACAGGATTCTATTCACTTAAAGATTTATATCCCCGTTTCCACGTTACTTGCATCACGCATCGTCGTGGAGCTATCTATCCCGCTACTGTTGTAGGTGTACCTCCGCAGGAGGATGCCTACATAGCTGAGGCTACTGAGAAGATATTCCTTGCCCCCATACGTCTTGCCGTGCAACCTGAGGTTAAGGATTTGTGGATGCCCATCGAAGGTACGGCTCACAATCTGGCTATCATCTCTATCGACAAGCGCTATACGGGTCAAGCCCATAAGGTGGCACAGTCGATGTGGGGCGCTGGGCAGATGATGTTTAATAAATATATGGTGGTGGCCTCGTCGCAGTACGATATACGTTCGTTCTCGATGCTTGGCCGTCTGTTGCGTCGTGCCGATCTAAAGCGTGATATCATTCGCTCGGAGGGTATTTTGGATGTGCTGGACCACGCAACGGCTACCTGCGGATTTGGTGGTAAGTTGGCATTCGATCTAACATCGATTGACCTCAATTCCGATGTTGAGCCTATTGCGGTGCCTCGTATGGCGAAGCCTATGGGTGGTGTTCAGTTGTTTGATACACGCTTTGTTGAGGAGTATGGCCTTCTTATTATATATGCTGAGGAGAGTCGTCCCATTGAGGTTGATGTTGAGGCATATCTTGAGCATAACGGCATCAAGGGTGTGAAGTATGTAGCCCTGTTTGACTATCAGGCAGCTGGTGTGATGACTCCCAACGACCTGCTGTGGCTTGCTATGGCCAATAGCGACCCACGTCGTGATGTGCGCTTGCTCGCAGGTGGTGAGCTACTGCTTGATGCGCGAAGCAAACACCCCGGTGTGGGCGAAAATCCGGCACGTTTCCCAAATGTGGTTATGTCGTCAACCGATACCATACGCCTCGTGGATGAGCGTTGGGCGGAGTATGGCCTGGGCGAGAAGATTGAGTCGCCCTCGCGCAGGTATCGTAAGTTATGGCTCTCGGCAAAGGCTGAGTGGTAGGGCGTAGAACCAAGTAAAGACTCAATAGATGGGATTTTTCTCCGAATCGCAACGTCGTGGTCTTGTGGTGATGGCGTCGTTGTTAGTTATTCTGCTGCTTATATATCTGTTGGCCGATAGTATGCAACCGACCATTATGTCCGATGAGCCACAGCCATCGGCAGTAGCACTGCAACCGTTCGACCCTAATGTGGATGGTTATGAAGTGTTGCGCGAGAAGGGTGTGCCCGTTGAGGTGGCAGTTGGTGTTGTGCGCTGGCGCAGTTATGGTAAGGTATATCGTGTGCGTGAGGATCTGGCAATGGTCGCGGGTATGACAGATTCGCTCTACTCGCTGCTTGCACCCTATATCGTTATTGCCGATAGTGTGGCTGCACGCCCTTCATTCACGGCCGAAAGAGTCGCTGCCAATAATCATAATAAAACTCCGCACGATAGAGTGGAGTATCCCACCGACCGATTTGCAATCGACACCGTCACGGCCGAGTACCTCACCCGATGGGGATTCTCTTGGCGTCAGGCCGAGGTGGTGGTGCGTTATCGTGATGCAAGCGGAGGCATCTTCGATGAGGAGCATTTGCGACGTTGTTATGTAATAGACGATGTGATGGCCGAACGCCTACTTCCATATGTGATTTTCTCTGAAAAAACCTCGCCCGAACAAGCGACTTCCAATCCTGCAACAGAGCCAAACCAGGAGCCTATAGAGATAAATAGTGCCGACTCGGCAACACTTGTAGCTATCGATGGCATAGGGGCAAAGAGCGCGTCGGAGATCATAAAATACCGCAATTTGTTGGGTGGATACTACTCGGTGGAGCAATTAGCCGAGCTAAAATGCATTACAGAGAGCAATTTTGAGAAAATTTTGCCGAAAATTTGGTGCGATAGTTTCGTTATTTCAAAAATTGATATTAACTTTGCGCGTTCTTTAGAGTTAGAGCGTCATCCATATGTGTCGGCGCAAGCTTTAAGACGTATTGTTAAACAGCGACAATTGAAAGGAGGTTGGAGTAAAATCGAAGAGATGATCGACGATGACATATTATCCGAGGAGGAAGCCAAGCGATTGGCTCCGTATCTTCGATTTAGGCTTACAGCCACCGAGTAGGAGTGTTCAATAAGTAGGCGAGTGCAACGGCGTTGTGCGAGTCACCGACCGACGGGGTAGGGCGGAAGAGTTAAAACCCCACACAAAAAAAGAATTAGATTAAAAACAAATAAAAAAAGAATAGAATTATGATTATTATGCCTGTTAAGGAGGGAGAGAACATCGAGAAGGCCCTCAAGAAGTTTAAGCGTAAGTATGAGCGTACTGGTGTTTTGAAGGAGTTGCGTCGTCGTCAGTACTTCACAAAGCCCTCAATCGCAAAGCGTGAGCAGATGCAGCGCGCT
>JAGBUB010000018.1 GCA_017631035.1 Alistipes sp.
TCATTTCACTATGAGCGAAATTCAGAAAGCGATTGAGAAGTTGATGGACAACCGTCAGACAGCTCGTATGGGTGGTGGCCAGAAGGCTATCGACAAGCAGCACGAGAAGGGTAAGTATACTGCTCGTGAGCGTATCGCTATGTTGTTGGACGAGGGTAGCTTCGAGGAGTTCGATATGTTCGTTACTCACCGTTGCTATGACTTCGGTATGGACGCAAAGCACACATTCGGTGATGGCGTTGTAACAGGTTATGGTACCATCGCTGGTCGCTTGGTATATGTATTTGCACAGGACTTTACCGTAACAGCAGGTTCTTTGTCTATCTCTTTGGCAGACAAGATTTGCAAGGTTATGGATATGGCTGTTCGTAACGGTGCTCCTTGTATCGGTTTGAACGACTCTGGTGGCGCACGTATCCAGGAGGGTGTTAACGCTTTGGCAGGTTACGCAAATATCTTCCAGCGTAACGTAATGGCTTCGGGTGTTATCCCACAGATTTCGGCTATCTTCGGTCCTTGCGCTGGTGGTGCTGTTTACTCTCCAGCTCTTACCGACTTCATCATTATGCGTCGTGAGACATCGAATATGTTCCTTACAGGTCCTAAGGTTGTTAAGACCGTTACTGGTGAGGACGTAACTCAGGAGCAGTTGGGTGGTGCTAATATGCACACAACAAAGTCGGGTGTAGCACAGTTTGCAGTAGATTCAGAGGAGGAGGGCTTGAAGCTTATCCGCGACCTTCTCTCTTACATGCCACAGAACTACACAGCACTCGTTCCAGATCAGCCTTGCACTGACGATATCGCACGTAAGGAGGATATCCTTAACGAGATTATCCCTGATAACCCAAATAAGCCATACGATATGATGGAGGTTATCAAGGCTATCGTTGATAACGGCGAGTTCTTGGAGTCTGCAGCAGCTTACGCTAAGAACATCATCACAGGTTTCGCACGCTTCAACGGTCAGTCTGTAGGTATCATTGCCAACCAGCCTAAGTTCATGGCAGGTGTACTCGATATCAATGCTTCACGTAAGGCTGCTCGCTTCGTACGTTTCTGCGACGCGTTCAACATTCCATTGGTAACATTGGTAGACGTTCCTGGCTTCTTGCCTGGTACTGCTCAGGAGTACGGTGGTGTTATCACTCACGGTGCTAAGCTCTTGTTTGCTTACTGCGAGGCTACAGTGCCTAAGGTTACTGTTACATTGCGTAAGGCTTACGGTGGTGCTTACATCGTTATGTCATCTAAGCACATCCGTGGTGATGTTAACTATGCATGGCCAACTGCTGAGATCGCAGTTATGGGTGCGAGCGGTGCTGTTGAGGTATTGCACGCTAAGGCATTGTCAGCATTCGAGAACAAGGAGGATAAGGCTAAGTTTGTTGCCGAGAAGGAGCAGGAGTACCGCGACAAGTTCTCTAACCCTTACAACGCAGCACGCTACGGCTATATCGACGATGTTATCGAGCCACGCAACACTCGTTTCCGCGTAATTCGTGCTTTGGAGTCTTTGCGCAACAAGCGTTTGGAGAATCCAGCAAAGCGTCATAACAACATTCCATTGTAATCTTAATTTTAGTAGATAGTTATGATGATTCTTGCAACTAACTGGGGTAACGCTGGCCTCATGGCATTGGTGAGCATCTGCTTGGTGTTCGTCGTGCTAGTTCTTCTTATCTTCATCTTGAAGCTCTTCGGAGTTATCTTTGCTGAGAAGAAGAAGGCAGTGGTTGCAGCCCCTGCAGTCGCATCATCTGACGAGATTTCTGACGAGGAGGTGGCAGCCATCGCTATGGCTGTCAACCTCTTCTTCAACCGTCACGATGAGGAGAGCGACGTATTGACCTTCCGCCAGAACCACGATGTTTCGGCATGGCAGGTGCGTAATATTCACAAACAATTGTAGTACAACACAGAACAACTTTTACGAATTATGCAGAAATTCAAATTCAATATTAACGGTAAGAGCTATGAGGCTATCGTAGAGGAGACCGAGCGTAACACAGCTCGTGTTGAGCTTAACGGCAAGAGCTACACCGTTCAGGTGGAGAAGGAGGAGGCTATCGTATCTCCTAAGATTGCCGCTGTTAAGCCATCATCTGCTGGCGCTGACTTCGTTGAGCCAGAGCAGAAGGTTACTGGCAACGCTGGCTCTATCAAGTCACCACTTCCTGGCAACGTATCTAAGATCAAGGTTAAGGAGGGTCAGGCAGTTAAGGCTGGCGAGGTTCTCATGACCCTTGAGGCTATGAAGATGGAGAACGAGATTATGGCTCCTGGCGCAGGTACCGTTAAGAAGATCTACGTTGCGGAGGGTGCTGCTGTTCAGCAGGGCGAGGCTCTCATCGACATCGAGTAATTACTAACTCTTAATATAAATAATATGAAGAGTGTAAAACTATATTTTTCGTTGCTCCTCTCGGCTGTTATGCTCGTTATGGCTGCTCCAGTGATGGCGCAGGATGAGACTGCAGCTGCTGACGAGCAGAACATCGAGCAGACGGCAGAGGCTGCTACTCCTGAGGCTGAGGCTGTGATGCCTATCGCTGAGGTTGAGGAGGGCGCTAAGGCTGCACATGCTCCTATTAGCTCTCAGGGTCGCTCTAACGAGGATATCGACAAGGACTTTAGCGTGAGCAAGGCTATTGCCGACTTCGTTGATCAGTCGGCTATCAAGGGTACTGAGAATTACCCTGGCTTTATCATGGAGGGTGGCTGGAAGTATGCGTTGATGCTTATCATCTCGTTCGTACTCTTGTACCTTGCTATTGTTAAGAAGTTCGAGCCATTGTTGCTTATGCCTATCGCCTTTGGTATGTTGCTTACCAACCTTCCTGGTGCTGGCTTGTTCCACGCCGAGTTGTTCGCTGGTGGCCACGTACACTGGGAGGACTTCGCTCTTGGCTCAAACGTGGGTCTCTTGGACTACCTCTACCTTGGTGTTAAGCTCGGTATCTATCCTTGCTTGATCTTCATCGGTGTAGGTGCCATGACCGACTTCGGCCCACTTATCGCTAACCCTAAGAGCTTGTTGTTGGGTGCTGCAGCTCAGATCGGTATCTTTGCTACCTTTATCGGTGCGTTGGCTCTCGGCTTCAACTACTGGGAGGCAGGTTCTATCGGTATCATCGGTGGTGCTGACGGTCCTACCGCTATCTACCTAACATCTAAGCTTGCTCCACACCTCCTCGGTCCTATCGCCGTTGCAGCTTACTCTTACATGGCTCTTGTGCCTGTTATCCAGCCTCCTATCATGAAGGCGCTTACAACAGATGCTGAGCGTAAGATCGAGATGAAGCAGCTTCGCACAGTGTCACAGCGCGAGAAGATTATCTTCCCTATCGCTATCACTGTTATCATCGCTATCTTGTTGCCATCGGCAGCTCCACTTATCGGTAGCTTGATGCTTGGTAACTTGATGAAGGAGTGCGGTGTGACCGAGCGTTTGTCTAAGACTGTTCAGAATGAGTTGATGAACATCGTTACCATCTTCCTTGGTATCTCAGTAGGTGCTACTGCCACTGCTGCGTCGTTCCTCAATGCACAGACTCTCTTTATCTTGTGCTTGGGTATCATCGCATTCTCGTTCGGCTCAGCTAGCGGTGTGCTTCTTGCTAAGCTTATGAACCTATTCTCAAAGGAGAAGATCAACCCACTTATCGGCTCTGCAGGCGTTTCTGCTGTGCCTATGGCAGCACGTGTATCGCAGACTGTGGGTCAGAAGTATAACCCAGGTAACTTCCTTCTAATGCACGCTATGGGTCCTAACGTAGCGGGTGTTATCGGTTCGGCTGTTGCGGCGGGTATTCTTCTTGCGTTCCTCCCAATGTAAATTTAGCGAGATAAGGGCGCATCTGCGGCCTCTCAATCATTGGGCTGAAAGGGAAATACGTCAAGTATGTCCCTTCCAGCCCAATTTCATGTCGAGACCACATCTGCAACCCTTCTATCGCTAAATTTTGCCTTCCCATCGAGATAAGGCAGTATCTACTGCCGCTAACAAAAGATCCCGACAATGAGCAGTACGCTCGTTGTCGGGATTTTCTTATTATATATATTAGGTGCTATCACGATAATTTTCTGTACAGTCTAAAATATTGGGTAATAGTGTATTGCTTATGTTTTAATAAGCTTGTATAAGTTGCGCTTATATGGCTATCGGAAATAAGAATTGGAAATAGTTGTATTTCAGCAAAATAGGTATTTACTTTGCGGTACAGAATTTGATACTAACATAATAAAAGCAAAATATACTATGAACAAATATTTCGATTTATCAGGACAGGTAGCAGTAGTAACAGGCGCTTCGGCAGGACTCGGCCTTCAGATGGCTAAGGCATTTGCAAGTCAGGGTGCAAACCTCGTGTTGTTGGCACGCCGTGAGGAGCGCCTCGTGGAGAATGCCGAGCAGATAGCGCGTGACTATGGCGTGGAGGTGTTGCCACTAAAGTGCGACATAACCGTGGCGGACGACATAAGGCGTGCCGTGCGTGCGATGCTCGACAGGTTTGGTAGGGTAGATATCCTTGTGAACAATGCTGGCACGGGTGCGATAGGCAATGCTGAGGATATCACCGACGAGCAGTTTATGCACGAGATAAACGTCGATCTATTTGGCACTTTCGCCTGTGCCCGTGAGTTTGGTCGCGAGATGCTCAATGCGGGCTATGGCCGCATCATAAACATCGCCTCGATGTATGGCTTGGTGGGTAACATGATTGCGGGTAGTGCGCCATACCATGCCGCTAAGGGTGGCGTGGTAAACCTAACACGTGCCCTTGCTGCCGAGTGGGGCAAGTATGGCGTGACGGTGAATAGCATCTGCCCAGGCTACTTCTACACCGAGCTAACCACCGCAACGCTCGATAGCGACTATTTCCAGGATATGGCTAAGCGCAGCATTCCGCTGGGGCGCTATGGCAGAGAGGGCGAGCTCGACACCTGTGCCCTGTTCCTCGCTTCGCCCATGAGTAGCTACGTAAACGGACAAAACATCGCTGTCGATGGCGGATTTACTTGTGTGTAGCAAAAAAATGATAGTAGGGTAGATGCCGTGCTAAATGTTGATTTTTAGCGAGTTGTGTGATTGTGGGTGAGTATGAAGATGATATTTTTATAAAATATATTAAAAAAAGATGCTAAAAAGTTTGCAGATAAGAAAAAAGTATCTATCTTTGCACTCGCTAACGAAAACTTAGCAAGACATAACGATGGTGCCATAGCTCAGTTGGTAGAGCAAAGGACTGAA